>JBJMGC010000154.1:0-13616 GCA_045808105.1 Acidobacteriaceae bacterium | reverse complement strand
GGCGACTGTGACGGGTTGCGCATGGTTGCGTGGACTTGGTGGCCAGCGCGGGCGAACGCGAGCGCGGTTTCCAAACCAATTCCCTTGCTGGTGCCAGTGATCAGTACGGATGGCATATTTCCCCCTTGGCGAGCTGTTGGATGAGCGCGAGATCTCGGCGAGGATTGGGGGCTGGTCGGGAGCGCCAGGCAAGCGTACACGAGTCGGTTATGGATTGTTCAGAAGAAAACCTCGAAGCGATTGCCTGGATTGCTAAGCACTGTGTCCTGAGCACTCGAGGACGCCGAGAAATTTGCTCCAGGGGCCGACGGCTTCGCGGTATTGGTGGGCCATCACTCTGGAGATTTGGTGGAGATGGGTGAGGTCGTGGGCGACCCAGGTTGCGAGTAGCTGTGACAAGGTGACGACGCCGAGGGCGGGGTGGCGGCCGCGGCGCGCGAGATCCTTCGGCTGGAGATTCCAGGCGCGCAGTTGGTCGAGGTTTTCTGCGCGGAGTTGAGCAAATTCGTCCAGCAATTGCGAGAGCGATTTGTCTCGGCTCTCGCGTTGGAAGGCTTCGCGGTTGAAGGGCTCGAAGGCTTTGGTCTCGCCGAATTCGAGGATGATCTTTGCGCGTGCCATCCAGTCGGTGCGTTCGCCGTGGATGAGATGGCCGACGATCTCGAAAGGGCTCCAGGTACTTTCGCCTTCGTTGTTGTGTGTCCAGGCTTGCGGGAGATCACGGAGGAGTGCGTTGAGGACGGCTGGGGTGCGGGTTAGGAGTGCTGTTGTGTGCTGCAGATTCTGTTCCATGGATCGATTTATAAGCCACGGGATGGGTAAAAGCAGATCCCTCTACTCCGCGCCTACGGCGCTTCGGCTGGAATGTTAAACGGAGTGCTTCGCGACTGAATTGCGACCCACATCTCAAACGCGACATGTGGAGCCCGGTTTGTGGGCCTCAAAAACAAGTACCCCACCCTAACTTCGTCAGGATGGGGCACCCGTTTGTGGCACTGCTGATATTGCTTAGCTCTTTTGGGCTTTGGCGAAGCGCTCGTTGACCTTGTCCCAGTTGACGGTGTTCCACCAGGCCTTGAGGTAGTCGGGGCGCTTGTTCTGGTACTTGAGGTAGTAGGCGTGCTCCCATACGTCGTTGCCGAGGACGGGGTATTTGCCTTCGGTGATGGGGTTGTCCTGGTTGGGGGTGGTGACGACGGAGAGCTTGCCTCCGCTCCACACCAGCCAGCCCCAGCCCGAACCGAACTGCGCAGCGGTTTTTTCTTCGAATTGCTTCTTGAATTCTTCGAAGCTGCCGAAGTCTTTCTTGATGGCGTCGGCGATGGGGCCGGTGGGATCGCCGCCGCCCTTGGGCTTCATGATCTCCCAGAACATGGAGTGGTTGAGGTGGCCGCCGCCGTTGTTGCGGACGATGCCGCGGACATCTTCGGGGACCTTGGATAGATTCTTGATCAGCTCTTCGGGGGTTTGATTGCCGAGCTCAGGATGCTTCTCGACCGCGCCGTTGAGTTTCTGCACGTAGGCGGCGTGATGCTTGTCGTGATGCAGCTTCATGGTGGCTTCGTCGATGTGCGGCTCGAGTGCGGCGTAGTCGTAGGGCAATGGTGGAACTTCGTAAGCCAACGGTGTGTCCTCCTCAGTCATGGACTGGTGGTTAGGCCGGAGAAAATGCGGCCGGGGATACGACTTGTCAATGCCGTGTCCGGCTCCGAGCTGACGGAACAGCGGGGAATGGGAGACGGGCAGGCGGGCAAATTCTGTATACACGAGTATGGATGCAGCGTGGGGCCGGGAGGTTCCACGAGAGAGAGTCGAAGGTCAGGCGAAGCTGCAAGGATGAGAGATTCCGTGCGAGTCTAAAGAGGAGTAGAGCCGGAAGAGTAAAACCCTTTCCATTTGGCACGACCACGCATAACCCGACGCGATTTGCTGCGCGAGGCTGGCGCAGCCGGCATGCTTGCCCTGAGCGCTCCCGCGACGATCGCGGACGCTTTGCAGAACCAGCCGCAGGTGCCGGCCGGCAATGCGGCGCCGAAGCCGCAGGAACAGGCGGCGGAGCAGTACCGGCATCCGCCGGGGGTATTCATCAACCGCCCGCTGACCCAGGTGCCGAAGGCGGCCGAAGACCTGCTGGATGACATGGAGGGTCGCAACTGCGACTTCTTCTTCAATGAAGTGCATCCGAAGACGGGGCTGGTGCGGGACCGCGCGCCTTCCAATGGGCGCTCGCTGAGCCGTGCGGCATCGATTGCGTCGACCGGCTTCGGGCTGAGCGCGATGTGCATTGCGCACAAGCGGCACTATCTGCGGCCGATGGACTGCGAGCAGCGGGTGGAGAAGACGCTGGCCTATCTGCTGAATGAGTGCCCACACGAGCACGGGTTCCTGTATCACTTCATCGACATCGAGAGCGGGAAGCGGATGTTCAATTCCGAGCTTTCGTCGATCGACACCTCGCTGCTGCTGTGCGGCATTCTGCACTGCCGGGCGTATTTCGAAGGCAACAAGCGGATCGAGAATCTGGCGACGACGCTCTACCGGCGCGTGGACTGGCAGTGGATGCTGAATGGCGGCGACACGCTCTCGATGGGCTGGCTGCCGGAGCAGGGATTCCTGAAGCACCGCTGGGATATTTATGCCGAGCTGACGACGATGTACCTGCTGGCGATTGCGTCCCCGACACATCCGATCACGGCGGCTAGCTGGGAGGCGCTGCAGCGGCCGATTGTGCCCTATGGCGGGATCGATTACATCACCGGGGTGGCGCCGCTGTTCATCCATCAGTATCCCCAGGCCTGGGTCGACTATCGCGATATTCGCGACAAGCACGCAAACTACTTCACCAACTCGATTGCGGCCACGCGGGCGCATCAGCTGTGGTGCCTGGTGCAGGGGCAGAAGTTTCCCTGGATAGACGAGAACATGTGGGGGATCAGCGCGTCGGATTCGCGGATGGGCTATCGGGTATGGGGCGGGCCTCCGACCATGGGCGAGCCGGACGGAACGGTGGTGCCGTGCGCGTGTGCGGGCTCGGTGGTCTTTCTGCCGGCGGAGTGCGCCCACGTGCTGCTGAACATGCGGGACCGCTACAAGGAGCGCGTGTATCAGCGCTACGGCTTTGTGGATGCGTTTCAGCCGAAGGCGGGGTGGTTTGCCGAGGACGTGATCGGGATCGATGTGGGGATTGGCCTGCTGATGGCGGAGAATCTGCGGACGGGGTCGGTGTGGGAGTTCTTCATGAAGAACCGGGAGGTGCAGCACGCGATGCGCGAGTGCAGCTTCCGGCCGGACCCGGATGCGAATACGCAGGTGTTGTAATTGCAGCTTCTAGCCTCCAGCTCCTAGCCTCTAGCTTTTGAGTCTCTGCGGCCAGAGACCAGCCAGAGATCTTTGTTTTATCGGGAGTTGTATCCGAAGCCCGGTCGGGTGCGTCTTAAACGGGCGGTAATTTTTTTGCGCTTATTGTGGTGAGGCGTGATCGCGAGGCCTGAGGATGTTCAGGCTTGGGGGAACTGGTGGCTGAAGAGCATGGGATGTACCGGTGGATCGATGGGAAGGGGGAGGCACCGGGGGCACCGGGGCTCGAGCCGCGGTGGACGTCGAGCCAGAAGTCGGTTGTAGGGACGGCGTATTCGACCTCGAGCAAGATCTGGTGGACGACCTCGCACGGGACGATCAACGAGATCTATAACCCGACCATTGACAAGCCGCAGGTGCGCGACCTGGAGTTTCTGGTCACGGACGGCGAGAGCTTCGTCCACGAAGAAAAGCGCGACCTGAGGCACAAATTCAGCTATCTCTCGAAGACGGCGCCGGCGGTGGGGATGATGAACAGCGATCCCGAGGGGCGTTACAGCATTTCAAAGGAGATCATCAGCGATCCGCATGCGCCGGTGTTGCTGATTCGGGTGAAGTTCTCGGGCGATGCCGCCCTGTTGCGCAAGCTCAAGGCATATGCGCTGCTGGCGCCGCACCTGGACGGGGGTGGCGCGAACAACAACGGGCACGTGCTGGATGTGGCGGGACGGCGGGTGCTGCTGGGATGGAAGAACGGCTCGGCGCTGGCCATGTCAGTGGATTGCGGCTTCGCGAATGCGAGCTGCGGCTTCGTTGGAACGAGCGACGGCTACCAGGACGTGACGCGGCACTACGGCATGGAGTGGCATTACGGGTCGGCGACGGACGGCAACATTGCCCTGACGGGCGAGATCAATATCGCGGAAAATCCGGAGTTTGTCCTGGCGGTGGGGTTCGGTTCGGGGGCGCACTCGGCGCTGACGCGAACCACGGGCGCGCTGAATATGCCGTTCGATCTGCAGATGGAGCGCTTCATCGAGCAATGGGAGCGGGTGAAGGCGCGGGTGGACCTGGCGAGCGCGTCAGAGGATGGCGGCAAGCTGCTGAAGGCCAGCTACGGCGTGCTGCTGACGCATGAGGACAAGACTTTCGCGGGCGCCTTTATTGCGTCGGCGTCGATTCCGTGGGGGCAGTCGAAAGGCGACAGCGATCTGGGCGGTTATCACCTGGTGTGGACGCGGGATATGTGCCAGACGACGACGGCGCTGCTGGCCGCGGGGCGGACGAACAGCGCGATGCGCGCGCTGATCTACCTGGCGTGCACGCAGAAGACGGATGGCGGATTTCCGCAGAACTTCTGGGTGAATGGCGCGCCGTACTGGTCCGGCGTGCAACTGGATGAGACGGCGTTTCCTATCCTGCTGGCCTACCGGCTGTGGAAGCTGGATGCGCTGGGCGAATTCGATGCGCTGCCGTTTGTGGAGCGGGCTGCCGGATTCCTAGTGCGGCATGCGCCGATAACCCAGCAGGAGCGCTGGGAGGAGTGCGCGGGGTATTCGCCGTCGACCTTGGCGGTGGTGATTGCGGCGCTGATTGGTGCGGCGGAGATGGTGCGGTCGCGGCACGAGCCGGAGCTGGCGACGTTTTTGGAGGAGCAGGCGGACTGGCTGGAGTCGCACCTGGAGGACTGGACGGCGACCAACGACGGCGTGCTGGTGCCGGAAGTGAAGCAGCACTACATGCGCATTCGGCCGACCGAGGCAGCGGGCGCGGAGCCATGCATGCACATGGGGCCGGGCACGGAGCTGGTGACGTTGGCCAATCGCGCGCCGGGGGAGCAATACGCGTTTGAGGCGCGCGAGATTGTGGATGGCGGCTTCCTTGAGCTGGTGCGCCATGGGCTGCGCCGGCCGGACGATCCGATTGTGGTGGCGACGGTGAAGGTGGCGGACGCAATTCTGCGTCGGGAACTGCCGCAGGGGCCGGGCTACCGACGCTACAACCACGACGGCTATGGGAATCATCCCGATGGGGCGCCGTTCGACGGCTGGGGACAGGGCTCCTGCTGGCCGCTGCTAACCGGGGAACGGGCGCACTACGAGCTGGCGGCAGGCCGGGACATCTCTCCCTTGATCAAGACGATCGAGGGCTTCTGCTCGCCGGGCGGCATGCTGCCGGAGCAGGTGTGGGACAAGGAGGACATGCCGGAGTGCGGGATGCGGCCGGGTCGGCCGACGGGTTCTGCGATGCCGCTGGTGTGGGCGCATGCGGAGTACATAAAGCTGCTGCGGTCGGCGACGGACCAGCACGTTTTCGACCGGCTGGACGCAGTGGCCGAGCGCTACGCCACGCCACGCGCGCGGGGCACGATCGAGGTATGGCGGCGCGACCGGCAGGTGGCACGGATGGAAGCGAAGAAACGGCTGCGCGTCGAGGGGGACGAAATCTTTGAGCTGCGCTGGAGCGCGGATGGCTGGAAAACCGAGGAGACGATGCGGGCAACCGCGGTGGACTCATGCGGCTTCTACGCGGACGCCGCGCCAGGAGCAGGGGACCGGCTGGAATTCACGTTGTATTGGCCGGAGCGCGGCGCATGGGAGGGGCGGAATTATTCGGTGATTGTGGAGCGATAAAGGAGGGCCTGCTGCATGAACGGTGCAGGCGAACTGGAGACGGCGGTATCCTCACGGGGATTCCTGCATCCTCACTAGAGAGGGAAACTGAGACAAAATCTGCGTGGCCCGGCTGTTCATAGCGGGTTTGCCCGAAGCATGTACAGTGAAAGAGATGCGCCGCGAGCGGCGCCGCAGCCATAGACCGGAGCAGCATAGCCACCAGCACACTGCAACCCGAAGAAACCCGGATGAATCCAGCACGCGCAGGAGAGTGATTCCACAGCGCGACCTATCGCGAAAGAGAGGCGAGCCCACACATGAGTGATATTCAGCAAACAGCGATCAACGCACTGCGCTTCCTGGCAGTCGATGCCGTGGAGAAGGCCAACAGCGGCCACCCTGGCGCCCCGCTGGGCGATGCTCCCATTGCCTACCTGCTCTTCCACAAGTACATGCGACACAACCCGAAGAACTCGAAGTGGGCGAACCGCGACCGCTTCGTGCTGTCGAACGGGCATGCGTCGGCGCTGTTGTACGGCGTGCTGCACCTGACCGGCTACGACGTCACGGTGGATGACTTGAAGGGCTTCCGGCAGTGGCACTCGCGGACACCGGGACATCCGGAGTTTGGCGACACGGACGGCGTAGAGGTGACGACGGGTCCGCTGGGCCAGGGCTTTGCCATGGGCATTGGGATGGCGACAGCAGAGAAGCACCTGGCCGCGATCTACAACCAGCCGGGCTTCGATGTGGTGGACCACTACACGTACATCCTGTGCGGCGACGGCGATCTGATGGAAGGCGTGTCGCACGAGGCGGCGTCGCTGGCGGGAACGCTGGGGCTGGGTAAGGCGATCGTGCTCTATGACGACAACCTGATCTCGCTCGATGGACCGACCGAGCTCTCCTTTACCGAGGATGTGCTGAAGCGGTTCGACGCGTACCACTGGCACACGCAGATCGTGGAAGACGGCAACGACCTGAACGCGATCAGCGAGGCGATCGAGGCGGCGAAGGCGATCAAGGACAAACCATCGTTCATCGCAGTGCGGACGATCATCGGCTACGGCAGCCCCAAGGCGGGCACGAACAAGGCGCACGGCGAGGCATTGGGTGCCGAGGCAGTGAAGAAGACGAAAGAGAATCTGAACTGGCCGGCGGACAAGACCTTCTGGGTGCCGGAGGATGCGGCGAAGCATTGGCTGCAGGCGGTGGACAAGGGCGCCGAGGAAGAACAGGAGTGGAAGAACCTGTTCGCGAAGTACGAGCAGGCGAATCCGGAGCTGGCGAAGCAGTTCCGCCGCACAGTGTTCGAACAGAAGCTGGCGGATGGATGGGAGAAGTCGCTGCCGGTATTTGAGGCGGGCGCGAAGCCGGTAGCAACACGCAGCGCGGGCAATACCGTGATGAATGCCTTCGCCAAGGTGGTGCCGGAGGTATTTGGCGGCGCCGCCGATCTCACAACGTCGACGAAAACAATCTTCAAGGACAGCGCCAACTTCCATGTGGACCCGGCGGGACGGAATCTGTTCTTCGGCGTGCGTGAGTTCGGCATGTGCGCCATGGTGAACGGCATGGCAGTGCATGGCGGCCTGATTCCTTACGGATCGACATTCTTCAACTTCGTGGATTATGCGAAGCCGGCGGTGCGCATTGCCGCGATCATGAAGTCGCATTCGCTGTTTGTGTTCACGCACGACTCGATCGGATTGGGCGAGGATGGGCCGACGCATCAGCCGATAGAGCAGCTGATGATGCTGCGCGCGATACCGAACCTGATCGATCTGCGGCCGGCGGATGCAAACGAGACGGCGGCGGTTTGGAAGGTCGCGCTCGAGACCAAGGCGCCTTCGTTCATGGCGCTGTCGCGGCAGGATCTGCCGATCCTGGATACGAAGAAGCTGGATGTGATGGGCGGCGTCGCGAAGGGCGCGTACATCGTCGAAAAAGGCAGCGATGCGCCGAAGCTGCTGATTGTGGGGACGGGTGCCGAGGTGTGGCCGGCGCTCGAAGCGGCGAAGCGGCTGAGCGGCGAGGGCACGCCGACGCGGGTGATCTCGATGCCGAGCTGGCGGCTCTTCGAGCAGCAGGACGAGGCGTACAAGGCTTCGATCTTCCCGGATCATCTGCCGAAGCTGGCGGTGGAGGCAGGCTCGCCGCTGGGTTGGTGGAAGTGGGTGGGACGGCATGGCGACGTGATCGGGATGGACCGCTTTGGCGCATCGGCGCCGGGCACGACCGTGCTCGAGAAGCTGGGCTTCAATGCGGACGGCGTGTACGCGCGCGCGAAGAAGCTGCTGGAGAACTACGAGCGGGAGACAACGGCGTCCTCGAAGAAGGGTACGCCGGAACCGGTGGGCACGCGGTAAATCCGAGACGATGAGGGCTGCTTCCCCGGCGGCCCTCGCGTCATCCACAAAGCAAAAAACGCATACAAGCGAGCGACCGCGAGCGTCATGGCAACCGCATCTCCGGAAATCCGCGCAATCTACTGGGATATTGGCGGCGTGCTGCTGACCAATGGATGGGATCATGAGGAGCGCGCGCGTGTGCTCGGGCAATTTGCGATTCCGCGCGAGGAGTACGAGGCGCGTCACCCCGACGCGAACGACCGCTGGGAGCGCGGCGAACTCAGCGATGACGAATTCCTGAAAGAGACTGTTTTCTTCAAAGAGCGCAGCTTTACTCCGGCGGAGTTTCTAGAGGCGGTGCGGGCGCAGTCGAAGTGGCTGCCCGGCGGAGCAAGGAATGTGATTGCCGCACTCCGCGAGAATCACGGAGCGGCAAATGGCGGGCTGAAGATGGCGATGCTGAACAACGAGTCCGGACCGCTGAATGACTATCGCATCGAGACGTTCGGCCTCAAGCAATATTTCGATGGATTTTTCTGCTCCGCATACATTGGCATGCGCAAGCCGGAGCCGCGGATATTCCAGGCGGGAACGGCCATGTTGCACTTCAAGCCGGAGGAATGCGCGTTTGTGGATGATCGGGAGAACAACTGTGCGGCGGCGGCCGAGGTGGGCATGCACGCGATTCAGTACCGGGGTGAAGAGGCGTTGAAGGACGCATTGCACGCGCTGGGCGTGCTGTTGAGCTGAATAAGGAACAGGAAGTAGAGATGGGGAACGTGGAGCAGCAAACAAGGAGGACGCGATGGCAGCAGCAGTGACACAGGCACAGGTAGATCTGACGACTCTGAATCAGCGCCGGGCGCAGGAGCGCACGCCGGAGCCGACGGTGGTGGTGATCTTTGGCGCGTCGGGCGACCTGACCAAACGCAAGCTGCTGCCGGCGCTGTTCCACCTGGAACAGGCGGGCCTGCTGCCGCAGCAGTTTGCCGTGGTGGGCGTAGCGCGGCGGCCGCTGGGCGACAGCTTTGTCCAGGATATGCGCGCGGGCATCACGGAGTTTGGCGGCGTGAAGGATGGCGAGGCCAAGCTGGACGAGTTCATTCGCAAGGTGAGTTATCACCAGATGAACTTCGACGACCACGAAGGCTACGTGGCGTTGCAGCAATTGCTCGAGAAGATTGACCAGGAGCATGGCACTCGCGGGAACCGGCTGTTCTATCTCGCAGTGGCGCCGGAATATTTTGCCGAGATCATGGAGCAGCTGGGCAGCCATAAGATGGCGCAGCCTGAGCAGGGGACGGTGCACTGCATTATCGAGAAGCCCTTTGGGCATGATCTGGAGTCGGCGCGCAAGCTGAACGACGACGTGAACGCAGTCTTCCGCGAGGAGCAGGTTTTCCGCATCGATCACTACTTGGGCAAGGAGACGGTGCAGAATATCCTGGTCTTCCGCTTTTCCAACGGCATTTTCGAGCCGGTGTGGAATCGTAACTACATCGATCACGTACAGATCACGGCGGCGGAAGAGATTGGCATCGAGGGGCGCGGGCCTTTCTACGAGAGTGCAGGCGCGCTGCGCGACGTGGTTCAGAACCATGTGATGGAGCTGCTGTCATTTGTGGCGATGGAGCCGCCGATCTCGTTTGGCGCGGATGCGCTGCGGCGGGAGAAGATCAAGGTATGGAAGGCGATCCAGCCGATCAACGTGGAAGACACGGTGCGCGGGCAGTATGGGCCGGGCAAGGTGAAGGGCGCCGAGGTGAAGGGCTACCGGCAGGAAGACCGCGTGGACCCCAAGTCGAGCACGGAGACCTATGCGGCGCTGCGGCTGACCATCGAGAACTGGCGCTGGGCGGGCGTTCCGTTCTATATCCGGGCGGGCAAGCGGCTGGCGAAGCGCTCGACGGAGATCGCGATCCAGTTCAAGCAACCGCCGCAGTTGCTATTTAAGGACCTGTCGGGCACCTGCAGCGACATTCAGCCGAACATCATCAGCATGCGCATCCAGCCGGATGAGGGCATTTCGCTGCGCTTTGGCGCGAAGGTGCCGAGCCCGAATATGGAAGTCTGTCCGGTAATCATGAACTTCAACTACTCCGAGGCCTTCGGCACCAACTCGGCGAATGGCTACGAGCGGCTGCTGCTGGACGCGATGATCGGCGATGGAACGCTGTTTGCGCATCGCGAGGGCGTGGAGGCGACCTGGTCGCTGCTAACCCCGCTACTGGAGCAGTGGGCGGACTGGAAGCCGACGGCGTTTCCAAATTATCCGGCCGGCACCTGGGGACCGAAGGCGGCGGACGACCTGCTGCGGCGCGATGGCCGCGCGTGGCGCAAGGAGTAACGCGTGCCTAAACCAGTGACGGTTACATATCAGGTGTTCGAGAACGGTGATGCCTTTGCCGAAGGCGCCGCCGCTTACTATGCGAACAAGATGGCGGAGTTCGCGAAGACCATCGATATCGCCAATAACGTGAACGTGGCGTTCTCCGGCGGCACGACGCCGAAGGCGATTTTCGATCTGCTGGCGGATGACTCGAAGCCATATCGCGCGCTGGTCCCGTGGGAACGGCTGGGCTTTTTCTTTGTGGATGAGCGCAGCGTGCCACCGAATGACAAGGACAGCAACTACGGCATGGCGAAGGCGGCGCTGCTGGACAAGGTGCCGATCGAGCCATCGCAGGTGTGTCGCATCCAGGGCGAGCTGGACCCGGAGGAGGCGGCGGCGAAGTACGAGTCGGCGATCCGCGCGGCGTTCCGACTGGAGGGCGCGCAGATGCCACAGTTTCAGCTTGTTTCGCTCGGCATGGGCGACGACGGGCATACGGCGTCATTGTTTCCGCACACTGAGGCGCTGCATGAGTTGGGGCGGATTGCCGTTGCGAACCAGGTGCCGCAAAAAGATACGTGGCGGCTGACGTTGACGTGGCCGGTGATCAATGAAGGACAGGATGTTTCCTTCCTGCTGAAGGGAGCGGCGAAGGCGGAGACCTTGCGCCGGGTGTTTCTGGGCGGATACGATCCCGAAGCACTGCCATCGCAGTTGATCCGTCCGGCGTCGGGGCGGCTGACGCTGTTGCTGGACCGTGATGCGGCGGCGCTGCTTCCCAAGCCAAATGCGGACGACGTGGGCGTGCTGGAGGTTTCCCATTGATCCTGGCTGGCGATGTCGGCGGAACGAAAGTCGCGCTGGCGCTGTTCGATTTTCAAAGTGGCAATTTGCACCATGCGGCAGAGAAGCGCTATCCGGCGAAGGATTATCCCGGACTGGAAGTGATCGTGAAGGAGTTCCTGGCTGAGCACCGCCAGGAAGGGAAGATTTCAGCTGCGTGCTTCGGCGTGCCGGGGCCGGTACGGCACGGTGTACTGCGGCTGACCAACCTGCCGTGGACGTTGGACAGCCGCAAGCTCTCGCTTGATCTGGGGATCGATCATCTGTTCCTGATCAATGATCTGGAAGCGAATGGCTATGGCATTCCGGAGCTGAAGGCGGATCAGATCTTTACGTTGAGCACGGGGGATCCGAGCGCGGCGGGGAATCGCGCGCTGATCTCCGCGGGCACAGGACTGGGTGAGGCGTTCCTGGTGTGGAATGGGAAGCGGCATATTCCGATGGCGTCGGAAGGCGGGCACTGCGACTTTGCGCCGCGCACCGAAGACGAGATCGATCTGTTTCGCCACCTGAAGAAGAAGCTGAACGGGCGCGTGAGCTACGAGCGGGTGATTGCCGGCGTGGGCATTAAGGACGTTTACGATTTTCTGCGCGATGTGCGGAAGATGGACGAGCCGGCGTGGCTGCGGGAGCGCATCGATAGCGAAGATCCGAATGCGGTGATCGGCGAGTTGGGCGAGTCCGGTAAGAGCGATATTTGCGCGAAGACGCTGGACATTGTGGTGGGCGCGTATGGCGCCGAGGCGGGGAATCTGGCACTGAAGGTGCTGGCGACGGGCGGCGTGTACGTGGGCGGCGGCATCGCTCCGAAGATCTTGAACAAGATGCAGGACGGCACGTTCGTGAAGGCCTTCACGGATAAAGGGCGCTTGAGCGATCTGCTGGTGCAGACGCCGGTGCGCGTGATCCTGGAGAGCCGCGCGGCGCTGATTGGCGCGGCGGCGTATGCGGAGGCGCGTGCGACGGAGTTAAGCGGGCACTCGGAGCGGGCTGCTTCGGTCTGAGGGACTGGCCGTCCAGGCGTACGCACTCACGTGCGTGTGGCGGGTGGGTGGCTTTCGATGAAAGCCACCGTCGAGTTCATCTCTTGCCATCGCACGAATTACGTGGCCCTTTCCCAATGGGCGCTGCGCGTGTTCTGATCATCTTTATGAAAGCCATTGTGAGTTTTCGATTGCGGGTGAGCGCCGTGATGCTTGCCGTTGCGCTTCTCTTTCTGCTTCCGCACGCGGCGTTTGCGCATGCTGTGCTGCTGAAGTCTTCGCCTGCGCAGGGGGCGACGGTGAAGGCCGGCGCGGCGGTGGATATTACGCTCACGTACAACTCGCGCATCGATGCGCTGCACTCGTCGCTGCACCTGGTGGGTCCGGATGGCAAGGCGCAGACGCTGGCGGTGGATGCGCATGGCGCGCCGAACCTGCTGACGGCGAAGGCGCCCGTGCTGATAGCGGGTGCGTACAAGCTGGAGTGGCAGGTGATGGCGACCGACGGACACATCACGCGCGGGACGGTGGAATTTCGCGTTGCCTGATGACAACGCGAGGGGTGCATTCCGCGTTGCCTAATGCGGGCGCGAGAGAACTTTGCTTCGCATGCGCAGGGGCCAGCAGGGGGTTCCGTGCGGGCTAACGACAACAGGCGCGCGGCTTGATCTGGCTACTCAACGACTTCGATCTGCTTTCTGTGCTGCTGCATGCGGCGACGCTTTCGCTGGAAGCGCTGCTGGTGGGCGGCGTGCTCTTTCTCCTAGCAGTGGGCGTGCCCGGCGGCGCGGATCAGCGTGCGCTGCGCGCGTGCCGGCGCGGCATCGAGTGGGCTGCGCTGGCGATGATTCTGGCGGAGATCGCGTCAGTCGCGGTGGAGACGTCACTCGTGATCGGCAACTCTGGCATGACGGCCGCGAGCGCCTTGAGCGGCGGCCCGCTGATCGCGGAGGCATCTGCCGCATTTTGCGCGCTGGTGCTGTTGCTGCTGGCGCGATTCTTTTCACCGATATATCGCTGGGTACAGACCGCGATGCTGGCTGCTGCTGTTGGGCTGACCGGCGCTGCAGTTTCGCTGAGCCATGCCGTCTCACGCATGGATCATCGCGTGGTGCTGACGGCGTTTACTGCGCTGCATCACGTAGGTTCATCGGCGTGGATTGGCGCGATGCCGTTTCTGCTGGTCGTGCTGCAG
>JBJMGC010000153.1:0-10308 GCA_045808105.1 Acidobacteriaceae bacterium | reverse complement strand
GGCGAATGGATCGTCGGAGATGGTCTCCCGCATCGGGTAGATGTATTGCAGGTCGTCCGAAGCTGAGACGGCCGTGTTGGTCCAGAAGAGGTAGAGGTGATTTAGCGGTGTGGCATTGAAGAGAGTGACACCTTCTTCGAGTCTCGCGGTCTCAGGACGCACGGTGATCGCAATTTGCCAGTACATCTGCGAGACCCAATCGACTGCGCCGACCACTGCCGTAGCGCTGCCGTCATTATTCTGATGGAGCCCCGAGGATACGGTGGAGACAGTGTCCGTGGTGTGCGCGAAAGGAAAGCTGAACTCCATGCCACCGGCTATCCACGCACCGCGAGGGCCAACCAGACCGTACTTGATTACCTGGTTCCGGTAGAGCATCTCCCGATGTTTGAGTTTGTCGTAGACCGAGTAGACGTGGCCGCCCAGCTCCGGAAGGATCGTGATCTTGAGGTACTGGTTCTCGAGATAGATTGCGCGATATGTCTTCGGCACGCGCTCATCGGTCAGATCGTCGAGCATGGGATAGGGATAGACAGGATGTGGATTAACTAACGCAAACGGCGGGTTGGGATCGGGCGGTCCGAGCTCGTAGGTGGGGATGGTGATGGTGCCTTGCCAGCCGCGGACCGATTGCGCTTGAGTGGTGAGCGAGACGAGCAGGAGCGCAAAGATGAAAGTGCATCCACAGATGCTCCTGTGGCGCGCCGATGCTCTAACGTTTTTCATCGCTGACAAAGCAGTCCCTCTCTCCGGCAAAAGCTACGACGGCATTAGACCCTGTCGGAGTGTGCCATTGCTACCGAATCGTTACGGTACCATCCTGTTCGAAGAGGCAATGCAATGGGTGTGCGGCGCGGCGTGGCGGTGATCGGGGTGGGGAACTGGGGCTCGTCACTTGCCGCTGCCCTCGATAATCTTGATTTATTAGCTGAACGCGTCCATCCGCGGCGGCGCAGCTCACGCGCAACACTTAATGCGCGGGTGCTCTGGCTTTGCGTGCCGGATGCTGCGATCGCGAGCACGGCAGAGTGGATCGTCGCCCAGCGTGGAGACCTGCGGGGCCAGGTGGTAGTGCATTCGAGCGGGGCTCTGGATCGGAGCATGCTGGCCGTTGCTGAGCGGGCAGGCGCGCGGACTGCCTCCGTGCATCCCATGATGAGCTTCCCGACTCGGCGTGTTGTAGCGCTGAAGGGGACGCGCTACGGAGTGGAGGCCGCGGACGAGGCGACGCGCAAGCCACTTTTTGAATTAGTGCGGCGGCTGGAGGGCAGACCGTTCGCGATCGACGGCAGGGGGAAGGCGATGTACCACGCGGGAGCGATGTTTGGATCTCCCTTGCTGGTGGCGACTCTGGCGGCCGGGGTGCGCGCGATGAAAGAAGCGGGGATCCCGAAGCGAGAGGCGCTGGCGCTGCTGGGGCCAATGGCCGCCGCGACAGTGGCGAATCTACAGAAGCGAGGGATGGAGCGGAGCTTTAGTGGGCCGCTGGCGCGAGGGGACGCGGCGACACTCAAAGTGCATCGCGAGGCACTCGAGAAACATCCGTTAGTGGCACACGTGTATGAGTCGCTTGCCCGGCTCGCTGCAGAAGATCTGCCGTCAGCGAATCGGGCTGCGATTCAGGCGGCGCTCGGCGGCGGTTCGGTAGACAATCAGAGCAGGCACTCGAAAGAAGATTGAGGAGACGCAGTGGAACCGGAGTGTTATCCCAGCTCGATGGTGCCGCACAGCAGCCGGCTCTTTCTGGATTACGCGGAGAGTGCTGAGCCGCTGACGCCGTTTTATTCCAATACAGCGACGGGCAAGAGCTGGATGCGCGAAGGGCGCAAGTTGAACGCGGAGCATCGCGCGCAGCTCGCGGATTTGCTGGCAGGGCAGAACGCGACCTTCGGTGGCGGAGAACTCACCGCGAAAAATATCGAGCGGCTGCGCAATGAAGCTTCAGCCGTTGTCACTGGACAGCAGGTCGCGCTCTTTGGCGGCCCGCTGTACACACTGTTGAAGGCAGCAACGGCGATTGCTCGGGCGCGGGAAGCGACGGAGGCGGGCTTCGAGACCGTGCCGGTCTTCTGGCTGGCGAGCGAGGACCATGATTTCGCAGAGATCGCGCGTGTGGACGTTCCGGCTCGCGATGGATTGAAAGCGGTAACAATCGAGCCTGGGCCTGAGATTCCACTGCCGGTCGGTGGAATTCCTGTTGGCCCGCGGATTACGGAATCGCTAGCCGCAGTTGAGGAGCTGCTGGGTGCAGGCGAAGTGACTTCGTTGCTGCGCGAGGTCTATCGCCCGGATGCAACTCTGGCTGGAGCCTTTGGCAGCCTGATGGCCCGGCTGTTTGCACGCTGGGGGCTAGTGGTGATCGATGCGGCAGCGTCGGGCTTCCACGCACTGGGCGCCGAGGTGCTGAAGCAGGCGATCTCCGAGGCGGATGCGCTGCATGCCGCGCTGGTTGAACGGGACAAGCTGCTGGCGAAGCGCGGCTATCACTCGCAGGTAATGGTAGGGGAGCAGTCGAGCCTTCTGTTCCTGATCGACGACAAGACAGGGGCCCGCTTACCACTGCGGCGTGTTTCCGTAGACGGTGGGCGGCAATGGAAGTCTGGTGGGCGGCGGTGTAGCTCTGAGGAGTTGCTCGAGGTACTTAAAGTTGCGCCTGAACGATGTAGCCCGAATGCTTTGTTGCGTCCGGTATTTCAGGACGCGGTCCTGCCCACCTCGGCTTACATTGCGGGACCGGCGGAGCTTGCGTATTTTGCGCAATCCGAGGTGCTGTACCACGGGATTTTGGGACGCGTGACGGCGGTATTACCCCGGCTGTCGGCGACGCTGGTTGAGCCTAAGATCGCGACCGTGATGGAGCGGCATGAGGTCCGGCTGCCAGATGCCCTGACCAATGCGGATGCGTTGGCGCAGTGGTTAGCGGCGCGGGCGATGCCGATCGAGGGCAAACGGAAGCTGGCGGCGGCGGGAAACTCGCTCGATGGCGAGCTGGCCGCAGTGACCGAGTGGATGGCGCAGATGGATGCGGGGCTGGGACGCGCGGCGAGTACGGCGGCATCGAAGATGCGCTACCAAATGAACCGGCTGCGGCGGCTGGCCGCGCGGTACCAGCTGGAAAAGGAAGCCAGTCTCGCGCGGCATGCGCAGGCGATCACGCAGGCCCTTTATCCGGGCGGCCATTTGCAGGAGCGTGCGGTGGCGGGTATTTACTTCCTGGCGACTCAAGGGGATGGGTTGCTGGACATGCTGATTGCAGCCGCGGGCAATGCATGTCCGGGACACAAAGTGTTGCCGCTGTAGGGTGCGATTCCTTCGCGCCATTGATACCGGCTTCCCGCTACAATGGGGAGCCATGGCGAAAGAGATGAGCGCATTCGAAGTGGCTTGCCCAGACTGCGGAGCGATCCTGACGGTGGATCCGGAGACGCGCTCGGTCATCGGGCACAAGTCGGCGCCACGCAAACGCACCTTTGAGGACTTTGAAGCCGCAGGGCGCGCACTGCGCGAGCAGGAAGAGCGCAAGGAGAGCCTCTTCCGGCAGTCCATGGAGAGCGAGCGGAACAAAAAAGACATCATGGAACGGCGCTTTGCCGAGGCAGTAAAGCGGGCGAAGGACGATCCGAGCACGGGCAAGCCGCTGCGGGACTTCGACCTGGACTGATAGGCCAACCTCGGCCGGGTAGGAGTTGCGAGTGGCCGCTACCGGCCAGTCTGCATCCCATGAGTGTGCTGCGAACGAAAGAGGAAGGACTGAAGAATCCATGGCGATTGAATTGAGCGAGATGGCCGAAAGGCTGAGGGATTCCCTAGACGACAACCTGCCGGGGGGCTCGAAAGCATGGACGCGCGGGCTTGCTGCAGGATCGCTGCTCACAGGTGCCGTGCTGCTGGCGACCGGACGCCGCCGGGCGGGACTCGCGGTCACCGCCGCAGGGTCGCTGGTGGCGTTGCTGGAAGAGTCAGACGCGGTGCGCGAACTCTGGGATAATCTGCCCGACTATATCCACACGGCGCAGGAGGCGCTGGGCCGGTTTGAGGGCTTCGTGCAGGACCTGGCGGAGCGGGGTGATCGGATTCGTCGCGTGATCCGCGATCAGGCGCGCGTCTGAAGAGACTCGCCCTCCGGGCGGCTGCGCTTGCGGCGGTGCTGGCCGCACGGGCAATTGCGCCTTCGGCGCGTTCTGTAAGGGTTCGCTTTCTTTGGTCGCTTATGTTTCGACGAAGTGGTGACCGGAGAACTGCAGGTTCTTCGCTTCGCTCAGAATGACCATTTGTGGTGGAATTGCGCTCAGTTGCTGCGTTCTACGAGATAACGCGCGACGCCTTTGAGCGGCTCCGCCTGTTCGCCAAAGATGGCTAGCTCGGCGAATCCTTCTTCAATCAGGCGTTGCGCGTCGGCCATCGAGGCGGGAATGCCGCGAACGGCTGGCCAGGTGGCTTTGCTGCTCGCCGCATCTTTGCCTGCGGTCTTGCCGAGCGATGCGGCGTCTCCTGTCATATCAAGCACATCGTCAATGATTTGAAAGGCCAACCCCGCCTTACTGCCGAAGGTGGTCAGGGCGGCAACCTGCTGCTGGGTTGCACCGGCGAAGACGCCGCCGCTGACGATGCTGACCCGGATGAGCGCACCGGTCTTCGCGCGGTGGATCGCCAATACGGATGACTCCGTCGGGTTGGAATGCTCACCTTCGAGATCGAGCACTTGTCCGCCGATCATGCCATCGACAGTTCCGGTGGCCTCGGCGATAAGCTGCACGATGCGGATCGCGGCATCGGGTGGACAGCGAAGCGTGCTCAGCACCGAATAAGCGAGTGTCTGCAGGGCATCGCCGGCGAGGATGGCAATCGCTTCGCCGTAGACCACGTGACAGGTAGGTTTGCCGCGACGGAGATCGTCGTTATCGAGCGCGGGCAGATCGTCATGGATGAGGGAGTAGGTGTGGAGCATCTCGATCGCGGATCCCAGCTCTTCCACGCCGCCGGGATATGTAGTGTTGTTCGCGACCATGCGCGCCGCTTCCATGCACAGGATGGGGCGCAGGCGTTTGCCGCCGGCAAAGACGCTGTGCCGCATCGCGCGATGGATGGAAACAGGTACCTGATCCGAAGAGGGAAGCAGGCGCTGCAACGCCTGGTCTGTACGTGCGGCACCGCTCTCCAGCAGTGCGCGTATGTCGGTCTGCATTGCGCTCATCATACCTGAGCGATTGGAGGGTGTTTTGCATCCGGGCACCGTGCGCGGAAGTACGCGAAGATGCGTGGATCGATCAAGTATCCTTGCCTTTGCTCCGGACCGGAACGGTTCGTAGAAAGGACCATGCCGCTTGCGCATCCTGCTGCACGGGATCAACTACTCACCAGAGCTCACGGGTATCGGCAAGTACTCGGGAGAAATGGCTGAGTGGCTGGCGGCCCGAGGTCACGCGGTGCGTGTGGTGACGGCCCCCCCATATTATCCGGCGTGGCGGGTGCGCACCGATTATCGCGCGTGGAGCTACAGGACAGAGCCGGCCACCGAGCCTGACGAGGTGCGAGTCTACCGCTGCCCGATCTATGTCCCGCGCCATCCTTCAGGACGAACGCGCGTACTGCATCTTGGCTCATTTATGCTGAGCAGCCTTCCCATCATGCTGTCGCAGGCGCAGTGGCGGCCCGATGTGGTGTTGACGGTGGAGCCCACACTGATGTCGGCGGTGGCTGGACTGATGACGGCGCGGATAGCCGAAGCGGTGGCGTGGCTGCACGTACAGGATTTCGAGGTGGATGCGGCATTCGGACTGGGGCTGTTGGACATCGAGGGGCCTGCGCGCAGAGTGGCCGAGATGGTTGAGCGGCGCACCATGCGGGGCTTCGATCACATTTCCACGGTGTCGGAGAAGATGATGCAGCGGTTGCCGGAGAAAGGCATTCCGGTGGAGAAGACGGTGATGTTCCCCAACTGGGTGGACACCGACGCGATCGCTCCGCTGCAAGGGCCGAGCCGCCTACGCCGCCAGCTTGGATTGGGACCGGATCGAGTGGTGCTGATGTATGCCGGCAACATGGGGATGAAGCAGGGATTGGAATTGCTGCCGCTGCTGGCACAGGAGTTCGCGCCGGACCCGCGCATCCATTTCGTGTTCTGCGGCGACGGCGCTTACCATGCACAGCTCGCCGGGATGCTGCGCGGCGCCGCAAACGTCACCATGCTGCCATTGCAGCCGTTTGACCGGTTGAACGATCTGCTGAATACGGCGGATATTCATCTGCTGCCGCAGAGGCCCGACGCGGCGGATCTGGTCATGCCTTCGAAGTTGACGGGGATGTTAGCCAGTGGCCGGCCGGTGATTGCCACGGCTGCACAGGGAACACAGGTGGCGATTGCGCTCGGTTCCTGCGGCATCACGGTGCCGCCGCTGGACAAGCCGGCGCTGTTTGCCGCAGTGCGGATGCTGGCCGATACTCCCGCCATGCGGCACGCTCTTGGTGTTGCGGCGCGGGCCCATGCAGTGGAGCACCTGGGACGGGAGCGGGTGCTGGAGCGCTTCGAGGCGGAGTTGCTGGCCGCTATTAGCAAGCGCCATTCCGCTCGGCAGCGTTAGAGACCTGTCGCTGTTTGCGCATGGTAACGTAGGCCAGACGCATGAAGAAGGCACTGATTACAGGCATTACCGGACAGGACGGCTCCTATCTGGCGGAGTTTCTGCTGGCCAAGGGATACCAGGTCCATGGCATCAAGCGGCGCACCTCCCTGTTCAACACGGCGCGTATCGACCATCTGTACCAGGACCCGCATGTAGAGCACCAGAAGCTGCTGCTGCACTACGGCGACCTGACGGACACGTCGAGCCTGATCCACGTGATGCAGCAGGTGCAGCCGGACGAGTTGTATAACTTGGCGGCACAGAGTCACGTAATGGTGTCGTTTGAAGAGCCGGAATATACGGCGAACAGCGATGGCATCGGCACGCTTCGGCTGCTGGAGGCGATTCGCACGCTTGGCCTCGAAAAGAAGACGCGTTTCTACCAGGCGTCGACATCGGAGATGTTCGGGCTGGTGCGGGAGACACCGCAACGGGAGACGACGCCCTTCTATCCGCGATCGCCGTACGGCGTGGCGAAGTTGTACGCGTACTGGATCACGGTGAACTATCGCGAGTCTTATGGATTGCATGCCTGCAACGGCATCCTGTTCAACCACGAGTCGCCGCGGCGGGGCGAGACGTTTGTGACGCGCAAGATTACGCGAGCGCTGGCGCGCATCAAGGTTGGACTGCAGGACAAGTTGTACCTGGGCAACTTGGATGCGAAGCGCGACTGGGGCCACGCGCGCGACTATGTAGAGATGATGTGGCTGATGCTGCAGCGCGATGAGCCGAAGGATTACGTGATTGCGACCGGCCAGCAATACAGCGTGCGGGAGTTTATAGAGCGCGCAGCGGAGCCTTTGGGCATCCGGCTGCACTGGAAGGGTGAAGGCGTGGATGAGCACGGCGTCGATGCGGAGGGCCGCGTGATTGTTGCGGTGGACCCGCGGTACTTCCGTCCCGCGGAGGTGGAGACGCTGCTAGGCGATGCCTCGAAGGCGCACCGCGAGCTTGGATGGGAGCCGCGCATCAGTTTTGCGGAACTTGTATCCGAGATGGTGGCAGAAGACCTGAGGGAAGCGGAACGCGACGCGCTGGTGCACAAGCACGGCTTTAACCCATTTCGTTACAACGAATGAGCGAGAGCGGATGAATCGGGACAGCAGGATCTTTGTAGCCGGGCATCGCGGGCTGGTTGGATCTGCAATCACCGCTTACCTGAAGCAGAAGAGCTTTGCGCGGTTGTTGCTGCGCACACACGTGGAGCTTGATCTGCTGGATGTGCGCGCGGTGGAGGCCTTTTTCGCGACCGAGCGGCCAGAGTATGTTTTTCTCGCGGCGGCGAAAGTGGGCGGCATTCTCGCCAACGACACCTATCCCGCGGACTTCATCCGCGACAATCTTGTCCTGCAGACCAATTTGATCGAAGCGAGCCGGCAGACGGGGGTGCGGCGGCTGATGTTTCTGGGGTCGAGTTGCATCTATCCCCGGGTGGCTCCGCAGCCGATCCGCGAGGAGTATCTGCTGACCGGACCGCTCGAGCCAACGAACCGGCCGTATGCACTGGCGAAGATTGCAGGCGTCGAGATGTGCTGGGCGTACAACCGTCAATACGGAACGCAATACCTGGCAGCGATGCCGACGAATCTCTATGGCCCCCATGACAACTTCGATCTGAATACTTCGCATGTGCTGCCGGCGCTGATGCGCAAAGTGGTAGAGGCGAAGGCCGCGGGACGGAATTTCATTGAGGTGTGGGGCACGGGAACGCCGCGGCGCGAACTGATGTATAGCGAGGACCTGGCAGAGGCGTGTGTCTTCCTGATGCAGCTTCCGGATGACGAGTTCCAGAAGGCCATTCATCCTGACCACGCGCCGCTGATCAATATCGGAACGGGTGAGGATGTAACGATCCGCGAGCTTGCGGAGTTGGTTGCGCACGAGCTGGATTTTGCGGGTGAGTTGAGGTTCGATACGACAAAGCCGGATGGTACACCGCGCAAACTGCTGGATGTGTCGCGCATTCGCGCGCTGGGGTGGCGGGCCAAAACGAAACTGGCGGAGGGAATCCGCAAGACGTACGCGGTCGCCGAAGAGCAGCTCAGGGCGTAGGAATTGAACGCGTGCGCCGCTCGAGCCACCAGGCGAACGCGAGGACGCAGAACCCCAGCAGCGATAAAGCGCGGCCGATCCGGATATCTGGCGTTGTGCGCCAGCGGATGTCGATCTGCGATCGACCTTGGGGAATGGGGATGGTCAGCAGACCATCGTCCCGCCGTGGGCGTTGGGTGATCTCAACTCCATTGCGATGAATGGTCCACGCAGGATAGTCCATCAGGCGGAAGACGGCGTAGCCGGCAGCGGGCGTGTTCAGCGACACCAGGCGATGCTCGAGTGACCAATTTGGCACCGTGATAGTGGCGTGTCGCTCTGCGCTGGGGTCGGGCTGATATTCGGGGTTCTGCACCTTGCCACTGTCGGGTTCCTCGGCGCCGGGATCGATGAGAACCCGCACCTGCGGCATGTCCTGATCCACCTCGGCATTGTCATCATTACGCGCCGTGTACTCGTCTGTGCCTTCCTCGCCGTCGCCGGCCTGCATGAGCGCGACCTGGGCCGAGACGCTGTCCTCCTCATCGCAATATTGATGGAACGCGCGGGTACAGACGAGGATTGATGCCAGGCATACGACAGCGACGATGACAACGAGCCAGGTAGTTCGCGCACGCTGCGCAATGCTGCCCGCGAGGAACAATGTCGCGACCGGTGCAAGAACAAGGAGCCAGCGCCATGGGAACTGGATGTATGCAAGCTGCGGTGTGTGCCGCCACAGCGGCGCGCTGATGGGAAGGAGAAGCAGCAGGATCAGCGGGACGAGCGACGCAAGCAAGAGCAACGGACGAGAGCGCAGAGCATTACGCCATAGTGCAATGGAGGCTAAGGCGAGGGCGAGGAGGATGCACGCGAGGATCGATGCGGTGTGGAGGACGGCGTCATGAAAGGGCTCGCCCGTGTGATGAAACAGAAAGCTGTCCTGGAAGCGCATGTCGGGTCCGATGGCGCGCGCGATTTCGACCCAACGCTCCTGATATGCCGCCGGGACGAGGTAGAAGGCGGCGAGTACGAGGCCCATTGTGGTCGAGGCAGCGAGGCGCAAGGCCACGCGCCAATTGCGGTCAGATACGAGACGCAGAAGCGCGATCCATAGCAGCGCGTAGCAGGCCATGACGCCGGAAGGCGCATTCATGAGCCAAATGCCGGAGACGGCAGCGGCGAGCGCGGCGATGGGCGGACGCGAGCTTACGGCAAAGCAGAGCAGCAGCGGAACAAGCGCTGCAGCCATCAACTCGCCGTAGGCGGTGCGCTCGTAGGCAACGAAGAGCATGTAGGGATTCGCGATATAGAGACAGCCGGCAGCAGTGGCGGCGTGTGGGGTGAGCCATGTCCGTGCGAGACGGCGCATGCCGAGGCCCGCACAGAAAAAACAGATGGCAGTGAAAAGCCAGGGTGTGGCGTGCCATCCGGCGATGCTGCCAAGCACAGCACCGAGTATCCACGAAGCGGGCGGGTAGAAGATGAAGCGCGGCTCGCCTGCGCCGAAATTCGGAGAGGACGCCCAATGCGGATAGAAGAGTCCGCTGTGCCAGGCGCGCGCGACTTCCAGCCAGGAGACGAAATGGAAGTCAAAGTCATGGCCGCAGGAGGGACCGCGCTTGAGCAGGAGCCCGGTGGCGGCAAGTGT
>JBJMGC010000152.1:0-15576 GCA_045808105.1 Acidobacteriaceae bacterium | reverse complement strand
GGCGAGCCGCCTGACCGCCGCTGCATACGCGAGTTTCGGCGCCTTTGCGCGGACATCTGCGTTCACAATCAGCAGCAGCTCTTTCTTCACGTGATCGAAGGCGACAACTTCGTGAAAGAAGGCTAGACAGGCGTCCGGAAGCTGGAGGTCGTCCTTGGCGCGGGCAGGCAGGCGCTCGATATGGCGGACGACGTCATAGGCGAAAAAACCGATGGCGCCGGCGGTAAAGGGTGGCAGTCCAGCAACATGGGCTGGCGAGTGACTGGCGAGCGCGGCTTTCAGGGTCTCGAAGACGTCGCCCTGCTCGGTCTTCTGCCGCTTACCCTGCCAGGTGGTCACCTTGCCGCCGCGCGCGACCAACTTGCCTGCCGGCCTGACACCCATGAAGGTGTACCGGCCCACTTTTTCGCCGCCCTCGACCGATTCCAGCAGGAAAGACTCCGGCTCATCGGCGGCGAGTCGGAGGAAGGCGGAGACCGGCGTCTCCAGGTCGGCTACCAGGCGGCGGCAGACGGGGATCAGCGTGTGCTTGCGCGCCAGCGTCAAAAACTCGGGAAGTGCCGGAAAGGGCGCATCGGTATCGGCGGAGATACGGGCCATGGGGACACGTTCATGGTACATGGGCAGGATGGATTGAGCTGGCACATCCCGGCGCGATGGTTCAGGTATTCCCGGCGATACATTCCGGCATCACCCTATGGTGCCTGAATCGCTAACTCCGTTGGTTGTTGATGTATGTCGAGGGGCCTATACTCGTGGGTTTGGCCGAAACAATGCGACTCTCAGGGTGATGCGTTTGGCGCGAAGGAGCACCCGGGGGGCGGAGACCACCCATTCGTAGCATTTCCTGCCACTCTCTGCGTGTTTCATGCTGGTTTGTTCGCAGAGGGCGACGCAACGTTCACTGGAACACTGGAGACACGCAATGCAAACACTCACCCTCGAGCAGGAGATCAATCCCTGGGAAGCCCAGGCTGCTCGGTTCGATTTCGCAGCGCAGAAGCTGAACCTGGACGACGGGCTCTGGAAGGTCCTGCGGTATCCCGCGCGCGAGATCATCGTCCACATTCCCGTCGCCATGGACGACGGCTCCATTGAGGTATTTACCGGGTATCGCGTACAGCATTCCGTGGCCCGCGGCCCGGCCAAGGGTGGGATCCGTTACACGCCCGACGTCACGCTGGACGAGGTGCGTGCGCTGGCGAGCTGGATGACCTGGAAGTGCGCGGTCGTCAATATCCCCTTCGGCGGCGCGAAGGGCGGCGTGATCTGCGATCCGAAGAAGATGTCCATCGGCGAACTGGAGCGGATGACGCGCCGTTACACCGCAGAGCTGATCGAGTTCATCGGGCCGGAGAAGGATGTGCCCGCGCCCGACATCAACACCAACGAGCAAGTGATGGCGTGGATTATGGATACCTATTCCATGCACATGCGCCAGACTGTCACTGCGGTGGTTACAGGAAAGCCGCTGAACATCGGCGGCTCACGCGGACGTCGCGAGGCGACGGGCCGCGGCATTGGCATCGTGTGCGATGAGGCGCTGCGCCACCTGCACATGCAGCGCGACGGCTGCCGCGTCATCATCCAGGGCTTCGGCAACGTGGGATCGAATGCAGCGAAGCTGATGATGGAGAAGGGTTACAAGATCATCGGCATCGCCGAGTACGACGGCGGTCTCTACAACACCCACGGCATCGACATCCACCAGCTCATCGAATACCGTCAGCGCAACGGCACGGTCCTCGGCTTCAAGGGCGCGGAGGCCGCGGACCCGCAGGAGTTGATCCTGGAAGATTGCGAAATCTTCATTCCCGCGGCGACGGAGAATGTGCTGACCAGCCGCAACGTGGATCGCCTTAAGGCGAAAATCGTCTGCGAAGGCGCAAACGGCCCCACGACCGCTGTTGCGGACGAGGTGCTTGCCGACAAGAAGATCTTCGTCGTTCCCGACATCCTGGCGAATGCGGGCGGGGTGACTGCTTCGTATTTCGAATGGGTGCAGGACCGGCAGGGCTACTTCTGGAAGGAAGCGGTGGTCAACGAGCAGCTCGAAAGCATTCTCGCGGAGAGCTTCGATGACGTGGTTCGCTACTCTGAAGCGCACGGCGTGAACAACCGAATCGCCGCCTACATGCTGGCTATCGATCGCGTCTCGTTCACCATCAAGCAGCGCGGCATCTACGCCTGATTGCGGTTGTAATTAGAGCGGGTGAGGGCGGCGGAAGCCGCCCTCAGCTTTTCTTGAGCTATGCGCGGCGTGCAACAGTTCTTGCTAGCGGCTGCTGTGGAATGCAGACTACCCCGGTAATCCGACCCTGTTTTCTCGTCATTGACCATGAGTTCCCTGACAGCATCTCCACCCGCAAGCTGGTGCTGGAAGCAGCCAAGTACAACGTGATCACCGCCTACGGCGGCACCGAAGCGGTGGAGACCTTCAAGCTTTATCCCAACATCTCCGGGATTTTGATGAACGAAGCGGTCACCGGCATGGATTGTGCCTCGCTGGTGAAGGAGCTTCGCGCGATTCGCTCCGATGTCCTGCTGATTGTGACCTCGAGCCGTGGCATTACAGACTGCGTCGTCGCGGACCATCAATTGGACAACTTCGATCCTGCCTCACTGCTGAAGATGCTTCGCAAACTGGTTCCTAATCCTCTGGAACACTATCTTTCGGAATAGAACGGTTGCGCGGGCGCATCAGGGCGGACGCGCTATGCAGCACTAGCGGCAGACGATTCGGCGGAGGGTGTGGGCTGCTTGTCCAGGCGCCGGCTCCAGCGTTTGCCTTGCGCAATCCACCAGTGCTCGTAGTAGCGCGTCGAGGCCCATGCGCCCACGACGACTACGGCCAAAGCGGGCACGCGCTTGAGGTAGCGAACGATCTTCGGCCCGGTGTTGAGCCAGCCCACGTCTACGAGCCGATGAAGAATGTAGAGCGCATAGGAAATCTCCGCCAGGAAGAACAGAGTCCGCGAGCACAGCGCCTTGCCGACCAGTCCGGGCGCGAACAGGACGGTTTGTCCGACCATGAGAGTAACGATGTAGGGACGGAGATATCCGAGAGGACCGCTGAGCGGGTTGGCGGATGCGATCGCGAGCGGGATGAAGAGCAGAATGAGCCAGCGCTGTTTGAGAGCGTTCTTAATGACCATGAAGCGCGGCGAGTCGAGCGCCAGCGCTAGGGTAGCTCCGGCAAGGATTTCGTCAACGCGAGCGTGGGTCACGATCGAAATTTCGGTATGGGTTGCGATGCGAATCGCGGTAACGATCACGCACAAAATGGGCAACAGATAGAGTCCGCGTTGGCGAAACAGCGCATAGAGAAGCGCGACAGTGAGATAGAACTGCACTTCCACGCAGAGGCTCCAGAGATGCGCCGTCTGCAGCGTGAGAAAGAACGGTGGATAATTCGCTACAAACAACATCTGTGCGAGAAAGGTCTTGAAGCGGGCGTGCTCGCAGAGGAGCACGATAAGCATGAAGGCCCAGGAGAGCGGGACGATACGGCACAGCCTGCGGATGAGGAATTCCCGTACCGCCGGCCGGTAGATCAGCGTATTGGTGATGAGAAACCCGGAGAGGCAAAAAAAGATGGCCATGCCGGTTGCCGCGGAGGCCGCATTCATCTGCCAGCGTTTAGGGCCGAGTGGGAACAGGTGTCCCAGAATCACCAGGAGGATGCTGATCCCGCGCCACCCATCGAGTACCTGGATATGTGGCATTTTTCGGATTGGCTGCGTCATGACTTTGGAGTAACCTTTGCGGCTGCCGTTCCATGAATCGCATGCTTGGCGAATCACTGCAACGGTTTGCGGCGATGGTCCTTGGTCCCTGGAGCGCTTTCCACTGAGATGCCCGCTCCTCTAAGCTTGTCATGGAAAAACGAATGTGCCAGAGACAGCTCGCCGGATAACGCATTGAAAATACAAGTCAGGCATAATGCTGGTGAGGACCCCCGGGAGCCTGCGCCCGTGCTCGCATGAATCTGCCCAATTCCATCACGATGAGCCGCATCGCCGGCGTGCCCCTGCTCATCTGGATGCTCTCTGCGAGTTTTCCGTTCCACGATGCCTGGGGTGAGCAGGAACTCATCGCTTCAGTCATTTTTATCCTGCTGGCGATAACGGATGGCGTCGATGGCTACCTGGCGCGCAAGCGCGGGCAGATAACGACCATGGGAATGCTGCTCGACCCGTTGGCCGACAAGCTGATGATCTCGGCGGCATTCATCTCGCTGGTGGAGTTTACCCCCAGCATCATGAAGCCGTGGATTGCGATAGTGGTGATCGGACGCGAATTTCTGGTCAGCGGACTGCGCTCGATCGCGAGCGTGGAAGGATTCACCATCCAGGCCAGCAACCTGGGCAAGCTGAAAACGATTGTGCAGATTGTCGCAGTGGTAGCGACGATTCTGGCGCATCGCTGGTACGAGTGGCAGTGGGGCTGGTACATCCTGCCCGTCCGCTGGACAGCGTACACCTCCATCTATTTCATGGTGGTGGTATCGATCGTGTCCGCAGTGGATTATTTCCAGGCTTTCTGGAGACAGATCGACCACTCGTCTTCAGATCGGCGCAGGGCAACTGTCGTGTTGCGGCGCGACAAGAAGAATGCTGCTTCCTTGAACTGAACGCTCCGAGTCTGCTGCCCGTTTGATTCCCAGTCTGCTAACGTGTTCACGGAGAAAACCGATGAGCGTTGGGGACGAAATACTGGCTGAATTTCAGCAAGAACTGGCTGCTACAAAAAGAATTCTGGATCGAGTGCCCACTGACAAGCTGGCGTGGAAACCACATGAAAAATCCATGTCGCTCGGCCAGTTGGCGATGCACATTGCCACGGTCCCTGCCGGCATTGTCCGCATCACCAGTGGCGATTCCTTTGACGTGCTCAAGGGCAACTTCACTCCGCCGCTTCCGGAGAGCACTGCTGAGATTCATGCTGCGCTCGAGGAGAGTGCGCGAACCGTGGAGACCACACTTCGGCAGGCAGAAGACGCATGGGCGCAGGCGCCGTGGCGCTTGATGGCAGGAGATCGCGAATTGCAGACGAGGCCGCGATGCAAGGTCTGGCGGACACTGATGTTGAACCACTGGTATCACCATCGCGGGCAGCTCACGGTATATCTGCGGCTCCTCGGTATTCCAGTTCCCGTGATCTACGGTCCCAGCGCGGACGAATCCGCGTTTGGCTAAGCGCGGGGTCAGGCGAAGATCTGCTGCCTTCTCGCTACGGAACGATTACGGCGGGTAGGGTGAACTTGTCGTGACGGATGGTCTGGAGCGCCTCGTTTACGCGCTCCAGCGGATACGTATTCACCGTCGGCTTGAGATGAATGTCGGCGGCGATCTTAAGGAAGTCGCGCCCATCCTGGCGAGTCATATTGGAGACGCTGCGGATCTGTCGCTCGCCCCAAAGCAGCGAATCGTAGTCGAACTCGGGAATGCGATCGAGATGGATTGCGTTGATGGCGAGGATCCCGCCTTTGGCCAGCGATCGCAATGCCGCGATCACTACTTCGCCGACAGGAGCGAAGGTGACCGCGCAATCCAGCGCAACGGGAGGCACATCGGTGCCGCCGCCGACCCACTCGGCACCGAGCTTGCGCGCTAGCTCCTGATGCTGTGGCTCACGGGTGGAGACATAAACCTTGCAATCCCATGCCAGCAGCACCTGGATGATGAGCTGCGCGGATGCGCCGAAACCGAAGAGTCCAACCCGCTGACCGCGCCTTACCTCTGCCACGCGCACGCTGCGAAAGCCGATAATACCGGCGCAGAGCAGCGGCGCAGCGTCGTTGCTGCCCAGTTCCTCCGGCAGCACAGAGAGAAAGCCAGAGCGCGCGGTGGTGTATTCGGCATAGCCGCCCTGGTGCGTGTACCCGGTGTAGGTTGTGTGATCGCACAGATTTTCGCGGCCGGCGAGACAGAAGGGGCATGTGCCGTCTGTGCCGCCGATCCAGGAGACGCCAACGCGCGTGCCTTTTTGCAGGCTCGAATTATAGGGGTCAGCGACTTCGGCAACGATCTGGTGACCGGGAATGACCCACGGCAACCGTGGCGGCAGCTCGCCTTCGACGATATGCAGATCGGTATGGCATACGCCGCAGGCGAGCACTTTGAGCAGAATCTCGTCCTCCGCGGGAATGGGTAGCGGAAGCTCTTCCAGCTGGAGTGGGTTGCTATCGACTGAAGCCGGAGACCTGAGAACCGCTGCACGCATAGGATTTCTTCCTCTCCGTGAATGATAAGAAGGAGCGCGGGGTTGTCGGTGGGGGTTGCTCTGCAGCTAATTGGCGCAAGAAAGCCCGCCGAGGCGGGCTCTCGATTTTCAGTGGTGCAGTCGAGCTAAGCGGGGATGCCTGGCGCGATTGGGTGCGGACGTGTCAGCCGATGGACGAAATGGTACGGCGGCCACGGTCCGGAGAGTTGCATCTGGCAATCCTTTAACAGTTCGCGCGTAGTGGCGAACTTGTTTTGATACCGCTCTACGCACTTCGCTTCGATAAGGTGCGAGATGTCCAACAACATCTTGCCGTTGTCCACGGTCCGGCAGGTGATCTCTTCGTCCTGAGGCGAGAAGAGGCGCTGCATCTGGACTGAAATGGCTCGGCCTTTGGTCTGGCGTTCGCGCTGGCGGGCAGCGGTCTCGCGCAGATTGGAGAGATATTCCTTACCAACGTTATCTTTGGCGGAAACGGCACGAAGCGGCTGCTGCAGACAGCAGTCCTCGACCATAACCTTCAGGTGCATCTCGGCCTTGCCGCGCAGGCGTTCCACATGCGTCGTGTACTGACGCTGATTGGAACGAATGGAGCGGCGCAGCGCTTCATCATCGGCAAAGACGGTGCCGAAGCGGAAGGGAAGTACAGTGGAGAGTTTGAAGCAGTCGCCGACTACGCGGGCGTGGTCCTTGGCGGCCTGTTGATCGAGATTTTCTAGGGGATTGTGTTCTGAGACGATGACTGCGAGATCACTGGCTGGATAGAGGAAGATTTGGTTCCCTGAAATGCCGGTTAGGGCTTGCATTGGTACCGGTTTGCGGTGGCGGGCTAATTCAGGGAAGGCTAACTTTTCACTGATGCAGTAGGCGTACCACGCCATAGAGAGTGTCACTCCATTGACGCTGGCAGAACATAGCCAGTTGATTGAACCGAATCATGCAGCGGTAAGACAACCGCTCGCCCTGGCACGCCGATGAAAGGGCTGCACCGAACTTACGGCACATCCTAGACCTCGTATGACACGGCTGGCAACTACAAAGCAGCTCGGCTGGGGGAGCGTTCCCAATTACGACGGAACGATCAAAGGGTATGTCATTGCAAACGTTACCGAAGCAATGCCAGAGCAGTGAAGAAGCGTAGCGCAAAAAAAAATTACGTATGCGACATGCGAAACAGAATGAGCGCACACATGGCGGTGACTGCGACCAATAGAAACAGGATGGCGAAGAAGAGGCCCTTCAACAACCCCGCAAGGCCACGGAATGAGCTGGCAAGCTCTTGTTGCTCGCGGCGGGTCTCCTCAAGAATGGAGGCGAGGCGTTCCAGTTGCTCCTGGCTCTGTTTGAGGGCCCGCTCCGTCTGTTCGCCCTGACTTTCCACCTGCGAGCGCAGTCCGCGGCTCTCCAACTGCATCTCGCCGAAGTGGCGCTTCAACGAGGAGAGCTCCGGCCGTGCAGCCACTTCGGGAAGGGCGACCCCTGTGATCACTGGCAAGAGTTTGGCTGCATAGGGCAGCAGCGCGCGGAGCTGGGACAGTGAGCGAAGATTGGGCAAGACAGCAGTCCTTCGACTAGCAGAGTGGCGAGCGGCCGGTTGAGGAAGGCTATCATCCTGATTGGCCTCCGCTGATCGTGTACGCGCTAACTAGCCAAATATCTGTCGACCAGGTCGAGCATCGCTGGGTCATAGCGCTCCCCGGCAGCGGCGTCGTGCGGCACTGCCTCCTCAATGCCCGCGATCTCCAATTCGGATAGTTGCAAGTCTGCGGCGCGGACATTCTCGAGCAGTCGATCCTGGCTGCTGGTGCCTGGGATTGGGATGACTCCAGGCCGGGTGAGCAGCCATGCCAAGGCCAATTGTGCCGGCGTGCAGCCTTTCTCGCGCGCTAGTTCGCGCACGCGCTCCGCGACGGCAAGGTTTTTCGCGAAATTCTCGCCCTGAAAGCGCGGATTGTTGCGGCGCCAGTCATCCGGCGCGAGGTCTTCGAGCCTTCGAATGCGTCCGGCGAGAAATCCGCGGCCCAGTGGACTGTAGGCAACCAGCGCGATACCAAGTTCGCGAAGTACCGGAAGCAGTGCCTGCTCTGGCTCGCGCGACCACAACGAATACTCGGTCTGCACGGCGGAAATGGGATGGATCGCGTGCGCGCGGCGGACGGACTCCGGCGAGACTTCTGAGAGGCCGAGATGGCGTACCTTGCCGAGCCGCACCAGCTCCGCCATGGCCCCGACAGTCTCCTCGATCGGCACCTTAGGATCCACGCGATGCAGATAGTAAAGATCGATCGAATCGACTTCTAGCCGTTGGAGCGAAGCATCGCAGGCGCGGCGAACATAATCAGGACTGCCGTTGACTGTGCGCTCGTTACCGGGCTGTCCAGGCACGAAGCCGAATTTTGTCGCGAGCACGGCATTCGCTCGCCGGCCGCGGAGGGCCTTGCCAACCTGTCTCTCGGAGTCGCCGTAGATGTCTGCTGTATCGAGGAGCGTGATTCCCAACTCCAGCGCCCGATGAATCAATGCGACAGCGTCCTCGTCGCCCCGCGCGCTGCTGGTGTAAACGTCGGCGATGCCAATGCTCATGCATCCAAAGCCAATCGCTGAAACCGCAGGTCCCGGACGTCCGAGTGTGCGCTGCTCCATATTGTTCGTTATAGCGCAGGCAGAGCGAAGGAAGACACACGCGGAGAAGGCAAAGCGGGAAGGCTAAGGCCGGATCTCGCGAACTGCTCAGGCGGTTGTGCCGGACGGTGTGGCCTGCTGGTGCAGCGCGTGGATCACGACGCGGCGCATGTCGGCTTCCGGTGCGGGCTTGCCGGTCCAAATCTCGAATTGGCGTGCTCCCTGGTGCACGAACATCTCAAGACCGGGAATGGCTGGTATGCCTTTGTCACGAGCCATGCGCAGCAGCGGCGTATCGACAGGGTTGTAGACCATGTCGAAAACCAGGCGGGCGCGCAGCTCATCCGGTTCGAGGAGAGACTCCACCTTGCTGCCGTGCATGCCGGCGGGAGTCGCATTCAGCACGATGTCAAAGTCGGTCTTGGTCAATTGTTCGCGCTTGAAGACCTTCGCCTTTGCCTGTGTAGCCAGTTCCTTGGCACTCTCCGGCGTGCGATTCAGGATGTGAACCTCGGCGCCTTTCTCCTTCAGGCCGAAGACTGCAGCGCGCGCTGCGCCACCGGCACCCAATACGAGCACGCGGGCGCCTTTCAACGAGATCCGTCGCTCAAGTGGTCCGATGACCGCGCTGACATCGGTATTGAATCCGAAAAGGCGGCCGTTCGGGCCACGCACGATGGTGTTGCACGCCCCGATGCGGGTGGAGAGGTCGTCCATGCGGGCGAGCGATGGCAGAATCTCCTGCTTGAGCGGCATGGTCACGGCGAGTCCGGCAAGGGGAATGCGTTCTACCAGCGTCAGCAGATCGGCAATCTTCCCGGTTTCGAGAGGCAGAAAGACGGCATTGATGCGCTCGCGGCGAAAGGCGGTGTTCAGCATGAGCGGCGAGAGCGAGTGCGCGATAGGGTGGCCGGCAACACCATAGACGCGCGTTGCCGCATCGATCTCTTCGAAGCGATAGAGCGAGCGCAAAGTGTCGACGGTCATCTGTCCGGACGCGGTCTCTTCGCCCGCGGCGGTGGATGCAAAAGTGAACGCGCTGCCCGCGCGGGCGCCCAGCAGCCGGCTCACTATGCCCGCTTCGCCCATGGCCATGGCAATCATGTTGGTGTCGTCGCCGTGCTGCTCGAGGAGCTCGATGACGGCGACATTGTCGGCGAGCGAACGCGCCGTCGGCACAATCTTGTAGAACTCAGGATCGAAGTGCTGCATACGCTCAAAGGCCTTCTGCAGGCTACGCGTTTGGGAGAAGTCGTGATAGCTGAGGATGAGTGCCGCGCCGCTGGCACGCAGCCGCTTCCAGTCTGTGGGGCGCATCGCTTCCGCCGACTCGATCTCAACATCGATGAGCTGGCATCCTGCCTTCGCTGCTCCTTCCAGGATCTCCGCCTGCTCGAACAACTCACCCACGAAGTGACCGCCGTTCTCGTTGCGCCGGCACGTCGCAATGACAGTGACATGGCGATTCGCCGCGGTGAAGGATTTGAGCTTGGGCAGGATGGCCTGGGGCTTGTTCAGTGTGTCGAGCCGCAGTTCGATGAACGGATTCTCGTGCGAGACTTGCTCGGCGCGGCTCAGCATTTCGTTGGCAGCCGCGCCGGTGACGGAGACGCAGATCCTGCTCATGCGAGAGCGAAGCTGGTGGGCGGCGATTGCTGGAGTCGTGGAAGTCATACGAAGGTGATGCCTGAACTGCGAAATGGTAACCAGCACCTGCACTTGGTTGCAAGCATTTAACCTTCTCTTAAGAGGATTGATTCCGGAATGAACGCAACAGGTGCAATCAGTTCAAGCCACGCGTGGAGCCTGGCCGATCTCACGGAAGTAACACCGGAGGCTCTGGAGAGCTGGGTTACAGCCCGTCTGGACGCCCACAAAGCCTCGCTCGACCGGCTGCTCGGGGCGAGGGAGCGCACCCTGGAGTCCACCTGGCGACCCTATGATGACGCCGTCGCGGCGCTGAGCCAGAGCGGCTCGGAGTGCGGTTTGCTGGACAGTGTGCACCCCAGCAAGCCGGTACGGGACAAGGCGCAGCAACTCGCGCAGCGGGTCGCGGAGGCTGGGACGGCGCTTTCGCTGAACCAGGAGGTGTATCGGGCATTGGCATCCGTGGATGTCGCGAACGCAGATCCTGCGACGCGGCACTACGCGGAGCGGACGCTGCTGCAGTACCGGTTGGCCGGCGTCGACAAGGACGAGGCGACCCGAGCAAAGCTGCGCGAACTGCAGGACAAGGCGACGCTGCTCAGCCTGACCATCGGGCGCAATGTGCAGGAAGGCACGCTCAAGGTTGAAATCACCGATCTAAACGAACTTGAGGGGCTGCCTACAGACTTTCGTAAGAACCATCCTCCGGACGAAAGCGGCAAGGTGGTGCTGACCACTGACTACCCGGATTATCTGCCGGTGATGACCTTCGCCGCCAGCGATGCGTTGCGACGCCGTATGTTTCTGGCGTACAACACACGCGCTTTTCCCGCGAACCGCGAGCTGCTGCTCGACCTGTTCCGCACCCGGCATGCGATTGCCAACCTGCTCGGCTTCGCCACCTGGGCGGATTTTGCCACGGCCGACCAGATGATCGGTTCAGCGGCCAATATGAAGCAGTTCCTCGATCAGCTGGAAGAAGCGACCCGTACTGGAGCGCAGCGCGAGTATGGGATTGTCCTCGAATTTGCGCAGAGCCAGCGACCGGAGCTGCGGGCGATTGATGCCGCGAGCCGCGGCTATTGGGTGGAGCAGTACCGGCGCAGAGAATTTGCATTTGACTCGCAGGCGGTGCGGCCGTATTTCCCCTATCGCCAAGTGGAAGCCGGGGTGCTCGCGACTGCTTCGCGCCTATTCAACGTGGAGTTCCGCCCCGCGGCCGATGCCGAAGTGTGGCATCCGTCGGTGTCGGTATGGGACGTCTTCGATACGACAGGGAAAGCTCAGCGCCGCGTGGGGCGCTTCTACCTCGACATGCATCCGCGGGAAGGCAAGGACAAGTGGTTCAGCGCGGCGCCGCTGGTCCCGGGTATTGCGGGCCGGCAGATTCCGGAAGCCGCCTTGATCTGTAACTTTCCTGGCGGGGGCGAGAAGGATGACGATCAAAGTGGCGATCCCGGCCTGATGCAGCACTCCGATGTCGTGACCTACTTCCATGAGTTCGGTCACTTGATGCACGCTATTCTGGGCGGACAGCAGCACTGGGCAGGCATTAGCGGCATTGCGACGGAAGGTGATTTCGTCGAGGTGCCTTCGCAGATGCTGGAAGAATTCTTCCGCGATGCGAAGCTGCTGCAGACTTTTGCGCGTCATTACCAGACAGGCGAGCCGATCCCGACAGAGCTGGTGGCGACCATGAATCAGGCGGGCGCTTTTGGCCGCGCAGACTGGGTGCGGACGCAGCTCTTCTACACGAATTACGCGCTCGATGTGCATGATCGCGATCCTGACGCGCCGGGTGCGGAACTGGATCTGGATGCGCTGCTGCGTGACGAGTACAAGCGCTTCCTGCCCTATCTGTGGATCGATGGAAACCGCATGTATGCGAGCTTTACGCACCTCTGCGGCTATTCGTCGAACTACTACACCTATCTCTACGACAAGGTGATCGCGATCGATTTCTTTAACCAGTTCAATCGCGCGGCGCTGCTGGAAGACCCGGCGATTTTGCGGTATCGGGAGACGATATTGGATCGTGGCGGGTCGGCACCCGGACGGGTAATGGTGCGTGATTTTTTGGGTCGCGATGAGAGCATGGAAGCCTTTGAGGAGTGGATTGGGGAGGCTCTGGCGGCTGTCTGAACGGGTGCAAATTGTGTTCGAAAACCGCCTTTGGGAGCGCTTTGGGGCACGATTCGAGAGCGATTTGAACGTCCGTTCCGCTGTGAGCTAGCCGGCGTGCCGCCGATTGTTTGAAAGATGCCTTGACTTCTTCCACTCTGTAGCGCAGAGTGGTCTGCGTCGAAGCTCTGCGGTGCAGAGCGCTCTTCGGGGGAGACGGTGATGCGTTCAGGCGGGATATTTCGCGGCGAGCGGGCTAAGGGAGCCAGCATCGGAGCGACGATCACGGGCGGTTTTGGGGCGGTGTGGCTGGCGCTGGGCATGACCGGCGCGGGTATGCCGGTCTTGGCCGCACTGGCGGTCGTGATTCCGGTTTTTGTGGTGGTCGCCTCTCTGGCCTCGATGGTGCGGCGGCGGCTTCCGAAACTCTCTGCCGCCGAGACTCCCGAGAAGAGGGAGAGGATGCGTGCCTTTGCGGTAGTGAACGTGGTCGAGTGGGTGGCTATCTTCGGCACGATCAATCTGCTCCGGAATCTGCACCTGGATGCATGGATCGTTTCGGCGATTGCGTTGATTGTGGGAGCGCATTTCCTGCCGCTGGCCCGGATCTTTGGCGCACGTCAGCATGTCGTTACCGGTACGGCCTTGATGCTGTGCGCGGCGGTTGCCGTGGTGTTGCCGTGGTCAGTGCGCGATGTGGTCGAGTGCGTAGGGGCCGGCCTCATCCTGTGGGCGAGCGCGGCGGCTGCACTCTATACGGCCTTCCGTCTGACTCCTCGAGCGAGGTTGAGTGCCTCGGATGGGCTCCAGGGCTAAAAGGAGAGCGCATGGAAGGCAATCGTCGAAGCTGGCTGGCGGCGGGCGATGTGGAGTATCGCATGCGGGTGTGGATTCTTGCGGCGATCTTCTTTGCAGCATTCCAGCTCTACCGATGGGATCATGTCTCGGCGGCTGCGGCGCTGGCGAGATTGGTGACACGTGGAAGCGGCAATTCACACGGGATCGAGACGGCGATCCTGGCCATCGGCGCGGCGGCGTACATGCGCAGCAGTGTGGTTCACGACCCGCGTGTACACGACTCGCGCCTGGTTGCCGATGGACCCTACCGGCATCTGCGGAATCCGCTCTACCTGGGCACCATTCTGATGGCCTTCGCCTTCGCGCTGGTCGCCAGCCGCACCGGATTCGTGGTGCTGATGGTGGCGATTGTGTTCTTCCAGTACCGACTGACACTGCGCGAAGAGCGGGCGCTTGCGGCGACGCAGGGCGATAACTATCGCCGATATCTAGCCGCGGTGCCGCGCATAATTCCAAGCCTGCGCCCGCGTGTGCCCGCGAGCCGAATGCGGCCACAGTCGGGGCAGGCTGTTCGTGGAGAACTGTTTATGTGGGGCTTCGCGTTGACGTTTGCGCTGTTCGTGGCAACCGGGAATATGCGGGTGCTGATGTGGGGCTGCATTGTGGCCACTGCGATCGTGTTGCTGATGAGGCGCGGGAGCGCACAGGGCGCGATGAAACAAGTAGCCGAGTGAGTTGCGAGTGAAGGACCTTGAGATAGATGCGGAGGGAATATGGGAAGCACGAGTCCACTGAACGAGCGGGAGATTGGCGAACGGATCGCGTTAATTGAGTCGATGATGCAGGCGGGGCGCAAGTCCACCGAGTACTGGGGATGGAACTTCGTGCTTTGGGGGATCGCATACTTTGTCGCGGTGGCGTGGTCGAGCTTACTGCCGCAGGCGGGTGGTGCCCTGCTGGCCTGGCCGATCACAATGATCTTTGCTGTCCTGCTGACAATTGGGATTGCACGGAGCCGCACGCGGAACAAGCCGCGGACCGAGAAGAGCCGCGGCATGCACGCAATCTGGACGGCGATGGGCTGTGGCATCTTTGTCTTTGCCTTTCCGGTGGCTTTCAGCGGTCACTACCAGGCGCAGTCATTCCTCGCAGCGATTGAGACGATGCTTGGTATCGCGCATGTCGCCTCGGGCATTTTCCTGCGCTGGCAGACGCAGATCGTGGTGGGAGCGCTGTGGTGGGCGGCGGCGATTGCGAGCGCTTTCGCCAGGACCGGCAATGCGGTAGCGATCATCTTTCTGGCCGCCACCTTCGTGTGCAACATCGGATTCGGGATCTATCTGATGATCCGTGAAAGCAGGGACAAGGCGCAGGCGCGCGGAGGCGAGGTGCAGCATGCCTGAGCTTCCGGACCTGGACCCTGTGGTCCACGGGAAGATGCGTCTGGCGTTGCTGTCGCTGCTCTCCGGGGTAGATGAGGCCGAATTCACGTGGCTGCGGGAGAAGACCGGCTCGACGGACGGGAATCTGGGAGCGCACCTGCTGAAGCTGGAGGAAGCCGGCTATGTGGGGGTGGAGAAGAAGTTTGTCGCCCGCAAGCCGGTGACGCTCTATCGCATGACAGATGCAGGGCGTGCGGCGCTGGAGCGGTACATCGCCTCGCTCCGGGAGCTGCTGGGCGCTGCGCTGGCCGGATGATCCGTCCGATTGTGGAAAAGTAATCGGGGCGGCGGCAACCCTTTTGATCCCGGGGAACTCTCATTAGGCAAGTACAGAGGCTACACTCCAGCAGTGAGTTCCATCCACGTTGTGCCAACCCCTTAGTCGAGGGCGATGCCCTCATCCTCAAGGTACATTCCGAAATCCTTCCAAGCCTCTTGAGCGGGCCCGCCAGAAAGCGGGCCCTTTCGCTCGTTTGATACCCGCGATGGCCTCAGGCTCTAAAATCGAAATGCATGCGGAGCAAAACTGAGACTGCGGAGAGCCCTGAAGCCATCGGAGCCGTGGATGACCTGCTGAAGGGTGTGGGGTTGGAGCATGGGCGCCGGCTGATCCGTCGGGATACTCCGCGTTATCGGAGACAGGAGCCGGATGAGCTCCAGGTGACGCCGTCCACGGAGCTGGCGTTACAGCGTGATGGCGCTGTCGAGGTGCTGATGGCGC
>JBJMGC010000151.1:0-9346 GCA_045808105.1 Acidobacteriaceae bacterium | reverse complement strand
GATGTTCTGGCTACCCGCGTCAGTGAAGCAGCATGGCAAGCCGTCTCCGCGCGCGTGCCGGCCGCGCAATTCCATGCCGTTGCCCGCGCCGCAGCGCTGCGTCAGCTTACTTCTCAACCAACGCCCGCCGGTACCGTAGCCGTTCTATGCGCCGGGACCAGCGATCTTCCTGTTGCTGAAGAAGCCGCCGTCACCGCAGAATTCCTCGGCGCGCCGGTCGAGCGCTACTTCGACGTCGGCGTCGCTGGGCTGCACCGCCTGCTCGCGCATCACGAGTCACTGCAGCGTTGCGAAGTCGCCATCGTCTGCGCCGGCATGGAAGGCGCGCTCCCCAGCGTCGTCGGCGGCCTCGTCCCTGCGCCGGTCATCGCCGTGCCCACCAGCGTCGGTTACGGAGCAGCCTTCGGCGGCCTCGCTGCGCTGTTAGGCATGCTCAACTCCTGCTCACCCAACGTGACCGTCGTCAACATCGACAACGGCTTCGGCGCCGCCATCGTCGCCACCCTCATCGCACGCAAATCCACCCGCGCCCAAATCTCTGCTTCATCTGAAGCGGAAGCTTTACCAGAGCATCGCTGATCCGGACCTCGTCGCCTTAGCGAGCCTCCAAGACCGCCACCCCATACTTCTCCAGATCCACGCTCGAAGCACGCGAGCCCTTCAGCAAGTCCGTCATCTCCGCCGGCAGCGTCACCTGCTTCGACTCCGTCGAGTGATTGATCAGCACCAGCACGCGCCGTCCATTCCCCGCGCGCTCGCAAACCTCGACACCCTCCGGCACGTTCGGCACGAGCGGAGCGACATCCGCATCCTTCACCCACCCGGCCGCAAGCGCAGATAAAGTGGCCGAATCCGGCCAGAAGCCCACATACGTGATCCGGCCCTTACCCACCTGCCGCGTCAGAATCGCCGGCTGACCATCCAGCCACCCCGCACTGCCCGCGCTCGTCTTGTATTTCGCAACTACCGCAGTGGCGTTATCCATCGGCTCAAGCAGCTCCGCCCACACATCGCCCTTGCCCTCCGCGCCACCATCGACCACCGGAGTCGTCGTCACCGGCTGATCCAGCGCATAAAATTCTTCGACGCGCCCGCCCAGCAGTTCCTGCAGTGGTCCCGGCTGCCGATTCGGCCACAGCCCGTCGTACTCGTTCTTCATCCCACTGCGTGGCCCCAGCACCAGATGCCCGCCCTGCTTCACATACGCCATCAAGTGCTCCGCCGTCGCCTGCGGCAGTACATTCAACGCCGGTGCCACCACCAGCTTGTAGCGATTCAAATCCGCCGTCGGCGCAATCACATCCACGCCCTGCGCATCCTCCCGCAGCGGCCGATAGAACGACACCAGCTCCGCCACTGGATCGAACTTCTCCGAGTGCCGTTGGAAATCAATCGCCCACCGGCTGTCGAAGTCATGCAGCAGCGCCACATTCGATACTGGAGTCGTCCCGCTCAGTGCCGTGCCCGCCTTCTCAAACTCGGCGCCAATCTGCTGCACTTCCGCATACACCGGCACCGGCTTGCCATCCGGACCCACTACCGTTCCGTGGTACTGCTCCTGCCCATTCAGCGCGCTGCGCCACTGCCAGTACTCCACCGCGTCCGCGCCGTGTCCGATCGCCTGCCACGCCATCTCGCGCACCTGACCCTTGGCCAGCGGATTGTTTGTCTTCCGCCAGTTCACAAACGCCGGCTCCGTCTCCATCACCCAGAAGTTCTTCTGCTTATAGCCGCGCGTCAGGTCGTGCGCAGCGGCATTCGGTGCCCAGTCAAAGACCGGTGTGCTCACGTAGTCATCCCACGCCGCAATGTCCAGCACGCTATGCACCACGTAGCTGTCAAAGCCATCGAACCATCCCATCGTGTTGGTCGTGATGAACTGCCGCGCATCCGCACTCGGCCGGATCGCCGAGATCTGATTTACCGAATAGCTCTTCCACGTATCGCTGACGAAGCGTCGCCAGTCCAGCAGCAGCGCCGGATTCTCTTCCTTCTCGTGCGCCGGTATCTCGTCAAAGTTGTCGTACGTCTGGCTCCAGTACTGTGTCGTCCACAGCGTGTTCAGCCGGTCGATGGTGCCGTACTTCGCCTTCAGCCACGCATGCCACTGCGCGCGAGCATCCGGATCGAAGGAGTCCTGCCCGTACTCGTTGTCCAGCTGCCAGCCCACCACATTCGGATTGTGCCCATAGCGTTTAGCCATCGCCTCGGCAATGCCGTGCGCCAGCTCGCGGTACTTCGTGCTCGCAAACGAAAACTGCGCGCGGTTCCCGTGCTCGTCGCGGCGTCCGTTCTCATCCACCCGCAGCGTTTCCGGATACTTCGTCGTCAGCCACGCCGGCGGCGCCGCGGTCGGCGTGCCCAGCACGATATACACGTGATGCTTCGCCGCCTCTGCGATCGCATGGTCCAGCCACGCCCACTCGTAGTGGCCCTCCGCAGGCTCCATCGCGCTCCACGCAAATTCCGCAACCCGCGCCAGGTGGATGTGCGCGGCCTCCATCGTCGCCAGGTCGCGGTCCACCGTCGCGTCGTCCCACTGCTCCGGATACCACGCCGCGCCCACCAGCAGCGGCGGAGCGTCCTTGTATTGCGTCGCCTGGGCGCCGGCCATCAGCGGCAAGGCAAGCGCGCTGCAGAGCAGGGCGGAGGTGATTCGTGCAAAGCGGAGTGGGCCAAGCGTCATAGGTATTTCCTCGCAAAAAGACTTGTATGTAATCGCTTTCGCTTATAGCTAGCAAAGCCTCCGCTGTCAAAACCTTGCGTCGCAAGACATTGGCGCCCTAAACCTTGGGGCATAGACACTTGTCGCAGCAGCGGTCTCGTCCTACGATAGAGTCCCCACTCGGAGACATCCCTGGAATGCAAGATCCTGCGCCGGTCGAACGTGACGTGAGCCCTCGCGCGGGACTGTTCCCCGGAGTCAATGGCGTCCTCGTCGGCCGTTTCCACATCGAAAGCCGCCTCGGCGCAGGCGGCATGGGCGAGGTCTACCGCGCCCGCGACACCACCCTCCGCCGCCTGGTCGCCATCAAGCGCACCCAGCGAGCCGCCACCGAGGCCGATCGCAAGCGCTTCCTGCACGAAGGCCAGCGCGCCTCCGCGCTTAATCACCCCGGCATCGCCGCCATCTACGACGTCTTCAGCGAGGGCGGTGAAGCCTACCTCGTCATGGAGTACATCGAGGGCGAAACTCTCCGCGCCCGTCTCGCCCGGCCCATCTCGCAGTCGGAGTTCCGCCGCATCGCCACGGAATCCGCCGCCGCCCTCGCCGCCGCCCATGACAAAGGCATCCTCCACCGCGACGTCAAGCCGGAAAATATCATGCTCGCGAGCGCCGGCACCCATGCCGACCAGGTCAAGCTGCTCGACTTCGGCCTCGCCCAGCATGCCGGCGACACGACCGGCCTGCTCGAAACCGCCACCGCCCTCACCGTCGCCGGCATGCTCGCCGGAACCCCGCAGTACATGTCGCCCGAAGTCCTCAACGGCGAGCCCGCCGACCGTCGCTCCGACATCTTCGCCCTCGGCGTCGTCATGTACGAGATGCTCAGCGGTCGCCATCCCTTCGCTGCCCCTACCCCGACGGCAATGATCGGCCAGGTCCTCCACCAGCCGCCGCGCCCGCTCGACCCCAGCGTTCCCGCGCCCTTTGCCGCCATCGTCAACCGTGCCCTCACCAAGTCACCGGCCGACCGCTACCAGACCGCCCACGAGATTGTGTACGACCTCAACCACACCGACCAGGTCCGCACCCAGCCCGCCGCCGCTTCCATCCCCACTGCCCCGGCCGAGGGAAGATCACGTGTCCTCCGCAGCGGCTTTCTCTACGCCATGCTTGGCATCGCGGCCGCCGTCTTCATTCCCTTGTCGCTGCATTTTCTGCATAAGCGCAGCGCGTCCCCCGCAAACACCGCCTCATCGGCCGTCGCCATCACCGCGGGCACGCTCGCCGTCCTCCCGCCCAAAGTCGCCGACGCTGCGGACACCAAACTCGCCACCTTCGGCCGGGGGCTCGCCGAATAGCTCGCCCACCGTCTTTCCGACCTGAGCGTCAACCACGACGTCGCCGTCCTCTCCGCCCGCCAGCTTCAGGACAGGAAAGTCGCCACCGTCGCGGACGCCTCCCGCGAGTTGGGCGCCACATCCGCACTCGAGCTCAAGCTCACCCGCGACGGCGACCTCGTCCACGCCACCTACACCATCAGCCAGCCGGACAAATCCACCGGCCCCGCGGCGCACGCCGCGCTCAATCATGTCCTCGCCTCCGGCACCGTCACTGCGCCCGTCAGCGACATGTTCTCGATCGAGAACCAGCTCGCCACTGCCACCGCCACCGCGCTTAACATCCCCCTCCGCACCGATGAGCAGCGCGCCCTTGCTAACCACGGCACCACCTTCCCGGAGGCCTACCAGTACTTCCTCCAGGGCCGCGGCTATCTCCTCGAAGCCTTCACGCCCGAGACTTTCAAGAGCGCGCAGACAATGTTTAAGGAAGCGCTGCGCATCGACCCCAACTACGGAGCGGCGCGAGCGGCGCTCGGCGAATCCTGGCTCACGTCGTATCACTACAACCATCAGCGACAAGCAATCGTAGAGGCATCAAAGGCCTGCAATGATGCGGTGTTGCTCGGAAATGCGGGGGCAGACGGACACATTTGTTTGGGCAGACTCGCTGACGAGACGGGAAAGCCGGCTGCAGCCGCTGCCGAGTATCAGAAGGCATTGCAGCTTGAGCCAGCAAATGATCGCGCCACCATTGGCCTCGCAAAAGCTTACGAAAAACTCAACCAGCCCGACAAAGCCGAAGCAGTCTACAAGCAAGCCATCGCTCTTCGGGCGAATTATTGGCGCGGCTACGATCAACTCGGCGGTTTCTATTTCCGCACAGCCGACTACGCCAAGGCGGAGCAGATGTTTCGCACGGCTACAGAAAAGGATCCGCAGAGCTTCCGGTCCTACAGTAATCTTGCGGCTGCTCTATCCGCTCAGGGAAAAAGTACAGAGGTGATCGATGCCTTGAAGAAATCGATAGCACTGCATCCGTCTGCAGATGCCTATAGCAATCTCGGCGCCGCCCTGTTCCAGATTCGCCGCTTCGACGAAGCTGCAGAGGAGTTTCGACGCTCACTTCAGCTTGCTCCAGGTGCCTACAATAATTGGTCCGCTCTGGCCGATGCAGAGTACTATGGCGGTCATCGCGTTCAGTCCCTGAGCGATTACAGACAGGGTATCGAGCTCGCAACAGCGCAACTCAAGACTTCGCCGAACGACGCAAGCATTCTGGGTGACATAGCCGGGATGTACTCCATGCTCGGGGAGACATCGCAGGCCACTGATTTTATGAATCGCGCGTTGGCCATAAGCCACACTGATAACGAATTGATGTTCAATGCAGCGCTTCTCTACAACCAGTTGCATCAGACGGGGCCCGCACTCGAGTGGCTGAGCAAAGCATTGGCGGCAGGTTATTCACCCTCCGTCGTCGCGAAGGCCGCGGCGCTGGATAACCTGCACTCCAACCCGCGCTACCAGCAACTTCTGCAATCAACGCAGCAGAAACCATGAGCTTTTTGGGGGAATTCAATGGCCACTTCAATCGTTGTCCAGAATGGCGGCAGCGCGGATCAGGGCGCGTCGGTCACTTGGGAGAACACTGCCACAGTGAAGGTGCATGTCACGGGACTGGCTGGGGTCGTCGCCAATGGCGAGTTTCATGTCGATCCAGCGTCGAATGGAAAGAGCGGTGAAAAAGTTCACGGCATCTTGCCGAATGCGCCGGTGGGAGACCACCCGTACACGATAAGCGATGGCATCAAGGACACCAATCCGGTGTTGCACGTCGACAGCGGAATGCCACGGCCGAAGAAGTAAAATCAATCCGCGTTGCACACACCCCCGCTCGTGCGGTTGATTGGTAAGATGCCCATCCCGGCCATGGCCAGGATGGGCACTCTTTGCTGCCATCAAGAACTGTTAATGCTTAAGCATCTGATCTTTATCGAAGGCCCAATCTCGCGGTTTGAGATGGAGGGAGCATCCGGCCCATCAGAGATCGAGCTGAGTTAGTCAGGATGGACGCGCATCAGGAATTCTGGTGATCGCCACCGATGCCGTCAGCACCACCAGCACGCACCAGAAAGCATCCGCCCCCGCCAGATGCAGCACCTGCATCCAAACCGGCGCGCGTAGCAGCACATCGAGCCCGCCCAACAAAAACTGAAGCCCCAGCAACCCTGCCAGCCAAACCCCGAGCTTGCGGTGCGCATCATCCCGCGGGGCAAACACCGCGCGCCACAGCAGCCACAGAAGGAATGCCCCGGCCACCACCGCGCTTGCCGGATGCAGAATCCGCAGCCGAATCAGCCATTCCGATGACGCAGAAAAATCCGCTGCAAACGCAGCTTTGAGCGAAGTAGCAGGGAAGAGCGTATCGCCCAACGCCGCCAGCGAACCAGTAATCCCAATCACCATCGCGGCCAGCAGCCCCGCAATCGCCGGCGCTCGATGCTCAAACCGAACAGCCCCGCGAATCATTGCCGTTCGGCGGCCCACAAAATGCGCCGTCAGCGCCAGCGATCCCAGCAGGACGAGCGTGTTCGAAAGGTGCAGCGCCAGCATCGGCGGCCGCAGCGGAGACGTGCTCGTCGCCGTCAGCCCCAGCTTTACCAGCAGCGCGCCCAGCAATCCTTCGGTGAAGGTCAGCACCAGCCCGGCCACCGCGAAGCTCCGCGCCAGATGCCCCTTCACCGTCGCACGAAACACCCACACCAGCAGCAGGATGACCAGCGGCACCTCCGACGGCCCGCTCATCATCCGGTGCGTGTACTCGATCACCGTCGCCAGTTGCGGATGGATCGGGATCACCTGCCCGTTGCACAGCGGCCAGTGGTCACCGCAACCCGCGCCGGAGCCGGTCGCGCGCACCACCACACCCCACAGCACCACCAATACGCTATAAACCACCACAAACCACGCGTACCGCCGTAGCCACACTCCGCCCGCTGCCCGCTCGCCGCTGCCGCTCGCCACCCCAGCCTGTATCGCACCCGTAGCCATCAAAGCTCCACTCTCGATTCTAAGCGCGCCCCGCAGGTTGTCATCCGACCGGAGCGAAGCGCAGTGAACGCCCTTCCCATAGGAGTCCGAGTGGTGTATGCTCCTCTCCCATAGAACTCCGAGGGGACAACGCCGCTCCCTTCGGACAGCGACTAACGGGAGCCCCCACCACGGCCGCACGTGAGTGCGTCTGCCTGGATGGCACATCCCCAATAGAGCTCCGAGGTGAGATCGCGACCCGCATGGCTAATAACCAGCAGCTCTCCAGCGACATGCTCAAGGGCACGCTCGACATGATGATCCTGCGCACGCTCTCCACCGGTGACGCGCACGGTCACACCATTGCCAAGGTCATCGAGCGCACCTCCGAAGACGTCCTCGAAGTGGAGCAAGGTTCGCTTTACCCGGCGCTGCATCGCCTCGAAGACCGCGGCTGGCTCTTCAGCTACTGGGGCGCCAGCGAGAACAACCGCAAAGCCAAGTACTACCGCCTTACCGCCGCCGGCCGCCGCCGCCTCACGCTCGAGGCCAGCCGCTGGCGGCAGATGGCCCGCGCCATCGCTCTCGTCATGGGTGAACACGTAACCGAAGAAGGTGCAGAATGATCTTCCGCCGTCTTTTCCACCGCAGTCGCCGCGACCGTGATCTCGCCAGCGAAATCGCCGCGCACATGAACGAGGAACGCGCCGAGAACCTCGCCCGCGGCCTCAGCCCCGAACAAGCCGAGCGCCGCGCCCGTATCAAATTCGGTCCGCCGCGCCGCGTGCACGAAGACCTCTGGCAGCAGAACAGCCTCGCGCCCTTTGAAAATCTCACGCGCGATCTTCGCTACACCATCCGCACTCTCGGCCGCACTCCGGGCTTCACCCTCACCGCTATCCTCGTCATGGCCCTCGGCATCGGCGCCACCACCGCGCTCTTCACCGTCGTGCGCTCGGTTCTCCTCAATCCGCTCCCTTACCCGCAGTCCTCACGCCTCGTCTCGCTCTACGAGAGCGACACCATCAGCCACAGTCCCACGCCTTGGGACCCCGTCGCCGGAGGCGTCTTCCATGCGTGGCAGAACGCCACACGGAACAGCGCGCAGATGGCCCTCGTCTCCCCCTGGCAGGGCTACAACGTCTCCGCCCACGGTGGTCAGTTGCCGGAATCCATCAGTGCCGCCTGGGTCTCCTGGAATCTTTTCCGCGTCCTCGGCGTTGCGCCCGCACTCGGCCGTGATTTCCTCGCCTCCGACGATCAGCCCAACGCCCAGGCAACGGCCATTCTCTCGAATGCTTTCTGGAAGCGCCGCTTCGGTGCCGATCCCGCCATTATCGGTAAATCCGTCTACCTCGACGCGAAACCCCACACCATCATCGGCGTCATGTCTCCATCCTTTGCATGGAACTTCAATGCGAAGACGCAGCTCTGGACGGCCGTCGCACACGAAGCTCCCCCGGACCTCATGAGCACCGTCGGCGATCACGAATTTATGGTCGTCGCGCGGCTCGCTCCCGGCGCAACGCTCGCCGGAGTCGTCAGCCAGATCGACACCGTGCAGCGCAACGTTAAGCTCGCTCATCCCGAAGCCAGCGTGCACAACCGCGCCATTGGTCGATCATTGCTCGACGCCACTGTTGAGGATTTCAGAACGCCGCTCTATGCACTGCTCGCTGCCACCCTCTGCGTCCTGCTCATAGCCTGCCTCAACCTCGCAAACCTGCTCGTCGCCCGCTCTGCCGCGCGCCAGCGGGATTTCGCCATCCGCGCCGCGCTTGGGGGCACGCGGTGGCGTCTCATCCGTGAGCACCTTACCGAGTCACTCGTACTCTCCATTGTCGGTGGCGCATTCGGCCTGCTCCTCGCTGCGGCTGCACTCTCTTGGCTACAGCACTCCAAGATCAACATCGCCCGCGGGCAGGAGGTTCACCTCGACTGGTGGTCACTCGCCTTCATCCTCGCCATCTCCACCATCACCGGCCTCGTCGCTGGGCTCATCCCTTCGCTCGGACTGCACGCCGGGCAGCTTCTCGAATCCCTGCAAAGCTCCTCGCGCTCGCACAGCGGTCGCGGCCGCGCGCAGTTGCGTAAAACCCTGCTCACCGTAGAGGTCGGGCTCACTGTCGTTCTCCTCCTAGGTGCTGGCCTTTTGCTCAAGAGCTATCAGCGGCTCCGCACTCGCGACCTCGGGTGCGCCGTCAAGAACGTCCTCACCATGCAGTTCAGCCTCCCCGATGCGCACTACAGTGAACCCACCCAGAAGGTCGCCTTTTTCGAGCAACTCCTCGCGAAGGTACGCGGGCTC
>JBJMGC010000150.1:0-7469 GCA_045808105.1 Acidobacteriaceae bacterium | reverse complement strand
CCGCCGGCCTGCTGCGCCATCACGTTGCCCTGAAAGGTAGCCCTGCGCTCGCTGCCGGAATACTGGAGCGAGTTCGCATCCACACGGATCACCGCCTGGCTCCCGGTGGCCTTTGAGCCCGGATCGGCGAACACTCCATGCACCCTGCCTTCGCCATTGGCGCTGGGCGCGATCAGCATCTGGTCGTGCCGGTCGAGCACGATGGTGGACGCCGCCACAGAATTGGCTGCCTGCCATAGCCGCGCGTCCTGGCCGTTGCCGCCGTAGAGCGTTGCCTCGTCACGGTCGTGATCCAGAAACACCTTCTGGGCGACGGCGTGCACGGGCGCCTGCGCGCTCGATCCCTGATGTAGTGTGACCTTCACATCGTGGTCCGCGGTGACCGCGCCGCTCAGACGATAAAAATCGATCGTCTGCGCTGTCATCTCGGCCTCTTCATCGCTCAGCAATGGCGACCCTTCCAGATGGATGATCTGGCGCGGGCCGTCCAGGGTGGCGATCCCTGCGGTGGCCTGGCTGCGCGAAGACTTCGCCCCGCCCACTCCGGGCTTGATCTGCACAATCGTGACGTGGCCCCGCTGCACTGCCTTCTCCACCAGGCTGGGCGGAATTTCATCCGGCTTGCGCTTGGTTTGTTGTGTAGGTTCCTGCGCAAACGTCACATCCAGCGTGTCACCCGTGCTGGTCTGGCTCACGCCGCTGGGATTGGTGTTCGTCAGGAAGGTATTTCCCTGCGCGCGCAGCGTGTCCAGCGCGCGACCTTCCCGCAGCGTGGCCTGAATTTCGTCACCCTTCATCACCGTGTTCTGCGGCGCGGAATCGGAATAGATGGTGTGCTCGGTCAACACTGCGCCGCCGGAGGCCATCAGCTTCTGCGCTTCTGCGTGACCATCGGGTGAGGCCACGAAGTCAATGAAGACGGATGAGCCCTGGACTTCGCGCGTGATTGAACCATGCGGATCATGCGGCGGTCCAATCTCCTGATCCACCACCGTGACCGCGTTATACATCTCCACGCGCTTCAGCTCTCCATCCGGACCCAGCTGCAAAACCCCCGAATTCGCATCGCCGTGAATGGAATGCGGGCCCTCCTCCGCGGAAAAAAGTAATCCGCCGTCAAGCGTTGCCCGCTGCGTGTTGCCGCGGTCGTCCATCAGCACTTCCAGCGCGGAGGCATGCAGCTGGCGGCCTTCATCGTCCTGCATGTTGACGTGGCCGTTCGCGTCTACCTTCGCCACCGTGCCATCCTCGCGAAAGTAGACCAGCGCCTCCTGCGAGGTATTGTGCTCACCGTCATAGCGGATGTCATCCTTCAACAGAGCGAGCTGGCGCGTGTCGCGATTGAACTCCGCATGATCGGCAGTCAATGCCAGCGGGCCCTTGGTCAGCTGCGCGGTGAAGTGGACCTGCTTCTCGAGAACCAGCACTCCTGCGTTTGCGTCGTACGAGGCTCCGACGGCGGTGCCCTGCGCATCTGCGACGGAGAAAGTTACCGGCGCATCCGTGTTGGCCTCCCCTGTCTTCTGGTTAAAAACAACACCGCTCGTCTCGGCGCGCACGGTACGATTCTGCGGCATCGTGCCTCGCGTTCCCGCGGGCGCCTGCACATCCAGGTGGACCGGGCCAAGAGCGCGTGCAGTGCCCTCGACCGGGTCGTATTCGAAGTCCTTGCCGAAGACATGATCGTTACGCGAGCCGTCCTTGCCGTAGAGCGTGATGCTGACGTTGTGCAGCATGGCGCGGCCGTTGCCCTTGTACTGAACCAGCTTGGACGCATGCAGCGTGAACAGCGTATGACCACCCTGCGATTTGGAGAAGGTGAAGCCGTTGGCATCCTGCTGGATATTCACTCCGAGCTTCCCCGGAAGATCGCGGCCGAAATGGCTGATCTTGTAGCGCGTGACAGCGAAGAAACCAGCGATGACGGCGATCAGCACCCCGGCTAGTACCAGGATCCAGGTGCGCAACCTCTCAATCGTGATCCGCATACGTCTCGCGCATCTCTCCTATGGCACTCGCCCATCCGGTTGGTACGAGGTGCGGCGCTTGCCCATGGAAACCGTGCAGGCAAAACCTCGTGGCGGGTCGCTGTCCCAAGACTACAATCTTTAAGTGGCAGATCAACTCTATCTAAGCCTGTGGTTCCCTAACTTCCGGCTCGCCGGCCTGGCCCCTTCCATGGTGGGCGTGCTGCGGCAGCTGGCCAGCGCGGGAGGCGCATCCGCGGTTACATCGGCCGCTGTCTATCCGATCTCCTGGAACGAAGCGCCGGTCTACCAGCGTGTCTTCGACGAAGCCGAAGGCGAAGCAGCTCAGCCGGAACCGGCAGTTGCCGAGGCTATGGAGTTGCTCCACGAGGACTGCGCTTACGAGTTCGAGGTGAAGTGGGACCTCTGGGTCCCGGAGACTGGCGGTGGTTTGGACACGATATGGCGGCAGGAGTCCCGTCCACTGGGCGTCATCGGCTTCGGGCCGGAGTTCGATGAGGGCAGCTACGAGCAGAACGGGCACATCCGCATCGACTTCGGCACCGACGCGGCGTTTCTGCAGGAGGATGTGACGCTCGAGCCCGAGGCGGCCACCCATGTTCAGCAGAACGTGCAGAAACTGATCGATGTCACCAATGCGATCCAGAACAATCTTGCCGTTTCCAGCCGCTTGCTGTGGTCCGAGAGCGGCGAGAGTCTGGCCGAGAAGCTGATCGCGCGATTGCAGCGGCTGAACTGAACCGCGAAGAAAACGGTCTACACTATCGCCATGCTAGATGAAGCCTCTTTCCGCAGCCATGCCGACGCCGCACTTGAAGAGCTGAAGCGCACCCTCATCCGCGCCGAAGAACAGGGCGACTTCGATGTGGAAGAGCAGAACGGCGTGCTGAATGTTGTTTTCGAGGAGCCCCCCGGCAAGTTCGTGATTACTCCGAACACTCCCGTCCGGCAGATCTGGATCTCGGCGCTCTCCACCTCGTTCAAGCTCGAGTGGTCGAGCAGCGCCGGAGCCTTTGTGCTGCCCAAGACCGGAGAGACTCTGAAAGAGGTGATCGAGCGAGCCATCAATCAGCACCTGGGCATGGACGCGGGAGATGGCGGCGCGGTCGCGCTTGCATAAACGTTTTTTGCGGTGGCCTGGGACTGGTAATAACGGCTACACAGCTTGTTTCGTTAGCGGGCTGGCAGTTGACTGACCAACTGCACGACACGAAGTCGCTCACTGATTGCTTGTTAGCTTCATCAACAATATGCCCGCAATGATCAAGACAAATGCACATATGCGCAACGCCCCGATTGACTCCCCGAGAATTGTTGTGCCAATTAAGAATGCGCCTACCGCACCAATGCCTGTGAAGACGGCGTACGAAGTGCCGAGCGGTAAGGACTTCATTGCCACCGAAAGCACCAGACACCCAGCAATCGCGGAAAAGCAAGAAATTGCGGTTGGGATCGGCTGACTGAAGCCGCGGGACTCCTTCATCGAGTACGACCAAATGATTTCGAATACTGAGGCGACAAACAAGTAAACCCAAGGCATCTCGGCCCTCCTGGTTGAAGGACCGGGCCGTTCCCGGCGTTTCTTCCCATGGAGGGTTGAGGTCGTTACCTCATAATCGCAATATAGAGCATACGTTCGAAGAGAGGCTAATACGGTGCCGAACTGAGGATGCGCATTTTCCTCGACAAGATCTGCCCTCTCAATGCCGATGAGAACACAATGTTTGTGAAAACGGTCTAGCGCATACTCACAATGCAGACGCCCAGCCGCGCCACCCTCTCCGTTGCCATCATCACCCTGAACGAAGAGGCAAATCTGCTGCGCACGCTCGCGAGTGTTGCCTGGGCAGATGAGATCGTCATCGTCGACTCCGGTTCTACAGACGGCACTCGCGCGATCGCGCAATCCTACGGAACACGTTTTATCACGGAGCCCTGGCGCGGCTTCGCAGCACAAAAGAACTTCGCGATCTCGCTCTGCACATCGGAGTGGGTGCTCTCTCTCGATGCGGACGAAGCTGTGTCGCCAGAACTTGCGGCGTCGCTACAAAAAATCATCTCCGCATCGCCATCGCACACTGCCTACGCTGTTCGCCGCCGCAACTTTTTTCTGGGACGGTGGATGCGCCACGGCGGCTATTATCCCGATGCCAAGCTCCGCCTCTTCCGGCGCGGGCAAGCTGTCTTTCAAGAGAGCCCGGTGCATGAAACCGCGGTGTTTGCGGGCAATGGCGGCCGCGCCGGGGTTAGCAATATCGCCACACTCGATGGCGATCTGCTGCACCACGCCTACCCCACGCTCGCAAGTTATCTCGACCACATGCAGCGCTACAGCACGCTCGGAGCAGATATTGTGGTTGCGCGCGGGCGCACTGGCCGCGGACTGCTCAGCTTTGTCAACGGAGTGCTGCTCAATCCGCTGGCGACCTTCCTCTACAACTACGTTGTGCGCGCGGGCTTCTTCGACGGCCGCGAGGGCCTGCTGCTGCACCTGTACCACTCCGCCTACGTAAGCTGGAAGTATGCGAAGGCGTGGGAGCGGACGCGGCCACCGATGGCCATGAAACCATGACCGTCTCCACCAATCCCTCTCCGAATCCTGAAGCGCGATGGCCGGCGATTCTCGCCCTCTTCGCGATTGTCGGTCTGCGGCTAGCACTTCCGCGCTCGCTCAGCGCTGGCCCGTCGTGGGTTCCGTTGCTTATGGTCACACTGCTGGTCATCCCTACGGTGCTCGCGCGCCGCATGGAGCGCCACCAGCTCAATCAATGGCTGAGCTATATCATTACCGGCATCGTTACGCTGGACATGATCTGGTCGCTCGCACTGCTGGTCGCCGCGCTGATCGGGCACAAACTTCCTCCATGGCAACTGCTCCTCTCGGCGGTCGTTCTCTGGGCCAGCAACATCCTCATCTTCGCGTCCTGGTATTGGCGGCTGGATGCCGGCGGACCCAACGCGCGCGAGCGTCGGGAAATGCATAGCGAAGGCGCGTTCTTGTTTCCGCAGATGACCCTCGATGCATCCGACGCGGACTCATCCGCCAATGGATGGTCGCCGGGCTTCGTCGACTATCTCTTCCTCGCCTTCAACACCAGCACTGCATTCTCCCCCTCGGATGTGCCAGTGCTGTCCCGCTGGGCCAAGCTGCTGATGATGCTCCAGGCGCTCATCTCGCTTTCGACAATTTCGCTTCTGGCCGCGCGCGCCGTCAATATTCTGTAGCTGGCTTGCCGCGGCCGCCCATAATCCTCTACGCTTGTGAGTTTCGCCGGAGATTTCCATGCCTGATCAATTAGCTGCCGCCGCATCGGCCGAGCGCCATCCATCCGCCGAGGAGTGCGACTGGACCGAACGTGTGCTGGAGCCCGCGCTGGCCAAGGCTCCGGAGCGACCCATCGGCGCACGCACTGGCGTCAACGTCGACGCGGAGGGCATTGCTCGCTTTACGACCATCTCCGGCTTGCCCATCGAGCGGCTCTATACCGAAGCGGACCTGCCGGCCGATTTCGCCTTGCCTCTCCCGGGACAGCCGCCGTACACCCGCGGCGTTCATCCCACCGGCTACCGCGGCAAGCTGTGGACCATGCGTCAGTTCTCCGGCTTCGCGACGCCGGAGGAGACCAACCTGCGTTACAAATACCTGCTCGCGCACGGCGGGGATGGCCTCTCGGTGGCCTTCGATCTCCCCACCTTGATGGGCTACGACTCCGATGACGCGGAGAGCGAAGGCGAAGTGGGCAAATGCGGTGTCGCTATCGACTCACTCGAAGATATGGAGGTCCTCTTCTCCGACATCGACCTTGAAAAGGTCACCGTCTCGATGACGATCAATTCGCCCGCGTCCGTACTGTGGGCCATGTATCTCGTCGTCGCGGAGAAGCAGGGGGCAGACTGGAAGAAGATCTCGGGCACGCTGCAGAACGACATCCTGAAGGAGTACATCGCACAGAAGGAGTACATCTATCCGCCCGCACCCTCGATGCGACTAGTGATCGACACCTTCGAGTTCGGCGCCCTCCACACGCCGCGCTTCAATCCCATCTCCATCTCCGGATACCACATCCGCGAAGCCGGCTCGACGGCGCTGCAGGAACTCGCCTTCACGCTTTACGACGGCGTCGAATACGTCGAATGGGCGCTCCGCCGCGGACTCGCCGTCGACGACTTCGCGCCTCGCCTCTCGTTCTTCTTCAACGCGCATAACGACTTCTTCGAAGAGATCGCCAAATATCGCGCGGCTCGCAGCATCTGGTATCGCACCATGACCGAGCGCTTCGGCGCGCAGAATCCGCGCTCCACGTGGATGCGCTTTCACACCCAGACTGCCGGCGTTTCGCTCACCGCCCAGCAGCCAAAGAACAACATCGCGCGCGTCGCCATTCAGGCGCTTGCGGCGGTCCTCGGCGGCACCCAGTCGCTGCACACGGATGGCTTTGACGAAGCGCTCGCCCTTCCGACCGAGGATGCGGCGCGCATCGCGCTGCGCACACAGCAGATCCTCGCCTATGAATCCGGCGTTGCCAACACGGTCGATCCGCTGGGCGGCTCGTACTTCGTCGAACGGCTCACCAGGAACATGGAAGACGGCACCTTCGAGTATTTCCGCAAGCTGGACGCGATGGGCGGCATGGTGAAAGCCATCGAGCACGGCTTCCCGCAGAAGGAGATTGCCGAGGCCAGCTACGCCTACCAGCGCGCGGTGGAGAAGAAAGAAAAAATCATCGTCGGCGTGAATGATTACGTCATCGACGAGACTCCGCAGGAGATCCTCTACATCGGCGAAGAAGCGCGCGACCAGCAGACCGCCAAGCTGCGGCATCTGCGCGCCCGGCGCTCACAGGAGGCGGTGGATCGCACGCTCCAAGCGCTTCGAATCGCCGCCGCGCAGGAGCCGGCAACGAAGCCCGGCCAGCTTTCTTCCGCGAACACCATGCCCCGCATCCTGGACTGCGTGCGTACCTACGCAACCGTTGGCGAGATATGCGCCGCTCTGCGCGAGGTCATGGGCACCTATACCGAAGTCAGCATCGCCTAGCTTCCCCTTTCGCTCTCTTCCCGTCAGTCAAGGGAGTAACGGAAAGAAAATCGAAAGGACTCGGTTCTCCCATATCCTCGAGCCTAGAGTTCGTCTCCTTATACCTGTCAATCAACCGGTAAATTGGTTGATTCCACACTTCATAATTTCCAGCGGCTCTTGCAGCCTGGTGGATGCGCACCTTCGGTGAACGCCTTCGAACCTCAAGGCCTGGCTCTATGCAGGTTGTTCGGGGAATTGTGTTGGATGAGGGAGTTCGGAATATTGCGAAGGAGTTCTGTTTTGGTTGCCCCCAGGCAGCCATAGATGCTGATCCCAAAGGCATTTACAAGCAGAGCCTGTGTGAATACCCTGTTCGATACCCCACGATTTTTTCTGGATATTCTCGCACCGACCACAGGCCAGAACACGGAACGATCCAGACTGGGCGGTCAAGCAGTGAT
>JBJMGC010000149.1:0-15792 GCA_045808105.1 Acidobacteriaceae bacterium | reverse complement strand
GTTGCCATCCTGGTGCTGCGTAATCGCAAGGTACTCACGCTCGCCATCACGGTAGACGCCCGCATCACCCAATCCGAGCTCGTGATACCCGAGCAGTTACGAAAACTGCGCGAATCGCTGGACCGCTACTCGCTCTAAGCGATCTGGACGAGAACATCCCGGGCCGGCATGAGCCAGTCGTAGCTGTCTCGATATAATCGAATCAGCCAGCATGTCCGCGACCGCCACCCCATCTGTCCCCTCAACCCGCCGCAAAAGCCGGATCAAGGCCGCGACCCGCAAGCTGCGCGAGTTGGGCATCGTGGGGCACGCGCTGGCCTCCACCCACCACGTGGTCATGGCGCAGATCGTGCCTATGCGCTTCTGCAATCTTTCCTGCGCCTACTGCAATGAGTACGACAAGGTCTCCGAGCCTGTCCCGCTCGACGAGATGCTCCGCCGCATCGATCACCTTGCCCGCCTCGGCACGAGCATCATCACCATTTCGGGCGGCGAGCCGCTCACCCATCCCGATCTGGACCAGATCATCGCGCGCATCCGTCACCACGGACGCCTCGCCGGCATGATCACCAACGGCTACTTTTTGATGCCGGAACGCATCGAGCGTCTAAACCAGGCCGGCCTGGACCACATGCAGATCTCCATCGATAACGTGCAGCCCGACGAGATCTCTAAGAAATCGCTCAAAGTCTTAGACAAGAAGCTGCAATTTCTCGCCGAGTACGCCGAGTTCCACATCAACATCAACTCCGTGGTCGGCGGCGGCATCAAGAACCCGCAGGACGCGCTCACCATCGGCCATCGCGCGCTCGAGCTCGGCTTCACCTCGACCATCGGCATCATCCACGACGGCAGCGGCCAACTGAAGCCCCTGGGCGGCGAGGAGCGCCGCGTCTATTACGAGATGAAGCAGCTGGATAAAAAGAACTATTCGCGCTTCAACCACTTTCAGGAAGCCATCGCCAACGGCGAGCCCAACTACTGGCGTTGCCGAGCCGGCTCACGCTACATCTACATCTGCGAAGACGGGCTGGTGCACTACTGCTCACAGCAGCGCGGCTTCCCCGGCGTACCGCTGGCCGAATACACCCAGGTCGACCTCGACCGCGAATTCCTTACCGAGAAGACCTGTGCGCCCAACTGCACCGTGTCCTGCGTCCACCAGATCTCCTACATCGACCACTGGCGAGCCCCGCAGGACAAAACGAGCAGCCCCAACGGCGACCACACCGACCACACGTCGGACTTGGTCAACATCGAGCTGTAGAACGAATCATCTCTACAGGTGTCCCACATCTCGCGCTTGATGTGGGATTTCTGTCCTTATCGATTCATTCTTCCGAGTACAGGCATCAGTAAATCCGGTGAGCACCGATCCTACCCGCGTCATTCCTGCCTTCACGGAGCATGACGGGTACCAGAGCAATATCTCGGCAATATATTGCCAGTCTCTCTGCCTAAGTTACCGCAAGTTACTCAGTAGTTTGGTAAGTGTTACCGCATCAATGTTTTTCTGCAGCGATATCAGGGTATGTTGTGGACATGCGGTGATGTGATCGCTGCGCACTGGTGCTGAGTCTTTCGGGGGAGGGACTTAGCACCAAGGTGCTCCGGCCGCATCACCGCCACATTTCATCTGTCACATTGCTTTACCTTTCCCTGGGAGAACGAGATGAAGGCCATCGAGCTCGCGCACGCATTAGAGCAGTCCCGAGCAATTCCGCTGGACCAGATAGCCTCCATCGCACTGGACCAGAAGCGCCAGCTCGCCTTCGTCCAACTCCACACCGGCACGGAAGTCCAGCTCGAAGCGTCCGGCTTCGGCGATCTCATCCACAAGCTCACCGAACTCTACTCCGGCACTTTTAACGCCTAGTCATTCCTCATAGCGGGTTAGCTCAGTAGGGCGGCTTTCGCCCGCTTCCCGGCTCTGACTACGACCCGACCCGGAACCGTGACCCGGGCATGCGTGCCCAACACCACCTCACCGTCCAGGCGAACCGCGCTCTGCTTTACTTTCCGGGTGGCGTCCGCGCCAGACTCGGCAAGTCCCAGCAGGAACAGCAGCTTGTCCAGCCGGATAGCGCCCGTGTCCGGCGTCCAGCCAGCATCAGCAGCCGAGAGCGGGACCTCGTCCAGATCCTCCGGCGTCTCGTCCCGCTGGAACTGCTTTGCCCAGTTTTGATCGGCGCGCGTTGCAGCTTCCTCACCGTGGAAGCCGGCCACAATGGTTCGTGCAAGCCGCTTCTTCACGTTCATCGGATGATCGGCGCCGCTCTGGACTGCGGCCTTCAGACCGTCCACTTCGCTCTGCTTCAGGTCGGTGAGCAGGGTCCAGTAGCTCCACATCAGACTGTCGGAGATGGACATCAGCTTCCCATACATCTCCCCGGCCGGCTCATGGATGCCGATCGCATTATTCAGCGACTTCGACATCTTCTGCACGCCGTCGAGGCCTTCGAGGATCGGCGTCATCAGCACAATCTGCGACGGCTGTCCGTAGTGCCGCTGCAGTTCGCGGCCGATCAGCAGGTTGAACCGCTGATCCGTGCCGCCCAGCTCCACGTCGGCCTTCAATGCCACCGAGTCGTACCCCTGTGCCAGCGGATATAGCATCTCGTGCAGCGAGATCGGCTTCTCCTCGCGGAAGCGCTTGTGAAACTCCTCCCGCTCCAGCATCTGAGAGACAGTGAAGTGTGCTGCCAGCCGAATGATGCCCTCGAAGCCAAGGGTGTCCAGCCACTCGGAGTTGAAGCGCACCTCAGTCTTCTCCCGGTCCAGGATGCGGAAGACTTGCTCTGTGTAGGTCTTGGCGTTGTTGCCGATCTGCTCCCGGGTCAGCGGCTTCCGCGTCACCGACCTGCCGGTCGGGTCACCAATCAGCGACGTAAAATCGCCGATCATGAAAATGACCTGATGCCCCAGGTCCTGGAAGTGCTTGAGCTTGCGCATCAGCACCGTGTGGCCCAGGTGCAGGTCGGGCGCTGTGGGGTCAAATCCGGCTTTTACGCGGAGGGGGCGGCCAGTCTTGCGCGATTCCTCCAGGCGCTCGCGCAGATCAGGGACACGGATGATCTCTGCCGCGCCCTTCTGGAGATAGTCCAACTGCTCGTCAACAGGAAGAAAGGGTTGGGTGGCTGTGCTCTCAGGCATGCGTGAACTCAGTATAGAGTTCGCGCCGGCTACAAGCACCGTGCATACTCTCGGCATGGACAGCGAAAGCACGCGCGCCTTCCTGCTTGGCTTGCCGTTTGTGGAAGAGACGCTGCAGTGGGGCAACAACCTGCTCTTCTGGGTGGGCGACAAAGCAATTGGCGGCAAGATGTTTGCAGTCCTGAACCTCGACGCCGACAGCAACGGAGTCCTGTCTTTTGCCGCGGGTCCGGAGGGCGCGGCGGAGTTGCTGGAGATCGACGGCATCTTCCCTGCTCCGTATCTGGCGCGGGCGCATTGGGTGGCGCTGGAGCGCTGGAATGCACTGCGAAAGAGCGATCTGGAAGCGCGGCTGCGTGCCGCACGCGACATCATCGAAGCAAAGCTGCCCAGGCGCACACGGGATCTGCTCGCCATGCCTACAGCACAGCGGCGGAAGCTGGTAGTGGGGCGGAAGAAGCAGCTCGCAAAGCGGGACAAAGGATCGTGAGTTGCGCGCATCTCGCCGCTTCGATAGCGTCCAGATATATGCAAGCGGGCATGCAGGAGACAGATGGGTCTGTGCCCATGGCGCTGCACGGCAAAGTCGCGCTCATCACTGGCGGGGCACGCGGAATTGGCGCCGCAACGGTGCAGCTCTTCCGCCAGGCCGGGGCTCGGGTCGCGTTCAACTACCGTGAAGCTCACGCTCGCGCTCATTCTCTGGTCAACGAATGTGGCGGCGAGACCGTCTGCGTAGCCTTCCGGCAGGAGCTCGATTCCGCCGCAGCGGGACGCGCGCTGGTCGCCCAAACCATCGAAGCTTTTGGGGCGTTGGATTGTCTGGTGGTCAACCACGGTATCTGGCCGCCAGAGGATACGCCGATCGCCACGATGGATGAACGGCAGTGGCGGCGCACGATGGACGTGAATCTGGACAGCGTCTTTGGGCTGGTTCAAGCGGCGGTAGCTGCCATGCAGCAGCGGAACGCGTCCAACGGAGATGCACGGGGGCATATCGTATTGGTCAGTTCGACAGCGGGCCAGCGCGGCGAGGCCTTCCATGCCGACTATGCAGTGAGCAAGGGTGCGATCATTTCCCTAACCAAGAGCCTTTCCAGCGAGCTCGCTCCCCAGGGCGTCTATGTGAACTGCGTAGCTCCCGGTTGGGTAGACACCGAGATGGCCGCGCCTGCGCTGGCGACGGAAGCGAGCCGCGCGAAGATTTTCGGCACTATCCCACTGGGGCGAGTCGCACGGGTCGAGGAGATTGCAGCACCCATCCTGTTCCTGTGTACGCCGTGGGCGGGTTTCATTAGCGGTGAGGTGCTAAACGTGAACGGTGGCGCGGTGCTGGTGGGATGACAAGACGGCGAATGGGACTTCTCCTTTTGATCTTGTGCGGCGGCCTCAACCTGCGCGCACAGGCGACCGGCGACGCGGCCGCAAATGCCGAGCAGCAGAAGGTAAAGACGCTGTTGCAGCAGATGATCCAGGCGCTGGGTGGCAATGCGTGGTTGAATGCGCCCGGTTATGAGCTGATCGGGCGGACATCCGGCTTCTATCAAGGCAAACCTACGGGCGCGATCACTGATTTCTTCGACTATCGCCAGCCGCCGGATAAGGAGCGCGTTGAGCTAGGAAAGAAGCGGCAGGTGTACGAGATGTACGTCGGCGACCAGGGATGGGAGGTCACGTACAAAGGCAAGCGGGCAATCCCGAAAGCTGAGATGGATGACTACCTGCGCCGCCGCGATCATTCCGTAGACGCGGTGGCGCGCATCTGGATGAAGGATCCGGGAGCGCTCTTCATCTACGGCGGCCAGGAGCAGGTGGAGCGCCGGCTTGCGGACAAGATCACAATCCTGTCTTCCACCAACGACAACCTGACGCTCGATCTGGATGCGAGCTCGCATCTTCCCGTGCGGCGCAGCTTTGAGTGGCGCGACCCGCTCTACAGAGACAAGAACACGGAGGGCGAGGAATACGACGACTACCACAAATTCAATGGCATCTCGACACCCTTCTCGACCACGCGTTATCACAACGGGGACATGTCCAACCAGCGCTTCCTCTACAACGTCATTTATGGCGGCGCGATTCCGCCCGATATGTTCGACATCGATGCGGCGGTGCGAAAGCTCAAGAAGTAAGGCGCGCAACCGGGGTCCGAGTACAAAGCTTCTTACTGTGCGGCTTATATAATCAGTTTCCGTATGAGCACGGAGAGTACACCCACAGCAACTTCTCTCGAAATCACTGAGATCATGCAGATCCTGCCGCACCGCTATCCCTTCCTGCTGATCGATCGCGTGGTGGAGCTGGTGCGCATGCAGCGGATCGTGGCGATCAAGAACGTCACGATCAATGAGCCCTACTTCCAGGGTCATTTTCCCACCTACCCGATCATGCCCGGCGTGCTGATGGTGGAGGCGATGGCGCAGGCCGGCGGCGCTTTGCTGCTGACCGAAGTGCCCGATCGCGATAACAAGCTGATGGTCTTTACCGGGATCGATCAGGCGCGCTTTCCGGCGCCGGTGGTTCCAGGCGATCAGGTGCGAATCGAGGTGGAGGTAATGAAGTGGAGCCGCCGCGGCGCCACCATGCGCGGGAAGGCGCACGTGGATGGGAAGCTGGTGTGCGAAGCAGAGATCAAGTGTCTCGTGGTGCCGCGCGCCGCCCGTAAAGCGCAGCCGCAGGAGACACCGACGCTTGCCGGGGCCGCCGCGGAGTGAGCATTCATCCAACTGCCCTGGTAGAGACCGGGGCTGTCGTTCCGAAATCTGCAAAAATTGGTCCGTACTGCACCGTGGGGGCGAATGTCGTGCTCGGCGAGGGATGCGAGCTGGTGTCCCACGTCGTGCTCGATGGATATACGAAGCTCGGCGCCGGATGCCGCGTTTATAGCTTTGCCGCTGTAGGGGTTGCCCCGCAGGATTTGAAGTACGCGGGCGAACCAACCAGCCTCGAAATCGGAGAGCGCACAGTGATCCGCGAGTGCGTCACAATCTCTCGGGGAACTGCAGGAGGCGGAGGCACAACACGGGTCGGCAGCGATTGTCTGATCATGGCGTACGCGCACATCGGCCATGACTCGAGCATCGGTAATAACTGTATTCTCGCGAACGGCGCAACGCTGGCGGGTCATGTGACAGTGGAGGACTGGGCCACGGTGGGCGCGCTTTGCCCGGTACACCAATACTGCCGGATCGGGCGGCATGCCTACGTCGGCGGCGGCACTACGATCACTCAGGATGTGCTGCCGTACTCGCTCACATCTGCCAAGCGCGAGACGCGTGCCTACGGCCTGAACAAAGTCGGACTAGAAAGGCGCGGATTTACGCGTGAACAATTGCGAGCTCTTCAGCATGCCTACCGCCTGTTGCTGGCATCGAAACGCAACACGTCACAGGCGCTTGGCGCCTTGCGCGCCGAAGCGGATACCTGCGAAGAGGTGCAGTATCTGCTTCGCTTTGTGGAGACAAGCGAGCGCGGCGTGTTGAAGTAGGCCGATGGTCAACGATCTGCACGATCCGCAACGACCGCTGGGCCTGATCGCCGGGAACGGCCGGTTCCCTTTCCTGCTGCTCGATGCTGCGCGGGCGCATGGCCGCCCCGTAGTGGTGGCGGCGATTCGTGAAGAAACCGATCCCGCGATGAACGCGCGCGCTGCCGATGACTCCGGAACGACGGTACATTGGTTGTCACTCGGAGAACTGTCACGATTGGTTGAGACGTTTCAGCGCGAGGGCGTGACCCAGGCTGTGATGGCCGGGCAAGTGAAGCACAAGCAGATTTTTTCGAGCATCCGTCCGGACTGGCGGCTGGCCAAACTGCTTTTGAACCTGCGCACGCGCAACACGAACATGCTACTCGGAGCAATCGCCAAAGTGCTCAGCGACGAAGGCATCGAACTGATCTCCTCTACATCGTTTTTGGAGCCGCTGCTGGTGGCGGCCGGCTTGCTCACTGCGCGAGCGCCGAATGAGCAGGAGCAGAAAGACATCGCGTACGGACGCGAGGTGGCAGCGGGAATCGCCGGCTACGACATTGGCCAGACGGTGGTGATTGCGGGACAGGCGTGCGTTGCCGTGGAGGCGATGGAGGGCACCGATGCGACCATAGCGCGGGCGGGCGTGCTGATGCGAACACTCGAAGATCCAGCGTCGACGCTCGACCGCAGCCTCACGGTGGTAAAGGTCGCAAAACCGAAGCAGGACATGCGCTTCGATGTTCCGGTTATCGGCGAGGCGACAATCACAGCAATGCGTGAGGCGGGCGCGACGTGCCTTGCGCTCGAAGCAGGACGCACGCTGATCTTCGATCGGGCGGCGGTGATTACTGCTGCGGATATCGCGAGAATCGCAATTATCGCTTTGTCGTAATCACAGAGCGGCACAGAGCGGCAGCACTGCCGGGCAGAACAACCGGCGAATCTTCATCGAATTGTCACTTATCTACTCCGTTTGTACCCGCGGTCCATCGAAAATGCTCTAATACTTGCGACCTCAGGAGGAGGACTTTCGATGTCTACGTCACGTTTTGGAGTTCTGGCTGTGTTGGTGGTAGCCGCCATCGTCGGTGTGTTCGCACTGCGCAGCGCTCGTGCGGCTGATGATGCAGTGCCTGCGGTTGGACAGCAGGCGCCCGAGTTTTCGCTGCCCTCACAGGAGGGCACGCCCGTCAGTCTCAACCAGTATCGCGGCAAATGGGTGGTGCTGTATTTCTATCCCAAGGACATGACCTCGGGCTGCACGATGGAGGCACATAAGTTCCAGGAAGACCTGCCCAAGTATCAGCGGGATAATGCGGTGATCCTGGGCGTGAGCGTCGATTCGGTCGCAAGCCACAAGACCTTCTGCACGAAAGATGGATTGAGTTTTAAGCTGCTCTCCGATGAGCAGAAGTCGACGGTTTCGAAGTATGGCTCGCTTGGCAACTACATGGGGATGAAGATTGCCAAGCGGAATACGTTCCTGATCGATCCGGAAGGAAAGATCGTTAAGGTGTGGACGAGCGTGGATCCGTCGAACCACAGCACGGAAGTTCTGGCGGCGCTTGCGGACATGGAAAAGAAGAACGGATAAGCTGAGCGGCAGAGTACAGACGCAAAAAAGCCCGGCGCGATGCCGGGCTCTTTTGCTTGCCTTCTACTACGGTGGAACTACTTCTTCTTTGTTGCTTTTTTAGCGGCCTTCTTGGTGGACTTCTTCTTTGCCGCTTTTTTGGTTGCCTTCTTGACGGCCTTCTTCGCCGACTTCTTCTTTGCTGCTTTCTTTGCTGCCAATTGAGTACCTCGCTTCGTGGATTTACTGCTTGCACCCTTTTTGCCGGCAGCCTTCTTGGCCGCCTTACCGCCGCTGCGGGCGCTACTTTTCTTCGCGGCAGATTTTGAACTCTTCTTCTTGGCCGCTTTTTTCGCGGGAGCTTTCTTGGCCGCCTTCTTTGCAGGCGCCTTGGTTGCTGCGACTTTCTTGGCTGGAGCTTTCTTCGCAGCCGTCTTCTTGGCCGATGCCTTGGTAGAAGGCGTGCTCAAACGGGAGCTTGGTGCTGCGGGCTCGCCGTATCCTTCGTCGTCCTGGCCATCATCCTCGGAAGAGAGCGGCACACTGATCTCTTCATCTTCCTCGTCTTCGTCGATCTCGTCTTCCATTTCATCCGAGTAGTCTTTGCCCTCGGGCTCGTGTTCACCATCGTCGTACGCTGCTAAGAGCTTTCTTTCGTCCTGCATCTCTGCCTCCGGGATTTCTCTCTTCGTTGGCTTCGCTTGTGGCAGCGAGCGCAAATTTCGACCACTCCACCTGCGGCGCGGATTATAGCAACAGCATGCAACGGTCTGCTACCGAACGCAAGAGGGAAACGCTTGCGCGTGATGCGAATCGATCGCATCAGATCGCATTTCGCATCGCATTCCCACTCTTCTGAGATCGGCTGCGCTGCTGCGATCGTCAATCGTGATGCGGCTTCGCCTTCGATTTGGATGGGGATGACTGCTTGCTGTGTGCGGCAGTGTGCGAGGCCCGATTCGCTGTTTCGCGATCGCGGCTTTTGCGTCCACGTTTACCTCTTGCCGACGCGGAAACGTGTGCCGGCTCCGCCACAAACAGGATCTGTCCGGACCGTAGCGTGCTGGAGCGGAGATGGTTCCAGCGGCGCAACTGCTCCGTAGTGACATTGAAACGGTCCGCCAGCGTCACCAGCGTGTCTTCACTTTCCACGCGGTAACGCGCGCTGCTGCGCTGCATGCCGGATGCGGCCGGCGGCACCGTGGGGATGATTAGCGCGTCTTCGCCGGAGATATCGGCGGTCGGTTCAATCTGGTTCACGAACGCGATTTCGGAAGCGGAGACGTGATACGTCTTCGCCAGCGATGCCAGAGTATCGTCCGGCTGCACGCGGTGATAGCGCCAAGCCATCCGCTTGTCCGGCGGAATCTCAGCAATGGCTTCCATGAAAGCGGACTTCGTGCCGGTAGGAAGATGCAGATCGTAGGGCTCGTCCGGGGGCGTCATCATGCGCAGAAGGCTTGGATTGAGACCGACGATCTGCTGCACCGGCACATTGACGATGTCAGCGACCAAGCGGAGGTCAATGGAGCTGCTTACGGTTACCGTATCGTCGGCGACCGGCGGATCGGCGCCGATATCGGTCAGCCCGTATTGCACCGGATTCTTCGCCATGACAGCCGCAGCAAGAATGATTGGGACGTAGTTCTTTGTCTCCTGCGGAAGGTTGTTGCGCCTATAGAGCTCCCAGAAATCGGCGTACCCGGTACGCTGTACAGCTCGCTGCACATTGCCGGGCCCCCAGTCGTAGCCGGCCATGGCGAGGTACCAGTCGCCAAACTGCTGGTAGTTTTTCTTGATCTCGCGCGCATAGGCCCGAGTGGACTTCTCCGGATCAAAGCGCTCATCCACCCACCCGTTGCGCTCCAGTCCATAGGCGCCGCGGAAGGGCATGAACTGCCACATACCCGCTGCTCCAGAGCGCCCGTTGACCGCTTGCACCTGGAAGCCCGATTCGGCTATGGCCTGATAGATCAGGTCGGCGGGAACGCCTTCGTCGCGCAGCGTCCGCTCGATAAGGTCCTTGTACCGGCCCGCGCGGCGCAGCGAGCTGATGATGGTGTTGCGGCCGGTGCTGGTATTGGAAAAATAGCCGATGTAGCTGGTAACCGCGTCGTTGATCACGAGCGGCAGATCGGATTGCGTGGTCTTGAGTTCGGCTTCGGCGGCAGCCCGGATGTTGGGATCGACCGGGAAGGTGACGTCATTGGCGACGCCGACCGGGGTCTGCTCCATAGGCGCAGCGAAGCCGTTGCCCTGTTTGAGCGCATCCATCTCAAGCGCATTGACCGCGTCGACGATATGCTCGAAGGCGTCACCGAGTGCCGGGCTGGTCTTCAGATCGAGGCCGCTGGAAAGCATGATGTCGACGGCGTTGTCGAAATCACGCTTGGCTGCCGCCAGGTCTCCGGCATGGTAGTTGCGCATACCGCTTGCATAATCGCTCTGTGCGGCGGCAATCACCTGTTGTTCGCGCGGCGTGGGAGGCACTGGCGCCTGCTGCGGAGTGGGTACATTCCGGGCAGCAGGCAATGGGACTTGCGTCTTCTTCTGCACGGCTGACAGCGCACCCGCCGCAGTAGCACCGCCGCAGCAGGCAATAAGGAGGAGGGCCGCCTGCACAAGAACGGCGGAAGGCTTTGAAACATCCATGCGGTTCAGACGTGATCCTCGCGTCATTGTAGAGCGCGGCCGGCTGGCGTGCCGATGATAAACTCAAGGTTCGAGCGGACTTCGGTACTGTTGCGCATTCGCTCATCCCCGCGCGGCACATCTGGTACAACGACCCATTCGCAAACTGCATACCCGCATTCATGGACACCAGGCACATACGTAACTTCGCGATCATCGCGCACATCGATCACGGCAAATCCACGCTGTCCGACCGCCTGCTGGAGTTGACCGGCTCGGTGAGCGCGCGCGAGATGCAAGCCCAGGTGCTGGATGCCATGGACCTGGAGCGCGAACGCGGCATCACGATCAAGGCCCATGCCGTTCGCATGCTCTACAAGGCGAAGGATGGCGAACTCTATCAGCTCAACCTGATCGATACGCCCGGCCATGTGGACTTCTCTTACGAAGTCTCGCGCTCGCTGGCCTCGTGCGAGGGCGCGCTGCTGGTTGTCGACGCCACCCAGGGGGTCGAGGCGCAGACGCTGGCCAACGCCTACCTCGCCATCAGCAATGGGTTGGACATGATCCCGGTGATCAACAAGATCGACCTGCCCAGCGCAGATGTTGTGCGCACACAGGAGATGATTGAGAACGCCGTCGGCATTGACGCTACGGATGCGATCCCAGTAAGCGCCAAGACAGGCGAGAACGTGGAGGCCATTCTCGAGGCCATCGTGCACCGCTTGCCGCCACCCGCAGGCGACGCGGAGGCGCCGCTGCAGGCTCTTATCTTCGACTCCTGGTTTGACGCCTATCGCGGCGTGATTGTGCTGACTCGCGTGATGCAGGGCACGCTGCGCAAAGGAGCACGCATCCGGCTAATGTCGAATGGGCGCGTCTTCGATGTGGAGTCGATGGGCATTCTGACGCCGAAGCCGGTGGAAGTGACGGAACTGGGTGCGGGCGAGGTCGGATTCTTCGTGGCGACGATCAAGAACGTAGGGGACACGAAGATCGGCGACACCATCACAGAGGACGAGCGACCCGCCAAGGAAGCCCTACCGGGGTTCGAAGATATCAAGTCGATGGTCTTCGCCGGCCTCTACACTGTGGATTCGCACGAGCACACCTTGTTGCGTGAGGCGCTCGAGAAGCTCCGGCTCAATGACTCCTCCTTCTCGATGGAGCCGGAAAGCTCGGCGGCGCTGGGTTTTGGTTTCCGCTGCGGCTTCCTCGGATTGCTCCACATGGAGATCATCCAGGAGCGGTTGGAGCGGGAGTTCGATCTAGACCTGATCACCACGGCGCCTGGGGTGAGATACAAGATCCGGCTGACGGACGGCAGCGAGATCGAGGTGGATAATCCGTCGCGCTGGCCGAATCCGAGCGAGGTTGAGCAGATCGAAGAGCCGGTGATTCGGGCCACCATCCTGACGAATGAGGAGTACGTAGGCGGGATCCTCAAGCTGGTGGAGGAGAAGCGGGGACGGCAGCAGAACTTTGAGTATGTGACGCCGACCCGGGTGATGCTGACCTACGAGCTGCCGCTGAACGAGATCGTGCTGGACTTCTACGACCGTCTTAAATCGGTCTCGCGCGGTTACGCGTCGCTTGATTACAGCCTTTCAGGCTCGTGGATTTCCCCAATGGTCAAGCTGGACATCCTGGTTTCCGGCGAGCCGGTGGATGCCCTCTCGATCATCGTGCATCGGGATTTCGCGTATGAACGGGGTAAGGCGCTGGTGTCGAAGATGCGCGAACTGATCCCGCGGCAGCAGTTCGAGGTCGCCATCCAGGCGGCTATCGGATCGAAGATTGTTGCCCGGGAAACGGTCGCGGCACTCCGAAAGAATGTGTTGGCCAAATGTTACGGAGGCGACATAAGCCGCAAGCGCAAGCTGCTGGAGAAGCAGAAGGAAGGCAAGAAGCGCATGAAGCGGATCGGGAAAGTCGACATACCACAAGAGGCATTCCTGGCGGTGCTGAAAGTCGGCGAAGACGCAGGAAAATGAACTCCGGATTTTCAACCGGCAAAGCGATCTGTGGAAAGCTGCGAGATTCTACTTTTGCTGTTCACTGCTTGTTCATGCCTGAGCCGGTTTGGTACTTAGCTCTAAGTTGCTGCATGCAAGAAGGATAGTCAGTTTCAAGTCTTCGCCTATGCCACAAACATGGTGCAGCGGAGGAATCCGACAGAGAAGCAGATCGCGCGATCCACATAATTTTCCACACTCGGAACGAGGTCTCGGGGCGGGCGGGATTGTCCATCATGCGGGCTCCGGAACGCGTCTGGATGCGCAATCCTAGAGCCCGCCTGGGAAGTGCTTAGTGTTGCGTCCTCGGTGCGGTGGTACGGGGCAAGGGACGGGTAGTCGTGGTCGGGGTAGTCCGTGGCGCTCCGGCGGCAGCGGGCTGGGGAGGAACGCCTGACTGCTTGTTGTAGGCCTGCAGGACCGCTTCCGAGATGTTGGTGGACTCGGCCGCCCAGAGGATTGGCGACTGCTGCTGCTGTGTGGAGCCGGCGTCCATGACCAGCGTGTAGCCATTCTGCTGGGCGTACTGGGTCATGACCTGGGCGACCTTTTGCGCGATACCGCTGAACTTCTCGTTCATCTCGCCCGAGAAGTCGTTGCGGGCATCTTCCACGTTGCGCTGCAGCGTCTTTTCCTTCTCGTCGACGCTACGCAGCCGTGTCTGGCGCTCGGCGTCACTCAGCTTGTCGCCGGCGGTCTGCAGCTCCTTCTTCAGCGTGTCGACCTCATCGCTCTCCGACTTGATCTGCTGCTGCTTGGGCTGGAACTTGGTGTTCAGTTCGGCGAAGGCACGCTGGCCTTCGTTGGTTTGGCCAACGACTGCCTCGAACTGGATGACCGCAATCTTGGTGGGGCCGGCGGGGGCTGTGGCGACGGGGGCGCCGGGGGCGGATGGTGGCTCTGCTGCGGTCTGAGCGAGCGCACTGGCGCCCAGGGTGGACGCGAGCATGCAGACGAGTGACAAAGAACGCTTCATTTGACTAGGAAACTCCTTCAGTTCTTGTTGGGATCGATCCAGGCACTTGCGGCGGCGCTGTCCTGTGCTCTCCCTTTGCGCAATTCCGTTGCAGGCCACGTAGCGCCCAGGTGGGCACGGGATGCGCACAAGAGACACGGACAGAGGACATCTCAGGAACTTGCGAACGATTATAGAGCAGGTTTCCGGTGCGCGGCACTCCATCGTGCCGGATGCCATGCCGTTATGAGATCGGCATCCGGGCTGTGACGAAGAATGGACCCGCTCTGAAACCGGCCCGAATGAGAACGCTGGAGGCTGGCTGGCGAGGGAACAATACCTCACTACCCTCCCCCCTCCCGTCCCGGAGGCTTGTCTTGTAACCTCTCCCGATTGTGCCGCTTAGACCCTCTCCCGCGAGCTAAATTCGTCCAAACAGAAGGTTTATCAGCAAAATCGTCATTCCATTGAGGTTAGCTCGCCCGGTTGCCGGTGGCGTGCTTGGCCATATCTGCCCTTATTTCCAGGATAGCGAATTGAGAGATAGATCATGCCACGAATTTGCTACTGAAATGGATACAGTTCTGTTTTGACACATGCAAGTGCCCACCGAACGCAGACGCGTGCCGTTGGCGAGCCGGTTACACGCTCAGCTCGAACTAGCGAGCTGCCTCAATGAGTGAATCGGCCTGTTCACGTCAACGCAGAACGAAAATCCACCAGGCGGAGATTTGTTTGTTAACGGTGGAACATCGTTATCCTCCTCGATAGCCAAGTGGAGCACCGCGCATACGCCTGATTCGCTCAAATTCGCGGCGACTTTGAACTGCAGCTTACAGTTCGCGAATCGCGGTCACGGGGTTCCGGCGCATCGCTCGATGTGCCGGAAAGTAGCAGGCTAACAAAGACATTGCTCCCAGGAGCATGACCACGGAAGCAACGGTGATGGGATCGTTGGCTCCGATTCCATACAACATCCGGCCGATGACACGGGTCAGTCCCAACGCGGACGCCAGTCCCAGTGCCAGCCCAATGCCTGTGAGCCACAATCCCTGCACCAGCACGAGTCTCAGCACGTCCACCCGTGAAGCACCTAGAGCCATTCGTATCCCGATCTCGTGGGTTCGCATTTGGGTTCGATAGGACACGACTCCGTAGATTCCGGTTATGGCAAGAACCAACCCGATTAGCGCGAACATTCCCGCCAGGGTGCTCTGTATGACAGCGAAACTGCTCGCCAGCTGGGTACTCTCCCGCATGGGACGCACGTCGAAGACCGGCAGCCGTGTATCGATTTCGTGGATGGCGTTTTCCACCGCCGGCGCCAGATCGGCCGGATTGCCTTCCGTTTCCACCTGCACGATAGTCTCGTACCCCTCCTGGAAAAAGCTCATATACACCATGGGCTCCGGTGACTCATTCACGAACATATGTGTCGAATTCCTCGCCACGCCGACAACCGTGAAAAGGCTGCCCCAAATCCTGAGCCTCTTTCCCAGCGGATCCTGTCCCGGCCAGTATCGCCTCGCCGCGGTCTGATCCACGATGAGTACCCGCGGGGCCTTTTCATCGTCATCCGGTGTAAACTCGCGTCCTTCCAGAATGGGTATATGAAGGGATTCGAAATACCGCGGGGCCACTTCGGCGTGGTACACCTGCAAAGATTCATGGGGGTGTGGCACATACCCTTCCGGATACGCATCCTCCCCCTTGTGGCCCAAGGTCATCGGAATCCAGTCCGTAAGAGACGCGACCTTCACGCCAGGCAATGCCGACACGCGATCAAGAATCTTGTGACGGATCACCTGTTCCTCGTCGTGGCTGTAGCCGGCAATATTCAGCCCCACGGACGCAGTAAGAATATGGTCCTGTTCAAATCCGGGACTCGCGCCGGCGAGATTCCGCAGTGTTCGCAGCAATAGCCCGGAGCACAACAGCAGAGGAAGTGAAATAGCGATTTTGTTCTGAAGATGGTCGTTTAGGTATTTAGTGT
>JBJMGC010000148.1:0-6375 GCA_045808105.1 Acidobacteriaceae bacterium | reverse complement strand
GCTGACCTTCGGCCCGATGATGCGGTTTGCATACGGCGCGGCTTACACTGCACGACGGTTGGAGCGGCACTTGCTGCGCCGAACCGACCGCAGTGCAGCCTATGACGAGCAGGCCGCGACAGTTTAACGAGCAACAGGAAGAAGCGTTGCACGCGCAGGGGGGCTTTCTAAGCTCCCCTTTTTTGGCTATTTCTCTTGCTTGATCATCCGCTTGGTGCGATGCGCTGCTTCGATGACGACGCGCTTCGTGTAATCGAGAACAGCGGATTCGCCCGGAGGCGTGGGGTTCATGCCCAGCTTACGCAGAAGGTAGTTGGCCTGATAGACATTCTTCCGTTTCCAGTCCTTGTATTGGTAACTGATGCTGAGCGAAATGGAAACATTGTCGCGGTTCTGGACCCAATGCGGAAAGTTCACCGGGATGTGTACGCCGGTTCCGGGACGCATCGTGGTGACGAAGGCGCGGTCCTGAAACTGCGGCTTATACACGCCGGCATTGTTGTCCTTGGACCAATAGGTTTCCAGTTCCTGATCGGTGACGACTTCTTTGTCATTGCGGTCGAAGATGTTGATGTTCTTCTCGCCCATAACCTGCATGAGAAAGTTGCACTCGCGGTCGATATGGTAAGGCGTCACGCGATTGGGCGAGGTGACAAAGATAATGGCTTCGCGGCTCTTCTCGTCCTGCTGAACATCCCGGCCGCTGAGGCGACGCACCTCGTCCAGGCAGGCATCGAGAATCGCTTTGTACTCCGGCACACGATGCACAAAGCGCATCATGATCCAACCGCCAGAGGTCGCGATGTTATCGAAGACCTCTTCAATGGGCGGCTTTTCTTTGGGGATCGTCTCCCAGCGCTGGTCCACACGAACGTCGGCGGCGTCATAAGCGACGGAGTTCTTCACCTCCGGCACCTCGAGCAGGCGGCGGATGGCCGCAAGATTGAAGAGCGGATGACTGGTCGTTAGTCCGTGACGGAACTCGAAGGGCCTGGCATCGAAGCTGGCTCGGAACTGCTCGTTGGAGCCGGTATTCATGGGCTCGAAGATGGGCTGCCCGCCGAGGGGGATAGATGTTGCGCTTGCAAAGGTCGTCGCCATGACGGAAATCTCCTGCAGCGATGATGCGCTGCAACCTGCGATGGACGAGCGCTTCCCAGGTATACAGGTATGCCCGAACAGCGGTTGCCAACGGTCGTGCCTGAAGGCACCTTAGCACTGTCTGATTGTCATAAGATGAGCGGCCCGAACGCAGGGATGCTGCGCACAGGATTCAATCGGGATGTGGCGGTTACCAGGGCTGCCGAGGCGACGTGCGGCCCCCGCGCGTCTCTTTCCAGGCCTGCTCCATGAGCTCCGCCTGAGCATGAAAGTAGGCGGCCTCACGGCGGCGCTCCGGATCGTGGCTGCGGCTGCGCCGAAGCGCGCGAAAGCGATTCCACGCTACTTCCAGAAAACGCGCGCCCAGGCTGGAGAGCCCGTGGTGCTTGCGATAGTAGAGAAGAGTGCTACGCATGCGCCACAGCGTAAGCTGTGCGCCGACGCGCGACATCTGAAGGCTCTTGAGCTGTCGCGATGATTCACCACCGATGTGGATCACGACAATATCCGGCCAATACCAGACGGTATAGCCGGCCGCTTTGATGCGGCGGCACAGGTCGACTTCCTCGAAGTAGAGAAAGAAGCGAGGATCGAAAGGCCCGGCCGCGGCCAGCGCTTCGGCGCGGATGATGGAGTAGGCGCCCGGCACCCAGTCGACCTTCGCCGGTTGCATCGGATCGGCCCACGTCCGGTTGTACTTGCCGAAGATGCGCGAGCGCGCATGACGGTCGGCGAGGCCGCTAAAGACGAAGACGTCAGTGGCGAGTGTAGGGAAGCGGCGCGCAGAGGGCTGCCAACTTCCGTCGCGCCCAACCAGGCGGCCGCCGCCGAGCCCGGCTTTTGGGTCAGTGTCCATATGCTGAACGGAGAGCCGCAGCGAGCCTGGCGTGAGGAAGGCATCGGAGTTCAGCAGCACGACGTAGCGGCCGCGGGCTCGCTCGAAGGCCAGGTTGTTCGCGCCGCCGAAGCCGAGGTTTTCCTGGCTGACGATGAGCTCGACTGCGGGAAAATCGGCTCGGAGCATGTCGATCGAGCCGTCCTTCGAGCCGTTGTCGACCACGATTGTCTGCACATCGAGCCCGGCAGATTCGCGCGCGAGCGCCTGCAGGCATTCGCGCAACACTTCGCGAGTGTTGAATGAAACGATGACGACAGAAACGTCGCATGCGTGCGGTGGAGGGGATGGCTGCGCCGAATCGGTCATGAGCCTCCGACCCTGGTTTTTCTCGATGTTGTTTTGCCCGATGTTTCGCTCGATGAGATGCGGCGGTTCAGCGTGTCCGCCAGCAGTTTCAGGTTGTCCGTCAAATGATAATCGCGCAGAACGTGAGCGCGTGCGGCCTCTGCAAAGCGCCGGCGCAATGCAGGATCGCGCGCGAGCCGCAGGATGGCTTTCGTTAGTTCGTCTACCGAGCCGGCGGGCACCAGGATGCCATCGTGATCATGGTCGATCAGCTCTGGAATCCCCGCGATGTAGGTGCTGACGCAGGGAACACCCAAGGCCATCGCCTCCATCAGCGCGACAGGGATGCCTTCGGCAAAACTCGCCAGCACGAAGAGATCGGCGCCGGCGACATGCCTGAGCGTTTCATCGTGATTGAGCGCGCCGGTGAGCGTCACAATTCCGTCCAGATCGTGCTGCCGGATGAAGTTTTCGAGATCTGAGCGTTCCGGCCCGTCGCCGATGAGCGTGAGCGTGAGGGCGATGCCCTGACTACGAAGCTGTTCGATCGCCTGGAGCAGGAGCAGCGGTCCCTTTGTCGAAACGAGACGTCCCACCATCACCAGCTGGAGCGGGGCAGCAGCGTCAGGCACAATACGCTCGGGCAGCAGCTCAGGACGGATGCCGAGCCTTACCGTTTCGAAGCGATCCCAATGTGCAGGCGATGCGATGCGCATGATCTGGCTGCGGCAATAGTGGCTGATTGCGATCACGAAAGCGGCGTTCTCAAACTTCTGCCGGAGATGGGTGCCAACCTCGTCGAAGAACTCATCCGGGCCGTGGATGGTGAGCGAGTAGGGAATGCGCGCGGCGGCCGCTGCCAGCAGTCCCACAGTCGCAACGGCGCCTCCGAAGTGCACATGCAGATGGCTGATGCGGCGGCGGCGGATCCAGTCGTAGAGCAGCAGAGCCTCGGCAACATAAAAGAGTGAGAAGAGCCGTTGCCGGAGTGACGCAGGCTGTAGGCTCAAGTCCGCACGCAGGGCGCGGAAAACAGATGCGGGCGAAGTGCACGCGATGCGAAGCAGCTGGAGCATCGCGCGGCCGCGCGGCATGGGCTTCAGATAAAAAGTGGCGGCGGCCTCTTCTGCTTCCGCCGCGGTGAGTTGGTGGTGCGCACGATCGGGAGCATTGATAGACGCAGTTGCGATATCGAAACCAAGCTCGCGCAGGCCGCGTATTTCCTGCAGGAAAAACGTATGAGATATGCCGGGATAACGGCTGAGAAGATAGCCAAGGCGGCGGCCGTTCTCTGTTGGCTCGCGCTCTCGAGCATTCACGTGCTGATCAACCTTTGCGCTGGACTGTCATAAGCTTATGTCTTTTGCGGGAACCGCGCACTTCGCCCCTCCCACCTTTGGGGTATGAGATGCCCCATTAGTGAAAGTGCGGTTGTTACCGAAATTCCCTAATGTCTCTCTAGCAATCCTGAGAGGTTGCCTGTAGGCTAACGTTCAATTCACCCGGTTAGACCTCAATATTCCGCCCTCGACAAGTAACTGTGCGGATGTGTAAAGAATGCAGTCCCTTTGCGTATGCTTGGGAAAGAATTCCCGTTTTTTCTGTTAAGTGATGGTCGTTGTGTGGGTCGGATCTCTGCGGGCCTCATGCTGCAGTGTTTTCTCACTTACGAACGTAATTAACAGATATCCGGGAGTTGTCAGTGAAGATTTACCTTCGGTCCCTTCAGGCCGCTTTTCTTTTTCAGTTTTCTTCGTCCTCTCTTTTTTACATGGTGGGCCTGGGCCTGCTCTTCCTGGCTGGACTCAGCGGCAATACGACGGCCGCATCGGCGCAAGCCAATGGCGTGACGGACATCAACGTTGGCACCACTGTCAAAACGCCGAATGCAAAACGACTGGGGATCAATCTCAGCGGCCAGTCGTTCTATGACTCCGGCCAGATGCTGCGGAATGTGACCTTCCGCAATCCGGGCTTCGAAGGCGAGATCTGGCGCTCTGTTCTGAAATGCAAAACGGTAGTTGGCAATGGCTGCTATGCCGACGACCCATGGTCCTCGTGGCCAGCGAATTTTTTGCAGGGCGGGACCGTTCAGTTCATCACCGGCGCGTCGAAGGGACTGACAGGAACCATTAGCGGTCTCGACGCTGCGAACGCGAACTCGAATGTAAGCACGCTATTGCACATGAGTGGCCTGGCGCATGCCCCCACTGCGGGCGACTACTACGTTGTGCAGGCGACGATTCCTGGCAACCCGCAGGCAGGCTGGTGGCCAAATACCTCGGGCGGCGCCACACTGACTGCGAATAGGACTGACCTGTCGCCGCATTCGCCGGGCAAGCAGGCGCTGCAGATGAACGCAGCCTCGTCCGGGCAGAGCGCGAGCGTCGCCTCGTATTTCGACACGATGAACGGGCGCTCCTTTCTGCAACTCAATGGGACCTACACACTGACCTTCCGCGCGAAGGGACTGGGTGGCTCGAATTCGCTCTCGGTGAATGTCTCGCGCCAGACCTCGAAGCATGGCGCTGTGACCTATCTGAACCAGAACGTTCAGTTGACGAACCAATGGCAGGATTACACGTATTCGTTCCACGCGAGCGAGGATGGCTCGTATATCGGGGTAGCCGGTTTGACGTTTGCGATCAGCGGCGGCTCGGCGCTGCTGGACGACGCTGCGGTGACCGAAGACGCAGCTTCGGACAATCCCACGCCATTCCGCAATGCCGTCGTGGATCGTCTGCGCGAGCTGCATCCAGGCGTGCTGCGCTATATGGACAACGGTACGGATTTCGGCAGCACCATCGACAACATGATCGCGGTGCCATTCGCCCGCCAGCGCGCCGGCTATAGCCAGAATTCGGCGGAGCAGGACGATATTCCGATTGGGCTCGTCGAGTTCCTGCAGTTGTGCCAGGCGATCGATGCCGAGCCGTGGTTCACGGTGCCGAACGCTGTCTCGACGACCGAGATGCAGAACCTGATCCAGTTCCTGAATGGCGATGCATCGAGCAAATACGGAGCTCTACGCGCCTCGCTCGGGCAATCTGCGCCGTGGACATCAGTCTTTCCAGTAATTCATTTGGAGTTGGGCAACGAGAACTGGAATACCGGATCGTTTCCCGGAGAGACGATCAACGATCCAGTGGCAAACGGGCAGCGTGCACAGCAGGTGTTCACGGCAGCCAGGCAGGCGCCGGAGTATGACGCTTCGAAGTTTGACCTGATTATGAACGGATGGGCTGTGGTGCCCTGGTACAACCAGCAGGAGCTGCTGCAGACGAGCGCAGCCGATACCGTCGATGTTGCGCCGTATACCTTCAATGCGTTCAACGACTATGGATCGAACGAGGTCATCTTCGGATCGATGTTCGCAGAGCCGGAGGCGGTTGATAGCGTGTCCAACGGCTACATGTATCAGCAGATGCAAACGGCGGCTGCCGCATCGCATCCGGTGAAGCTGGCGGTTTACGAGGTCAATCTCAGCACAGTCTCGGGTACAGCGTCGCAGAGTCTGGTCAATCAGGTGGTGCCATCGGTGGGCGCAGGTCTGTCCATCGTGGAGCACATGCTGCTGATGATGCGTGATGACGGCGTCACCTTGCAGAATATGTTCGCGCTGCCTGAGTATGCGAACGGCTTCAACAATACGAACGGCGGCGGAGAGTCCACCCCGCTGTGGGGCACGGTTATCGACATGGGCGGGGCAACCAACCAGTGCCGTCCGCAATTCCTGGCTGCGGAGCTGGCAAATACCGCGATCAGCGGCAATCTGCTCGAAACTATCCAGACCGGCGCGAACCCGACCTGGAATCAGCCCACGAACAACAACACCAAAATCGCCACGCCGAAGGCGCATTATCTGCAGTCGTTCGCGTTCTCCAACGGATCGAACAGCGGCGTGATCGTCTTCAACCTGCATCGCACCAGCGCGCTGCCGGTGACCTTCTCCGGCGCGAACGCTCCGAAGGGAGCGGTGAAAATCGGGCAGCTTACATCGCGCAACCCCACCGATAACAACGAGCAGAACAACGTCGTCGCCAACACGAACACGACGGTGAACAACTTCGATCCGAAGACGAACTTCTCGC
>JBJMGC010000147.1:0-9069 GCA_045808105.1 Acidobacteriaceae bacterium | reverse complement strand
GGGTTCCGGTCGATTGCGGTGAAGATGAGCAATGCTGCGGAGAATGCGAAGTACAGTATCCGCAACCGGCCCGGGTATTACGCGCACGGCAATCAATAAACGGTTTTCATGATTGGACCGCTATTTCGCTTCGCGCGTCTTCTCGCCGCGCATTGCGCGAGTGTAAGCAACTCCGACCAGAATGCCTTCCGGGGAGAGCAATCGAGTTACGGTTTGCCCCCAGGGTTCTTTGCGTTCAGAGACGAGTAGCTGGTATCCCTGTTTCCTGAGCTCCTCGGTAGCCGCCTGCACGTCTTGCACATCAAACTCCAGCCAGGCGTGGGGAACGGGCAAATCCTTGGGCCAAGTCCCGGTTCCGAAACACGATTGCGCGGCCTGGTCGAGAGGCCACAGGGCAAAATGCTTGGCGCCCTCGATCTTATCGGTATGCAGATAGCCGCCTTCATCACGATGGAAGGTTAGACCTAAGCTTTCGACGTAGAATTTTTCGCTTAGCTGCTGGTCTCGAACAATCGGACCAAAACCAGCTATGAACAACACGTCGATTTTCGCCATTGGACTCACCTCGCGGGCAGTTTAACTCTAGCCGACAGACCGACGGTGGTGTCGCGTCATGCAGCGCGATGCGCGGACCGGTGGTAAAAGCTATTACTGCCGCCGCACCGAAACACTCGCTGAGGTCGGCTACAATCGCGGCATGGTGAGTGAGAATGCATCGCGCCGGAGCAGCCGCAAGGCGCCGCCGCCCGGCGATACCGGGCAGGAGGCTGCCTATCTCCGCTTCCTTTCTGAGAAGCAGGTGCCGGTGACGGTAAAGCTGCGCGATGGCGAGAGCGTGTCGGGGTGGATCGAGTACTTCGATGAGCGCATGATCCGGCTGACGCGCGAGGGGCGGCCGAACCTTTTCATCTACAAGCAGCAGATCCGCACCATCACAGAGCAGGGAAAGCGCGGGCCGAAGAACGATGCGGTGCGCAACATTGCAGAGGAGAAGCGGCATGATTAGCCAGTTGCCTGATTCGCTGAACCTGGGACTGGCTGTGCCTGCGGCGGCGATTGCGATTGAAGCCGGGCTGCTGATTCATGATTTTTACGAGCGCGGCGTGCGCACTGAGTACAAGGGCGATGTCGATCTGGTGACGGAGGCGGACCGTGCCAGCGAGAAGCTGATTGTCGAGAAGCTGCACATTGCATTTCCGCATCACGGCATATTCGGTGAGGAGGGGACGCGCTCCGGGCTGGATGCCGAATATCGCTGGTATGTCGATCCGCTGGATGGCACGACGAACTTTGCGCATGGCTTTCCGTACTTCTGCGTGTCGCTGGGACTGGAGCGCCGGCCTGCGGGGCTTGCGCCGGACAAGGATGGCGAGCTGGTGGCGGGCGTGATCTACCAGCCGATGCACAACGAGCTCTTTGTCGCGGAGAAGGGAAGCGGCGCGTATCTGAATGGACGGCGGCTGCACGTTTCGAAGACGGCGCAGTTGCAGGAGGCGCTGCTTGCGACGGGATTTCCCAGCCACAAGCGGCATGAGAATCCGAACATCCACTTTTATCAGCAGCTCACGCTGCGCTCGCATGGCGTGCGGCGCGCGGGCGCGGCGGCGCTGGACCTGGCGTATACGGCGGCGGGCCGCTTCGATGGGTATTGGGAATTCAATCTGAACCCATGGGATACGGCGGCGGGTGTGCTGATGGTGACCGAGGCCGGCGGAAAGATGACAAAGTTCGACGGCAGCCCGTTCGAGCTGGAGAGCAAAGAAGTTCTGGCTACGAATGGCCTGCTGCTACCGGAACTGCAGCGGTTTTTCGAGGATATGTTTGCCGGCCGCGATATCGAACCGGTGCCGACGCCGGCGGAATTTGCCGCGCGGCGGCAGGCGCGTGAAGGCTGATCTTTCCGCGTTGCGCACAGCGGCTGTGCACCGCTTTCCCCTGTTACAATGAAGAGAACCCCGCACTGGAGATTCGCTTCATGGCTTACATAATTGCAGAACCTTGCATCGGTACGAAGGACTCAGCTTGCGTCGATGCCTGCCCCGTCGACTGCATTCATCCCAAGAAGGATGAGGCCGATCATGCTGAGGTCGAGCAGCTCTATATCGATCCGGTGGAGTGCATCGATTGTGGCGCCTGCGTGCCAGTGTGCCCGGTATCGGCTATCTTCGCGGGCGATGATCTGCCGGAGAAGTGGGCGGCTTATACGGAAAAGAACGCCGCGCACTTTGGCCGCTAATTCCGACATAGCTTTTCACCAGCGCGCAGCCTTCGGGTTGCGCGTTGCTGTTTGTGAAGTCAGATGCGCGTGAGTGACGATGAACGCTGAAGCCATCGTGCTGCGGACCTGGCCGATTCGCGAGGCGGACCAGATCGTTGCGCTGTTTACGCGCGAGTTCGGCAAGCTGAAGGGCGTTGCCAAGTCCGCGGCGAAGAGCCGGCGGCGTTTTGGCGGCGCGCTGGAGCCGATGACGCATGTGCGGGCGAGCTTCGCGGAGAAGCCGCGGCAAGAGCTGGTGAGGCTGGACTACTTCGAGATTCTGCGCTCTCCGCTGTTGCTGGCGGTGGACTACACGCGGCTCAGCGCGCTCGCGTTTTTTGCCGAGGTGACCGACGAAACACAGCCGGATCATGATCCGAATGATGCGGTGTTTCGCCTGCTGCTGGCGGTTCTGGAAGCGGCGGAGACGGACGGCGTCTGGATGCCGGTGACGTATTTTGCGCTATGGATGACGCGGCTGATGGGTTGGCTGCCGGAGCTGCGGCGCTGCATGATCTGCGGCGAGGCGCTGGATGGGGCACCCGCGTATTTTCATGCGCTGTCGGACGGGCTGGTGTGCGTTCATCACAAGCGGCTGGCATCGGGCACGCTCAGCGTGGAGTCGCAGCGCGTGGCGGCCGAGATCTTTCACGCGCCGGCAAGCGCGCTGCTGGATGCGCCATGGCCGCGGGAACGCGCGCGGGATCTGCGGCGGTTTTCCGTGCAGACGCTGGAGCGGCATCTGGAGCGGCGGCTGACCAGCGCGGCGGCGCTGGTGAAATTAGGGGGCTGAGTGCTTCCCGCACGGGCGGATGCGCCTGCGGGGGCCGCTGGTTCGCTCCGTTGTCGCTCGCGGCGAGCGTTGTGGGCGACGTAACTATATCCCACATCTTTGCGAGATATGGAGCACCCGATTCCTCCGGTCGAGATGACGATTCTAGCGTTCGGCGTGTTCGACGGGGTGCTCTTCTCGCGTGACGACCGGGTCGGGGTGTTCGGGAGTGCGTGAGGTCATCAGGCGAAAGACGCGCTCTCGCGCCTCTTCGCGCTCGACGAAACGGCGGCGGCCGATCAGCAGGTCCTGCAGCGAGACGTAGCCGCGCGGCTGCATGGTGTCGCGATCGAAGACAGCGAGGCGCAACTGGCCGGTGGTCGCCATGCGCTCCGCCGCGCTGCGGCAGGTCTCGTCGCCGAAGGCGTAGACAGGCGGCAGCTCGATGAGAGCTGGGGCATGCTCGTCGGCAATGTCGGTCATGGCGTCTTCGACGCTGACCATTTCGAGCGGGTCGACGCCGTACTCGCGGGTGAGGTGATGTCCGCGGCGGCCGAGCTTTTCCGTGAGGATGGAGCGCGGCATGATGAGCGAGGTGATGGTGTATGCAGCAATGCAGGCGACGACCAGCGGCAGCAGCGCGGGCAGGGCGTGGGTGAGCTCGATGGAAAAGACGATGGCGGTAAGCGGGGAGCCGAGCGCGCCTGCGAGCATCGCGCCCATGCCGATGAGCGCAAGCGTGCCTTCCGGCATGTGGAGCAGATGTGCCGAGAGCGCGCCGAGTGATGCGCCGATCATGAGCAGCGGGGCCAGCACGCCACCTGAGGTGCCGGAGCCGAGGGAGAAAGCCCACATCAGGGACTTGAAGACGATGACGCCGAAGATAAGCGCGAGCGTGGCACGGCCGGCGAGCAGGGTCGCGATGTTGTCATAGCCGACGCCGAGGCCGTGGGGAAAGAACAAGCCGCCGATGCCAACGCCGAGGCCGCCGATGGCGGGCCACCACATCCAGTGCACGGGGAGTTTTCCGAACAGGTCTTCAAAGCCGTACATCATGCGGCTCATGGCCGCGGCCGCGAGCCCGATGACTGCGCCGAGCACAGCAGCAAGAAGCGCGAAACGGACGCCGCCGGGAATCGCTTCGGAGGAGAGCGGGAAGAGCGGTCCGGCGCCGAGCCAGATGACGCGCAGCACGGCGGCGGTGACGCTGGCGAAGGCGACGGGAACGAGCGAGCGCGGTCGCCACTCGAAGAGCAGCAGCTCAACTGCGAGCAGCACAGCGGCAAAGGGCGCGGCGAAGGTGGCGGACATGCCGGCCGCCGCTCCGGCGACGAGCAGCGTGGTGCGTTCCGCATCGGTGAGCTTGACCCATTGCGCGAGCAGCGAGCCGAAGGCGCCGCCGGTCATAATGATGGGACCTTCCGCGCCGAACGGGCCGCCGGAGCCGATGGCGATAGCGGCGGAGATAGGCTTGAGCACGGCGACGCGCGGCTCGACGCGGGCGCCATTGAGCAGGATGGCCTCGATCGCCTCGGGTATGCCGTGGCCACGAATCTTGTCTGAGCCATAGCGCGCCATGATGCCGACGATGATGCCGCCGAGAATGGGCACCAGCACCATCCAGTAGCCGAGCGGGCTGCCGGCCGGGCCGACCATCGCGAGGCTCAAGCGGTGGTAATAGAAGAGGTTGGTGAAGAAGGCGATGAGGCGCAGCAGGATCACGGCCAGCCCTGCACCGCCGATGCCGACGATGATGGCGAGACCGGAGATGAGCCAGACGCGGCGGTCGACAGTGAAGTCGCGGAGAGTGGAGGCGTGACTTTTCATCGCGCACCTCGCGAGAGGGCAGGCGCAGCAGCGGGCGCGGCAGTGCTGCAGTCCTGCGCACGGTCTTGCCCGCGGTCCTCCCAATGTTCGATGCGAGTGAGTGCCTCGATGAGATCGGGGCCCATCACTTCGAGTTCACTGCGGTGGTGCGCCGCCAGTTTGTGGAGCAGGCGCGTGCCTTTGGCGGTGACGCGGAGCAGGACACGGCGGGCATCGTGGGCGTCGCTGGTCCGCTCGAGCAGGCCCTCTTCCTCAGAGCGGTTTGCGAGCTCGACCACGCTGTTGTGCCGCAGGCCGAGGCGCTCGGCCGCATAGGCGATGGTGGGGACTGCGCCGGCGGGCGCTCCGGCAATCTGCAGCAGCAGTTGATGCTGCTGCGGCTGGAGACCTGCATTGTGAGCGGCCTGCTCACTGAACTGCATGAAGGTGCGAAGGCGATAGCGAAATTCGGCGAGGCGTTCGATGAGGCCGGCCGAGGAATGTGCTGCATCTTTCATAAATATATCGTATCACGACATATTAGATATTAGATGCCCGTTTCGCGTTACACCGGCTCACTTCTGCTAGGTTGACGGCATGCCGCGCGTCTTCGCTCTTCTCTGCATGTTGATCGTGTCGCTTCCCGCAATGGCGCAGTATGCGCCGGCGAATGCGGAGTGGAATCAGCCGGTGCCGCCGCTTCGTATCGCAGACAACCTTTATTACGTGGGCGTAAAGGGTGTTGCGTCGTACCTGATCGTCACGCCAGCGGGAGACATCCTGCTGGACACTGGTTATCAGGAGACGGTTCCACTGGTGGAGGCGAGCGTTCGCAAGCTCGGCTTTCATGTGTCGGACATACACATTCTGCTGTCGAGCCACGCGCACGGTGACCATGCCGGCGGCTTTCGAGCGATGAAAGAGGCGACGCATGCACGGCTGCTGGCGAGCCCCGGGGATGCTCCGCTGCTCGAGCGTGGGGGCAGCAATGACTTCGCGTTCGCCAACCGGGCGCGGTTTCCACCAGTGAAAGTGGATGCACTGCTCGAGGATGGAGTGCCGGTGCGTCTGGGCGGAGTAGCGATGACGCCGCACTTCACGCCGGGCCACACCAAGGGCTGCACCACATGGACAATGGACGTGCACGATCGAGGCCAATTGCGGCATGTCGTTTTTGCGTGCAGCCTCTCTGCGCCGGGCTATCAGGTGGTGAACAATCCCAAATATCCGGGAATGCTCAAGGACTACAAGACGAGCATTGCAACGATGCGAGGGCTGCCGTGTGACATTTTCCTGGCGGCACATCCAGGGCAGTTCGGTATGGATGACAAACTCGCCAGGCTGAAAGCACATCCGGAGGGACCGAACCCGTTCGTCGATCCTGCGGGCTACAAGGCGTATCTGGATGATTCAGAGGCAGACCTGAACAAAATGGCGGCAGAGCGGAGCCGCAAGCAAAGCATGCGGAAGCCGGCGAGAGCGGCAGGACACTGAGAGCGGTTTCGGAGCGGCTTCGGCTCGAGCGCCGCCACCGCGTATACTTTTGTTATGTCGATCGTCCGCAACATTGCCGGTGTGGCCAAGGGAATGTCGATTACCTTTGGCGAGATGTTCAAGCCGACCGAAGTGGAGAACTATCCAGACGGGCCGGGGCCGAACCGGGGCGCGCATTTTCAGGATCGTTTCCGCGGCGCGCATGTGCTGCAGCGCGATGAGAATGGGCTGGAGAAGTGTGTGGCCTGTTTTTTGTGCGCGGCTGCCTGCCCTACCAACTGCATTTACATCGAAGCGGCGGAGAACACGGAAGAAAAACGGATCTCGAGCGCCGAGCGCTACGCGAAGGTTTACAACATCGACTACAACCGCTGCATCTTCTGCGGCTATTGTGTCGAGGCCTGCCCCACGGATGCGATCACGCACGGACACGGCTTTGAGCTGGCGTCGTTGAACGCGACGAACCTGATCTATCGCAAGGAAGACATGCTGGTGCCGCAGATCGCATTGCCGGGCGCAACCCAGGCGCAGTCGGATTCGATCAAGTAGTCCTCGGCATCCCGCCGATCTGGGCCGCGTCCACACTCATCAAGGGTTTTCGGGTAAGACGCGTGGCATGGAGACTACTGCCGAGTAGTACGAATGATTCACGATTGCTTGCCCGTGCAGCGCGGCGATGTGCGTCATGAGAATTGGCCTTGCTGAACGCGATCCTCTACGTTGCCGAGCATGGTGGTAGGCTGTGAGTCCAATTTTTTCAGCCAACGTGAGGAGACCATGAGACTGCACAAGATTGTTGTCAGTGTATTGTTCCTCGTACTTTGTGTCGCCGCAGGCGCAGCAGACCGCAAGTACATCGTGAAGCCGCGATCAGGCGACAGGAAGGCGCTGCCGTTCAGCGAAGGCGTGCTCGTGGGCGATACGCTATACATAGCAGGCCATGTCGGTCTCGACGCCAAGACCAACATGCCTCCAGCAAGTCCAGAGGGGGAAGCCCGGCTGGTTATGGACGAGATCAAGCAGACGGTCGAATCCGCAGGGTTGTCGATGGACGACGTAGTGTCTATCCAGGTCTTCTGCACGGATCTAAAGCTCTACGATACGTTCAACGGTGTTTACAAGACCTACTTCCACGGCGACTATCCCGCGCGAGCTTTTCTGGGAGCCGCGAGCTTGCTACGTGGCGGGAGATATGAGGTCATGGGCATTGCGGTCAAACGATCGCAGTGATCAATGCTCTTCTAGTACTCCTTCTGCTCTCCCTTCACTGGGATCGATGTGGGAACACCCGGCGTGCCAGCATACGTGACCAGCAGGACGACGGGTTCATCGCCGGTTTCGCCGCGATGGACATCGTCCACGGTTTCGGCGAATGCCTCTCCCTGATGAAAGACCTGCGTCTTGCCGCTCACCTTATCGTGCACAGTGAGTGTGCCGGAGAGCACGTAAGCAGCATTGGGAAATGGATGCGTGTGCCACGGCAACGCGGTATGCGGGGCAATCGTCAGCTTTAGCATGGTGAGTTCCGGATGGCCTTTGGCGTACTGCGTGTACGGAACACCGTTCCAGGAATGATCGGCCTGCAGCAGGACCTCCCGCTGAGCGGACGCCACTTTACCCGCTGCGGCCTGGGCGTATGCGCTGGACAGAGATGTTGCGGCGATGGCGAGAGTGAGTGCCGCAATACGATAACGAGTCATGTAGCTGCCTCCGTGGTTCGCTGAATGGCGCTTGTGAAGAACGTTACGTCGGGGTCTTCAGCAACAGATAGCCGCCGGCAAGGCCGAAGAGCAGATCGGGCGACCAGGCGGCGAGGAATGCGGGGAGCATATTGACGTTGCCCATGGCTTCAAACGTACCGGCGACGACCCAGTAGGCGATGGCGACTCCGATGGCAGCGGCGACGCCGGTGAGCGAGCCTCGCTTGCCCATGAAGAGCGCGAATGGCACCGCCAGCACGGCCATGATCAGGGTGATGAGTGGATAGGCGATCTTGTGATCGAGCTGGACGCGCAGCCGCATGGTGTCGAAGCCGCTCTGCCGCAGATCGTGAATGTAGCGCGAGAGTTCGATGAAGTTCATCTCCGACGACTGCCGGTTCTCCTTCTTGAAATAAGAAGGCGGCTCGGGCAAGGTCGCGAATGTGCTGAGGGAGAAGCGGTCGTAGCTGCTGACGGCTTCGCCCTGGAAGTGGCGATCCCATCCGTCTTCGAAGATCCACTGATTCAGGTGAGCATCCCAGTGGGCGGTATCCGCGAAGATGCGGCGGGTCAGGGAGAAGTTGTCGGGATCGAATTCAAAGACAGAGATGTTTGCAAAACGGTCGTGATCGGGATCGAAGAACTGGTAGTAGTAGATACGGCCGGGCCTGCCGGGCTCCTGCTCGCCGAAGATCCATTGCTGGTCGGGACGCAGGAAGGTTTGCGCGGGCTTGCCCTTGATGAGACTGAGCAGCGCCTCTTGCCGGCGGTTCGCGCCGGGGAGATAGCTCTCGTCGAAGAGGAACAGGCTGATGGCGAGAACGGCGGCAATGACCAGCACGGGCACGATGACGCGGTAGATGCTGATGCCCGTGGCCTTCATGGCTGTCAACTCGCTGGAGCGGTTGAGGACGCCAAATGTAACCAACACAGCGACAAGAACGCCCAGCGGCATGAGGGTGTAGAGCATGCTGGGTATGAGATTGAACAAATACGCGCCGACCGTCACCAAGGGAGTGCGGTTGCGGATGATGTCGCCC
>JBJMGC010000146.1:0-7457 GCA_045808105.1 Acidobacteriaceae bacterium | reverse complement strand
GCCGGAGTCCAAAGGTGAGAAATCAAATTAGGACACTACCCAAATTCTCGAAGCGCAGGCGAATCGGCGAAAGCTGAATTGCCTGCTGCTTCCGCGCGCCGTGATATGCAGAAACGCCATGCGGGCGGTGACGAGCAGGCGCGCGAGAGGGATTCCGTCCTCGTGCGTAACTGAGTTACTGCTTGAGGCGCTGACGGATGTCAGTCAACAGCGGATCGTCGGTGCTTTGACCGCGAATTGTGAGATAGGTGCGATAGAACCCGGCGAAGTCTGGGCTCTTCAGCCCTTCGCGATCTCGACCTTGATAGTAATAAACGGGCGGGAGATAGCTGTATGTGGGGTCATCGTCCATAAAGAGCTCCAGCACTTCTCCGCGGCGCTGGAAACAACGGTCGAATTCCGAATCAGCTTCTGTAAAAGCTCCCGCTGCCAGATAGGCGCGACCGAGATCGAAGCGGCCGAGCCATGTGTCGGTGCGTTCCTTGGCTTCAGTAAACAGCTGAATCGCCTGGTTTGGGTCGTGCTCCTGCAACGCGGCCTCGCCGAGGATCAATTTGGCATAGACATGGGGCGATTTCTGGAGCTCTGAAGCGAGCTCGGCGGCGAGTGCTCGCGCTCTGACAAGCTCTCCGGCCTCAACAAAAGTGCGGGCTACCAGGAAGCGAATCTTCACGCTCTGACTGTCGCCAAGTGCGCGCTCGGCAGCTGCGACGGCAGCTGCTTTGTCGCCTCGCGAAAGACTCGCGTAGCTGAGCATGACCAGCTTATCGGCGGCTGCGTCACGGTTATCCGCGGCCACGTCCTGTGCTGCGCCCTTCTCCAGAATCTGGCCACCCTCGCTGAAGTTGCCGCGGTACATCGATAGATCGCCAAGTCCAGATGCAGCAAGGGACGCACCCCAGGGGCTGATCTTTTCCAGTTTCTGATAGGCGTCGGAGGCCTGAGGCAAGAGGCCCTGTCCAAGCTGAGAGTAGGCGAGGACCAGAAAAGCTTCTTCAAACTTGGGATTGAGCTTCAGAACGCCCTTCGCGCCGCTCTCGCAAGCCTTGAAGTCGGTCGCATAGCAGGCGTAGAGCGCGAAATTCATGCGCGCCAGGACATCGTTAGGTGTGATCTGCAAGCCGAGGCGCGCTTCCTCCATTGCCTTGGGCATGTCGAGCATGCGGGCGTAGCAGGCGGCCAGGTTGCTATAGCCGATGTTGTCTACCGGATATTGCTTGACGAGCTCGCCGTATTCCTCGACGCAGCCTTGCCAGTTCTCACTCCAGATGTAGTACATGCCGCGAACGCGATAGCGCTCACGCTCGGTCATTCGATCGACATGCTCCATGGCAAGCTTTGCGTTCTTTTCAGCGGCTTCGGGCTGGCCAAGATTTCCCGCAGCAGCAGCCATTCCGGCGTAGGCACGGGCAAAGTTAGGATCGAGTTGCGAAGCCTTTGTGAACGACTTCAACGCGTCGGTCCATTTGCCCTGGAATTGCTGCTCCATGCCGAGGCTGTATTCATGCACTGCCTCGAGATTGTCCGCAGAGAAGGTGCCCTGCATGGCGGTGAGCTGCACGGACTTCGGCGTGGTATCGCCGAGCGCCTGGCGAATCGGCACCGCGATTTTGGGCACTTCGAGCAGAAGCGCGTCCCTGTCCGCGGTGTTCACCGTAGTGTTGGCAAGCGTCTTTCCGGTCAACGCATCTATCGCTTTTACCGACAAGCTATAGCCGTTGCCGCGCTTGCTGAGGGAGCCGGTCACAATTGCCGCGATGCCCTCTTTGACGGCAATCAACCGGGCGGTCTGCTCATCCAGCACCTTGCTCGGATTGGGAAGTGCGGCAGCTACTTTGCGAGCGGCGCCCCGGTTGAAGCCGTTGATGAAGCTGGCTCCTTCCAGCGCGACGTTGAACATGGGTTCCAGGGTGTCGTCGAAGAGGGTGTCTCCGGTGTTGTTCTGAAAATCAGCAACCAGGACGGAAACGGGAGGGTGGGTCGATACTTTGCTGGCTCGGGGCTTGGTGCGCAGATACAAAGTAATTCCGACTGCAGTGAGGACCATGAGCACGGCGGTTATGGCGAAGCGTGGCCAGGGCACTTCCCGGAGGCGGTTCATCCGCAGGCGAGCGGAAGAAGCAGAAATCCTGGATCTGCCACCCTTCCGTTGCCATGCGTGAAGGTCCGCGAGCACTTCTTCCGCGTTCTGATAGCGGAGCGCGGGATCGGTCTCCAGACATTTGGCGACGATGTTGCTCAGAATGCCGGGGATGAGCTTGTCGATATCCGACAAAGGCGCAGCGCGTTGCTGTGCGCGCATGAGCAGGCTGGCAATTACGCTCTCCGAATAGAAAGGCGTGACCCCGGCCACCAATTGATAAAGGATCAGGCCGAAGGTGAAGACGTCGGAGCTGGCAGTGAGCTCTTTGCCCTGGGCCTGCTCTGGAGACATGTATTCGATGGTGCCGAGCATGGCGCCGGTTCGCGTCATGCCGTCGCCAATGAGGGAGCGGGCGAGGCCGAAGTCCATCACGACCACGCGGCCGGCCTTGTCGCGCATGATATTGCCCGGCTTCAAATCGCGATGGATGATTCCTTCGCGGTGGACGGCGGCAAGTCCGCCGGCAACCTGCTCCATGATCTCGACCGCTTCGGCGACCTCAAGCTTGCCTCGATCTCGCAGGATGGTATGGAGGCTCTCACCCTCCACATATTCCATCGTGATGAATTTGATATTCTCCGCTTCGCCGATGTCGAAGATGCGGATGATGTTGCGGTCGCTGACCTGGCGGGCAAGGATCAGCTCCTGCTTGAAGCGGTGCGATATCTCAGGATCGCTGGCCAGCTCAGGCCGAATCACTTTGAGCGCGACCTCTCGCTCCAGTTGGAGGTCTCGCGCTTTATAAACAGCGCCCATGCCTCCTTCGCCAAGGAGCAGGAGTATCTCGTAGCGATTCGCCAGAATGGCTCCCGGTTCGAGCAGCGCGGCCGCCCACGCGGTGCTTGCCGGTGAGATCGGAGTCAGCCCAATAGCGGTGGCGCCCATGGTGAGCGATCCGCTGTTCAGTAAGGTGGGCGCTTCTGAAAATCCGGGGGATTGCTTTGGCGAAACCGGCGGGGGTGTCTGGGTAGCGGCGGCGGTATTTCGCTCATAGCGAGGAGGGACAGTCGCGCCGGCGAGCGTCGGCGCCTCGTCTCCGTATTTCCGGTCTTTTGGGTCGCTCATGACCTGATTCGCCGCATGCACGGGGGGGGTGCAATGTGAAGATTTGCCCGGTGAAAGCCGCCCCCGACTGCTCCCCTAAGCCAATGACTACGCCTGGAATGTCTCTAAACTATATGCCCCGTAAAACTGTTGGTAAAGCGCAGTCTTGATGGGGCAACTTGCTAGTAATTCCGCGCAGTCGGCGGCTTTGCGTTGCTAGCTGCCATGCCGAATTACCCTGTAGACGCTCTACCCCCAAGGGGAGTAGATTGCCTATGTCATGGTCGCGAAGAATTCTTACCAGAATCGCATCGAGCTGGTGCAGGGCACATTGGACATGCTGCTACTGCGCGCTCTGCAGTGGGGGCCGCAGCATGGGTATGGACTGGTGCAGGCGCTTCGTCTGCACTCGGGCGAGGTGTTGCAGGTGGAGACGGGATCCTTGTACCCGGCATTGCACCGGCTGGAGCGGCGGGGGTGGGTGCGCTCGGAGTGGAAGCAGACGGAGAGCAAGCAGCGCGCAAAGTACTACCGCATCACCCCGCTGGGCAAGAGGCAATTGGTTGCCGATGTGGGGCGGTGGCAGCAGATGGTGCAGGCGGTGGGCGCGATCCTGGAGCGCGAGCCGGAAGGAAGCGACGCATGAGGTTATGGGGCTTTCGCTTGGCTCGACGGAAAGACGAGCTGGACGAGGAACTGCGCGCGCATCTGCAGATGGCAGTGGCTGACCGCGTGGCACGTGCCGAGACCGCGGAAGAGGCGCGGCAGAATGCGATGCGGGAGATGGGCAACCTGCCTCTGATTGAAGACGTGACGCGCGCTATGTGGGGCGGCATGTGGCTGGAGCGCGTGCTGCAGGACGTGAAGTATACGCTACGGCAGTTACGACGTGCGCCGGGGTTTGCAACAACCGTAGTGACGACATTGGCGCTTGGGCTGGGCGCGGCTGTGGCGATGTACACGGTGGTCGACCGCGTGATGCTGCGGCCGCTGCCCTATCGGGATGCCGGCTCGCTGGTAAAGATCGAGACGATGAGCAGGAATGGCGGTTCGCCTTTGATCGACATTGAGGAGTGGCAGGCGCGTAGTCGAACGTTGGAGAGCGTTGCGTTTTACTATGCGGACGACAGCAACGCGCATCTGGGTTTTCTCGACGGGAAGGGCGAATCGACGCAGGTACTGGAGCCACACGTAAGTGCAAACCTGTTTCCGACGCTGGGTGTGCATGCGGCGCTCGGGCGCAGCTTTCTGGAGGGCGACGGTGGCGCCGTACGTGAAGAAGATGCGCACGCGCTGATGTTGAGCGATGCGGTGTGGCGCGGCGCTTTCGGCGCGGACCCACACATCGTCGGCAGATTGGTTCGGGTGAGTGGCGAATCGTTCACGGTGATCGGTGTGATGCCGCGCGGCTTCAGCTTCCCCTTTGGTATGCAGCGGCCTGCCGTGTGGATGCCGATTGTGCCAGACGCCGCCGACATGACCCGGAAAGGAGACCGCACGCCGAAACATGACACGATTGCGCGGCTAAAGCAGGGAGTGAGCCTGAGCGCCGCGGCTGCCGAATTGAAAGGCATCCAGGCAGGCGTGGCGCGCGAGTACACCGATGTGGAGTACCGCGACCGCGTGGCATCCATCCGGATGCAGCGGTATGGCGACTCGCTGGTGAATGAGGACGTGCGCAAGTCACTCATGGCGCTGGGTGGGGCAGCAGGCGTGCTGTGGCTGGTTGCGTGCGTGAATGTGACCAGCCTGTTGCTGGCGCGGGCAACGGCGCGACAACGCGAGATTGCGGTCCGCGGGGCACTGGGTGCGAGCCGATGGCGGATTGTGCAGCAACTGGTGATTGAGGGTTTGATGCTGAGCGGCCTGGCGTCCGTGCTGGGCATCGGGCTGGCGATGCTGACGCTGCGCATGTTCGAGCACGGGCTGAAGACGCAGTTCTCGATCTACGCGAGGCTGACGCCGAACCTGCGTGTGCTGGGTGTGCTGCTGGTGTTGACTGTGGTCAGCGCGGTGATCTCCGCTGTGTGGCCTGCGATCACAGCGGCGCGAACGGCGATTGAGCCGGCGTTGCGACAGGGCGGCGCGCAGAGCGGGGCGGCACGCGGACAGCATCGCGTGCGCGCGGTGCTGGTGGTGGCGGAGATTGCGATGTCCTTGACGTTGCTGGTGGCTTGCGGGCTGTTGCTGCGCACCATCTACACGCTGCGTCATGTGCCGCTGGGATTTCGCACGGATCATGTGATGGTGGCGAATATGTCGATCCCGAATTACAAATACGCGGGGCGCGATCTGTACAAGGAGCTGTATGGGCCGCTGCTGGAGCAGGTGCAGCACATGCCCGGGGTGCAGAGCGCATCGCTGATGAGCGAGGTGCCGCTGGGCCAGACGTTCAACATTGTCTTTTCGCTTGGAGACGGCAACGGGAGCTCGGCCGATGTGCGCCGCGGCAAGATCCGCGCGAAGGCAGGCGCGGTGACACTGGACAATCAAAAGGTCTTCCACTTCTCCACGCTGCGCGGACGATTCTTCAACGATGGGGACACGGCGACATCCACGCCAGTGGTGGTGGTGAATCGGGAGTTCGTCAGGGAATATGAAGGCGACGATGGAGATCCGATAAAGATTCTAGGAACACCGCTGCTGGGCCTTGGAAAGGATCGGCAGTCGGTGGTGGTGGGCGTGCTCGATGACGAGCGGCAGGTGTCGGTCGCCAAGCCGTCTCAGCCGGAGATCGAGGTATGCCTGCCGCAGATCACGCCGGACAGTGGATTTTATGGACCGGCGGGGTTGGCGATGGACCTAGCAGTCCGGACCGAACGCGATCCTGCCGCGATGACGCTCATGCTACGGCGCGTGATGCGCGAGGCGAGTCCGGAGCTTGCGAACAGCAACTTTACGACGATGGATCAGATCGTCGAGGATTCCTACGGCAGCCAGCGGTTGGCGGCACAGCTGCTGGAGATCTTTGGCGGAACGGCGCTCGTCTTGTGCATCGCCGGCATCTATGGATTGTTGGCGTACCTGGTGACGCAGCGCACGCGCGAGCTGGGAATACGGCTGGCACTGGGCGCGCAACGTGGCCGCGTAATGACGATGGTGTTGTGGCAGGCTGGCCGGATGCTGCTGTGCGGGCTGAGCGTCGGGCTGATGCTGGCTTATATCAGCGTGCGGTTGCTGCACACGCTGCTCTATGGAGTGACGGTGCACGATCCGTGGACGATGGCGGCGGTGATGCTGATGCTGCTGACGGGTGGATTGGCGACGGCCTATCTACCGGCGCGGCGAGCGGCCCGCGTGGATCCAATGGAAGCGCTGCGCAGCGAATGAAGGCTACCCCGCGCAGGATCGTTCCGCTGCTGCCAATGGTCTTCCTGGCAAGCCTGATCATGACTTGCGTTGGTTGCCTACTTCCGAAAACGCCAATTCGAGGAAGCTATGCCATCGAGGATGAGGCCGGTTTGCCGTTCCTGGTGCCGTCGCTCGATTCACTCCATCGGGAGGGTGATACGCAGACGGTGCTCATCCGCCTGAAGGATGGCCCAGTGAGAAGAACGGCGGGTGAACACTGCTCGGCAGCATCTGCATTCTTTCGTTTTTCTCCAAGCACAACAGGTGCGGATGAATGGGAATATCGCTCGATGACTGCTGGTGGCTGGGCCCGGGAATCGGGCGATGTGTACGGGGACTGGAAGGTGTTTCTGCAGAGGCTGGCTTCTTCCCAACACTCCGGGTGCTTTTCGGCAGAAGAGGATGTGTTCTCCATCAAGCGAAGGCTTGCGGCCGTGACTCCATTGCCTGCGACGGAGGTGGATGCGTTCCTGTACTCGAATGACAAGGATGGATATGTGGATCTGGCTCCGGGGATGGAGATCCTCATCCAGGATAAGCCTTCGTCAGAGGCGGCTCACGAGCACCGCAGCGAGCTGCGGCTTCGCATTGAGGCGCGCAGGAGTGGCGGTGCGCAGATCAAGAGGCGGTCCGGCTCGCGCGCGGATGCCCGCGGCAGCAGCTATCGGGATATTGTGAGCAACTACGCGTCGGTCAGGTTCCTGAGGCTGTTTCTTCAGGGCATATCGGGCTACGACTCACAACACAATCCGCTGCTGCTGGGGGCGTCTGACGTGCTGTCGCTAGACGCGGCGACACGCGCTGTTCAGTCCAGCGGCAGAACGTCATGTGCCGGCGTCCGCGAGTCGGTCATCTGTACGGCGATTGCGAACGGAGCGTCTGTGAGTCTCTTTATTCCGGTGTGGGTGAATGGGCATCG
>JBJMGC010000145.1:0-26748 GCA_045808105.1 Acidobacteriaceae bacterium | reverse complement strand
GCGCTGAAGACGGGTTCCCATTCGGTCAGGCGGCCACCATTCCGTCATTTCTTTTGTCGCCGTTCTCGGTACCGTCGTGGTAGCGTCAGATGCCGTCCCCCGCTATCCAAAATGATCTGCCTACAGGGAGGCGTAATTGCCGAACGGGCTCTGCGGTTGTGTTGCGTCCTGCTGCCTCGTCATCCTTGCCTCCGCCACTACCCTTCCGGCGGAGATGATCCCCGCAGGAACGCCGTTGGAGATCCGCATCCAGCAACCGATCAGTTCCTACTCCACCCGGGCAGGCACAAAGATCACCGGCATCCTGATCTCTCCCGTTAATGAAGAAGGGGGAAAGATTCTGGTTCCCCTCGGCACCACGGTGGAGGGTTCGGTCGTGAAGGTCCGCAAAGTGGGCCTCGGCGTCGCTCACGAAACCGCGGAGATCGAGCTGCGCTTCGATCACCTCATCCTCTCCACTCACGGAACCGTACCCATACAGGTCCGCATCACCGGCGTCGAGAATGCCCGCGAGAGCATCAACAAGAAAGGCGGCATCCAGGGGATTCGCTCGACAGCAACGCTGAGCAATCGCGCCTCCGGCATTGTCGGCAGTCTCGCCTTTGGCGATCCCATCGCCGCCATCTTTACCACTGCCGGCTCGGCCAGCGTTCTGCGCTTTTCTGAGCCGGAGATCACACTTCCCGCTGGAACGGAGTTGCTCGGCCAGTTGATCGCGCCTGTCGATCTTCCCGACACCGCGGAACAGACCATTCCGCCCATCGTGACCTCTGACGACCAACGCAAAGCGCTCGGCGATATGGTACACAAGCTGCTCTTCCGTACCTACACGGAAGGAGCTAAGGAGCTACCCTCCGACCTCACCAACCTGGCCTTCATCGGCAGCGCCGACGCACTCACGCGCGCCTTCGCTGCGAGCGGATGGGTCATCGTGGATACTCTCAATGCTCAAACCACCTACGGCACCATACGGTCTGTCGCCGAGAATCAGGGATACCGGCGCGCGCCTATGTCGATTCTCGTGCTGGATGGCAAAGATCCCGATTACGCTTACGCAAAAACGCTCAACACCTTTTCCAAGCGTCACCACCTGCGTATATGGACCTCAAAGCAGACCTGGAACGGCCAGCAGGTCTGGACATCTTCCTCCACGCACGATACCGGTATCGGCTTCTCCAAAAAGAACAAAACCTTCATCCATCTGATCGACAGCAACATCGACAACGAGCGGGCCAAGGTGGTGAATGACCTGATCTACACCGGCTGCGTCTCCGCAGTGCAACTGGTCACCCGGCCGTGGCTTCCCAAGGACGCAAAGAACGGCACCGGAGAAGAGCTGATTACCGACGGACGTATCGCAGTTCTGGAGCTCAACAACTGCCAACATCCTGTCGAAGAAACGGCCGGGGAGGCGGGCATTGCACTGCGCACGCACGGCAATCACGTGGAGCGGACTACGCGGCAAACCGTCTTGACGCTGAAGAACAACATCATGCGCGACAACGTCGGAGTCATGGCGTATTCCGGAATTCGGTACGGACTCGATTCCAAAAAACGGAAGGAAACGGCCCACCAGCGGCAGATGAATGTCGAGGGCGATCGCTACACGGTCGACTCCGGCTTTCACACCCGCGATGAATACGCGGGTCTCTCCACCCGCTCCCGATCGCAGCCTTCGCCGGGCTCGGCTGACGCAAAGGCACTGCGGTGGACGCCGCCATCTGTAGAGTTTGGCGTTCGCGGAGGATTCCACGGATACTACGGCGGGAATGGAGGCGCGGTCGCTTACATCCTTACCGATCCAAATCCTGCAGACTTCATCGCTCTGGTGTTAGGCAACTCCCTGCACGATGGCTGGGAGCTGGGCGGAACGGTGACGCTGAATCCTCAAAAATATCTCTCTCACGAATTCAGCTACGACCACAGCTTCACCGACTTCAACCTGGGATTGGCAATCGTCGGCAACGATTCCACCAGTCAGCAGGAGATCAACCTGCTTCTCTTTGAGCCCAGTTCCCTGCGCACCTCCCAGTTCACTTACAACCTGCTCGTCAACTTCCGGCCGAAGACCTCGCGTCTCCGCCCCTACCTCGCTGTCGGCCCTTCCCTGCAACTCATGCACCTGGCCGAGGCGCCCATCAAAAAGGCGCCTGGCTGGTACAAGCTTGGCCTCGCCAATATCGGCCTGATCAGCGCCGCCTATAACTTCGGCAGCGACCCGCCGCTGGACGGCGGAGGCATCTTTGAGGCGGGCCTCAACTATGGGGGTGGCGTGCGCTACAGGCTGACGCCAAGATGGATGATCCGCGCCGATTATCGCGAGACCCTGACCGCGCAACCCGATTTCTGGTCAAAATCCCAGAAGGACATCCTGTCCGGTATCGACACGGATCCGGGAACTACATTGACCGTCGTAGGCCCGGTGCTGGACGGCCCCATGCGCCAGGACCGCATCACCATGGGCATGTCATTTACCTTTTGAGGTCAGACCCTCAACTTGACTTTCGCTCCCTCATTTCCGATCATTTCAATCATGCAGCGCAATTCTCCAGCCCGGCGAATGTCTATGGCCATGCGAACCCTAGGCGGTCCGCTGTCCACGCCAGGAGCTTGAAGCGCTCTCCTCTCGTGCACACACCGCCTAGGGTGCCGCGGTGTACTGGTTGATCTGTTTCGACATTCCCGTGCCAGGAGGATTCCATGTCCCTCAATAATTCCAAGAATTCTGCGCCCAAGGCAGCCGCTTCCAAGGATGCCGCTGCTTCCAAGAGTTTCGATCTCGACTCCCATCTCACCGGCGCCGTCCATGGCGGACTGCATGCCGACCCCGCGACCGGCGCTCTGCTCACGCCCATCTATCAGTCGACGACCTATCGCCAGGAAGCCGTGGGCGTTCACAAGGGCCACACCTATTCGCGTGCCTCAAACCCCACCGTCTCTGCTCTTGAAGAGGCGCTCGGTGCGCTTGAAGACACGCCGCCAGCCGTCTGTTTTGCCACCGGTATGGCCGCCATCTCGGCCATCTTCCTCGCGCTGCTCAAATCCGGCGATCACGTCGTGGTCTCCGATGTGGTCTACGGCGGCACGGTGCGGCTCTTCGATCAGGTGCTGGGAAACTTCGGAGTCGAATCGAGCTTCGTCGACACGGCAGACCCCGCAGCGGTAAAGGCCGCGATCAAGCCCTCCACCCGCATGGTCTTCATCGAGACCCCCGCAAATCCCACGCTCAAGCTCACAGACGTCGCGGCCATCGCGGAGATCACCCGCCGGACAGGCCTGCTGCTGGTGGTGGATAACACCTTTCTCACCCCGCTGCTGCTGCGCCCGCTCGATCTCGGCGCGGACATCACGCTGCTCTCCACGACCAAGTACATCGAAGGCCATAACTCCACGGTCGGCGGCTCCATCGCAGCACGCGATGAAAAGATCCTCGATCGCCTGCGTCTCATCCGGAAAACCCTCGGCTCCATACAGTCGCCGCATGAAGCCTGGCTGACCGCGCGCGGCATTAAGACGTTGCCCCTGCGTCTGCAGCAGCACTCACGCGGCGCGCAGGTCGTCGCCGAGTGGCTGGAGCAGCATCCCGATGTCTCCCACGTCCACTACCCCGGCCTCGCCAGCTTTCCTCAGCGTGAGTTGGCGGAGCGTCAGCATGCCTTGCATGGCGGCATGCTCTCCTTCGAGTTGAAGCAAGGAGCAGAGGCGGGCATCGCCTTGATGAATGCCGTGCGTCTGTGCGTGCTGGCGGAGAACCTGGGCGCAACCGAGACGCTGATCACGCATCCGGTAAGCATGACCCACGGAGATGTGCCGCGCGCCATGCGCGAACGCATCGGCATCACGGATGGTCTGGTCCGCCTGTCAGTGGGCCTTGAAGATCCGCGCGACATTATCGCTGATCTTTCACAGGCACTCGACGTGGCACACAGAAAGGTGGCCCCCGGCAAGGTGGCATCTAGGAGCGAGCCGGTCGCGAGGGCCTTGTCCGTGTAGAGTACGCACGGTTCAGCAACCGCTAGCGTCTCTTATGTGAAGCCACGCTAAGCAGATGTCAGAAATGAATAGCTCATAATTGGTCAATGGGCCGCGTTATGAGTTATTCCGAAGATGGTCATAACCGGCTCGTTTTTTGTTAGCCCTAACTTGTATCCGCGGGTCGGTTACGAGCCAAGTTCGAGCAGTGATGATCCTGACTGCTCTTATGTCCGTTCGTCTACACTACGCATACCAGATGTCAACGCGAACGAACCTCGATCTGGACACGTTGCGCGCCCTTTCCGTCGCCCACAACGTTGGTGGTCTGGGACAGGCGGCGGAACAACTTGGCCGCACTCCTTCCGCCATCAGCCTGCAGATGAAGCGCCTGCAGGATGAGCTGGGCACTCCTCTTTTTCGCAAGCGCGGCCGCAATCTCGTTTTGACTGAAGCTGGAGAAGTTGCTCTTACCTATGCCCGCCGCATGCTCGCGTTGAATGATGAGTTGCTGGACACTATGCGGGGCGCAAACCTCACAGGCTACATTCGCGTTGGCTGCACACAGGATTTCGCTTCGATTCTCCCTTCGGTTATGTCGCACTTCGCCTCGCTGTACCGGCGTATGCAGATTGAGCTGCGCATCGAAGGCAATGCTGCTCTCGCCGACGCGGTCGATAAATCGCAGATCGACGTGGCCCTCATTATCGGCCAGGAAGGCCGAGCTGCAGCGCAGACCATAGGGCAACTCGACCTCGTCTGGATCGCCTCCTCCACCTTCGAGGCGCCACAGGGGCAGCCCTTGCCGCTCACCGTGCTTGGCGCGCAGTGCGTCTTCCGAAAGTGCGCGATACTTCATCTCGAAGGGGCAAATATGCCCTACCGTATCGCAGCCACCAGCCCCAGTCTGGATGGCCTGTGGGCTGCACTGCTCGGCGGTCTCGGCATCACGGCACGCGTAGCGCTCAATCTTCCCGAAGGTCTCGTCGCTGGGAGATCAATGTACAATCTGCCCTCGCTCGGAAGCATGCCCGTTACTTTGCATCGCAATGCGCACTCCGGCAGCGTCGCCGCCGAACGCATGGCATCGCTGCTTGTGGAGGCTGTTGGAAGCCAATTGCAATCACGTTCAGAGGCAAAGATTCTCCGTCATGCCGGTCGGAAAAACATAAGCCGCGCTTAACAGTAGCTTGAGAAGAATCAAATTGTGCGGCAGCTGGTGCGTTGTTAGATTCACGGCATGATGATCAAGCATCTTGTGCTTTTCGCATGCGTGTTCGTGGCCCCGCTCTCAACCTTTGCCCAGACGTCTTCCATTGCAGGCACATGGGTTCTCGCCGCAGCCGACAAATTGCTCCCCGACGGCACCCGCGTTCCTGACTACGGCTCCAATCCTCATGGGCTCGTCGTATTCACCGGGGATGGCTATTACTCGGTCCAAATCTACCGCGCCGAGCGCGTGAAATTTGCAGCTGGAGACAAACTCAAAGGAACCCCGGAAGAGTACCGAGACGCTTCTCTCAACATGAGCGTCCATTTCGGACGTTACTCTGTCGATCCTGTCAAACGCCGCATCACCTTCCAGGTTGATCGATCTTCCTTTCCCAATTGGGATGACACTACTCAGGTGCGGACCTATGAGATGAAGGGCGATGAGCTTTCCTGGAAGGTCTCGGCCCGTCCCGACGGCTCGATCCCAATTACCGTGCTGCGACGCGCCCGATAGGGAGTTTTCGCTTTCGCGGATTCTGGTCGGCAATAGCCATCTCGATTGGTGCCAAATCGCCGATGGACGCACGGAGAGGAGATAGAGCAGATCTCTCGCCGGGAGACGGTCTTGCGGTGAGTTTGTCGCTCAACTGGCACGGAGCGCACTCAACTAAGGAGAATGCTCCGGCTACTCTTCAACCAGGTGAGCGCCCAGTTTGGATCCCACATGACCGCTTGTCGGCCACACGGGGAGCATCGGATCGGAGAGTTCCGCGCGATTGCGCCCGCTTGATTTGGCACGGTACAGCGCGGTATCCGCCGCATCTACCAGTCCTTCGCGCGTAAGTCCGGCAATCGGCACCACTGAGCAGACGCCCACGCTGATGGTCAGGCGGCCGATAGGCGAACCGTGATTCTCGATACCGATCTGATGCACTCGGCTACGCATCGCTTCGGCCGTCAGCATGGCGCCGTCCGCGTCCACATTCGGCAGCACCGCCACGAACTCCTCGCCGCCGTAGCGGGCCAGCAGTTCACCGCCGCGGCGCAGATCGCGGCGCAGCATCTGCGCCACCGCGGTCAGGCACTCGTCCCCGCGCAAATGGCCGTAGCGATCATTCAGCGACTTGAAATGGTCGATGTCGAGCATCACGATCGAAATGGGCCAGCCGGAGCGCAACGCACGATTCCATTCCACCTCCAGCACCTGCTCGAAGCGCCGGCGATTGGCGATCTGGGTCAGCGGATCGATCAGGCTCTGCTCATGCAGTTGGCTGTTCAGCAGGCGCAGATTGCGTTCGGAATCATTCAGGCTCTCCTGCACCTGGCGCAGCCGGGTCTGCAGAATCGTGGCACGAAAGGTATAAATCAACAGCGCGCCCAAGACAGCGGCGAAACCCACCACAGGCCGGTGTTGCGCCGTATGCGCGCCCAGCAGCAGCACGCACATGGTGAAGAAGACCGGGCTTGCGTTGTAGACCATTATCGCGCCCCATGAGCGATGTTTTGCCTCCGGCTCGGGCCTGGCCACCTCCTCTTTCGACAAGGCCATCACCAGCACCGCCAGGAAGGGGATCATCCATCCCACCTCGATGGCCGTGCCGTTGGTCGGTCCCACATACGCATCCAGATAATTCAGCGGCGTGGACACCAGAATCATCAGCCATCCGAACATGCACGCCGCACGATGAAAGTAGCGGTCCTCGCCATCCGGCAGCGCCAGCAGCCGCACCGTCGCCGTCAGCGCAAGCGCAAGGTTCTCGCCCAGATACAGCGTCGTCAGCTGCGACGCAGGCAGCGCGCTGTGGCTGAAATGATTGTTCATGAACAGCGTGACGTAAATCAGAACGATCGCGAGCGTCGCCTGGGCGCTGTCCGCAATCAGGATGGCTGTCGAATCCTGGTCTTCTCCCACCGAGCAGATGGCCAGCAGCACAAAGATGCCGTAGACCAGAAACCAGAAGTCCGATGGCAACGCTCCCGTCTGCACGTTGTGGTGAAGCACGGTGCTGTAGGTGTAGCACCCCTGGCCAATCGACCAGATGATCAGCCCGATGCCGAGCAGTCTCCATTTGTCGGCGAGCACCGAGCGTGCGCTGCGGCTGCGCCAAAGGCAGGCAAGCCCTGCCAGCAGCGGAGCAGTAGCGATCAGCGCGTTCGCCACAAACAACGATGGCTCGACCACGGCCGCGAGCACGTGCAGGGACATCATGGCCACTGCCACGACGACAGCCGGTTTGGAGATGCGAACCATGGGGAAATGTGCGCCTACACTACATCGACGCATCGAGAGTACCGATCATCTAAGACAGCCGAAAATCATACTCAGGCGGAATTACCGAAGTCTGAAAATCGGCCCAGAAAAGCCCTCCGGCCGTCCGCGGCATTCAATCCTTTGGTAGTACCGTGATGAGTTGCCTTACTGTACAGCAGGAGAAACGCAAGTCCCAGGGTTTTGTCGCTGCGAAAATAGACGTTGCAACGATCCATTTCGCCGCAGAACCGTTTACTTTTGCGCTGCTGAACCAGTGAAAAACAGACTTTGCCTAGAACAAACCACCACGGCATGGTGTATCTAGATGAAAAACCGCTTCCTCCGTAGATGGTGACGTTGGTAACGCGGCGCGGAAAAATCCTCGCCCCGATTCGGTCCGATCTTGCCCGGAAAAGAACGATCTAACCCGTTCGTTCGCTGGACCCGTGCGTGTTCGCAGCACAAAGGCTGACGCACGGGCGGGTCTACGAACGAAACGCCCAATCGGCAACGATTGCCGCAGGCTCACGACGACGCGGTTCCGCCTTGTGGCTTTTGATTCCGATGCCGCTATTTTGAGACAAAGTTGAAACACTCGGCCTACCGCCAAGGCTAGAATCGTCCTCGACACACCGGTAACGCCCCGCGTTTCATCGAAGGATATCCACCGGCTAGCGGTCAATTATGGAGGAACTCATGGCGGCATCCCGCCCATCCCTGCTAAAGCGGGCAGCTCGCCGATTGATTCGACCCCACGGGAGCGTGATTCGACAGGGAGAATTTGTCACCTTCAGACCGGAGGGTTTTGTTGAAGCCAAAGATTCAGGAAGTCTCCTATGTCGTCACTACTACGAGGTAAGGCAACTCCGGCGTTGCTTGGAACTGATGGCAGAGCAGGGCGTGAAACCGGGCCGGTCGCTGGAAATTGGCTGTGGCTTCGGTCGCCTGTCTCCATACATCGCAGAGCACTTCGAGCAACACACGGCGGTGGACATCAACACCTGGGCCGTCTCGGAAGCCACGCGCTTCTATCCTGAAATATCTTTTTCTGTCGCCAGTGCCACTGAGCTTCCGTTTCCTGATAACGGTTTCGATGCCGTGATCACATGGACGGTGCTTCAGCACATCCCGAATTCTCTGGTCGGCAAAGCACTGAGCGAGATCAAGCGCGTAGCCAACCCCAAGTCACTGATCATCCTCTGCGAGGCAACGCTCAACGCGGGAAAACCGGAGAAGCCCGGGCAACACACACACGATCGTTTCCCCGAATTTTACGCGGAGGCGCTTTCTCCCCGTAGGCTCATTGTGTCGGAGTTCATCACCGAACTGGATCGGATGTCCATGGGCTCTCCCGGCCGGCTGATGGTTTTCGGACCTGCGGATTAAGCCGCTGCTGATAAGCAAAGAACGTGAAGCCGATATCCCGCTACTGGAAACTAGCGGCGGAAGCGGTTCCACTCTGCAACGTCTCATACAAGCTAAGTTGTTGATCAGATTTTGGTAGCGCTAACGGGAATTGAACCCGTGTCTCAGCCTTGAGAGGGCCGCGTCCTAACCCCTGAACGATAGCGCCACATACCAGTGGACAGGACGTCCACATCGTTTACTCTAACAAACTTCCGGACCGTGACAAAGCTGGCCAAGACCCGCCGCACAGCGCTAAATGCCGAGCTTCTTGACTTCCTCGTTGTAGTACTTCCGGTACAGGATGTCCCACTCCATCGAGCCTTCAGGAATGATCTTGCGCTGCGACGAGATCTTCAGCCGCGCCGCTACGTCGATCTTGCTCTCTTCCAGCAGCAGCGTCTCCAGCACCCTACGCGCCTCCTGCCGGACCGTGTTGCGGTCCTCCTGGAACTCGCAGTCGTCGATCTCGGCCAGCGTGTCCGCCACCACGTGCGCCAGCTTGTTGAGCTTGTCGCGCGAGATCCTCACAGCACCGCCTTGTACTTGCGTGCCAGCTCCATCTTGACCTTCTTGAACATCTCCGGATAGCTCGCACCAGTACGCCGCATGTCCTCCTGGTAGGTCTCCAGGATCAGCCGGACCTCTTCATTGATGCGGTCTTCCAGCTTCAGCTCGTCCAAGAGTCCAGCCGCCACGCGCTCCGAGAGGAGCTGCGGCTTTGCCGTCTTGATCACCTTCGCGTCGAGCAGTCCGCGTACTGTTTTGCGAGCCAGATAGCCCACATATTCATTGGAAAAAATCATCGATCGTTACTCGGAATATAGCATATCCTGCGCGCGGCGCCGGCCCGTGGAAACACTACTGCGGACGTGGTTTATGCGGACAGGCCGCAGTGTTCACGCAGCTCTCCGCCAAACGCAGCCGCTCTACCGGCCGGCCGTGCGCGACATGCTCACGGACGATCTCCGCCACATCCTCCGGCTGCACGAATCCATACCAGACCGCTTCCGGATAGACCACGACCGTAGGCCCGTGCTCGCACTGGTCCAGACAGCCGCTTTTATTTGCGCGCACCGTCGCCTTCAGCCCGGCGGCGTTGATCGCGTCCTTGAAAAGCCTTTGCAGCTCGTCCTTGCCCTCCGGAGAGCAGCTCCCGCGGGCGCTCCCCGGCTCGCGCTGGTTGGTGCAGATGAACAGATGTCTCTCAAAATTCGCCAATCGTTCACTCCTCCGTCCAGACTACGGGAAAACTAGAGGCCGGTTTTCCTCCGCCGCCATCTGCAGACCGCCGGTGGTTCTGCGAGAATAGGCGACGGAATGATGCAACCAGACAGCCTGCACTCCCTCAAAGACGACATGATCGCGTTCATCGAAGGCCACGGCATGAAGCGCCTGCCCGGCTTCGTCATGGAGGACGTTGCTTCCGTCCTGTGGGAGGACGAGCAAAACCCGGATAGCTGGAAAGATTTCGTCGAGATGGCGAAGGCCTCCCAAGCGCCCTTCATCACCATGAGTGACATCACGCTGGAGAAGGAAGACCTGCAGTCGCTGCTCGAAGACCTGCGCGACTTCAACTTCCCCGACGAGATGCCCGACTCCGACGAAGTCGAAGAGCTGGTGAACTACGTCGGCAAAACCGGCTTCGTGCAGCTCGGCTTCGCTCATCAGGGCATCATGTTCCTGCATGAGAGCTCAACCGAGTGGTACGACCGCTATCAGCAGTTGCTCGAATCGCTCGAGAGCGTAGGCGACATCGTGATCGACGAGGACGCGGACGAAGAGTGAGACGGCCCGCGTGAGCACCACCCCCTGCGCTCAACCAAGCAGGAGCGCGCCCGCCTACTCGCCTGCTTACGCTCACTGGGTCCTTCCACCGCTCGATCTGTCGGCCATCGACGCGCTTGCGACGACAGCGCGCGTGCCCGCGCCCGTGGCTTCCCTGCTGTTGCAACGCGGCATTGTGGATGCCGCTTCCGCTGCGCAGTTTCTCCATCCCACGCTCGAGCACCTGCTCGATCCATACGCGTTGCATGGCATGGCCGCAGCAGTCGCGCGCATCCAGCAGGCCATCACGGCGCAGGAGCCGATCCTCATCTACGGCGACTACGACGTCGATGGCACCACCGCGATCGTTCTGCTCAAGACCGCGATTGAGATTCTCGGCGGCACCGTCCGCTTCCACATCCCCCATCGCCTGCGCGATGGCTACGGGATGCAGGCAGAGGTGCTCACGCACGCCGCAGTTGAAGGCGTCCGGCTCGTCATCAGCGTCGATACTGGCATCCGCGCCTTTGCGGCAGCGGACGAAGCCGCGCGCCTCAATCTGGATCTGATCGTCACCGATCACCACCTTCCCGAGGCCGCAATGGGCCTGCCGCAGGCGCTCGCCATCCTCAATCCCAATCAGCCGGGCTGTGCGTATCCCTGCAAGCACCTCTGCGGCGCGGGCGTCGCATTCAAGCTGGCTCAGGCGCTGCTCGAAGCTGTAGACCCCGAGCGCGCCCGCGAAAAGCTGCTGCCCTCGTTTCTCAAAATGCTGGTGATCGCAACCGTGGCTGACGCCGTGCCGCTGCTCGGCGAGAACCGCGTCATCGCGAGTCTCGGCATCGAAGGTCTGCGCCGCCCGGTGAATGTGGGTCTGCGCGCGCTGCTGGCCGTGGCCCAGCTCGACCCTGCGAAGCGGTGTTTGACAGCATCCGACATCGGCTTCCGCATCGGCCCGCGCATCAACGCCGCCGGCCGCATGGATGTTGCCTCGGATGTCGTTGAGCTCTTCACCACGCGCGATCCGGCACGCGCGCGCGAGCTGGCTGTGAAGCTCGATCAGCTCAACACCGATCGCCGCGCCGCCGAGACCGCAGTGCTGACCCAGATCGAAGCCATGCTGGCCGCCGGGACTATCGATCCACTCGGCTGCCTGGTCATCGACGGTAACGGCTGGCACCGCGGCGTGCTCGGCATCCTCGCCTCACGCGTGGTCGAGCGCACCGGCCGCCCCGCGCTCGTACTCAGCCACGAAGATGGCGAGGCCCACGGCTCCGGCCGCTCCATTCCCGGCTTCCACCTGCTCGAAGCGCTCGAAAGCTGCCACGATGTTTTCGTGCGCTTCGGCGGCCACGCACACGCCGTCGGCTTCTCGCTGACTTCTGCGCGCGTTCCGGAGTTGCGCGATCGCCTGCAGCAGCACTCGGCAATCATGCTCACGCCGCAGATCCTCGAGCGCAAACTCGACTGCAGTGCCGAGCTGCCATTGCGGCAGGTCGATATGCCGCTGTACCAGGCCCTCCGCCAGCTCGAACCCTACGGCATGGGCAACGAGGAACCAGTCTTCATCGCGCGCAACCTCATCCTCGACGCACCACCGCAAATTATGAAGGACGAGCACATCCGCATGCGCATCCGTGACGGCGAGACTGTCATGAAAGCCCTCGGCTGGCGCTGGGCAGAGCGCGTGCGTGCTCTCGCGTTGGAAGCAGGCAGCCGCATCGACCTCGCCTACCGCCTGCGCATGAACGAGCATCCAGACTTCGGCGGGTTGGAGTTGGAGATTGTGGATTTGCGGCGAATTTAAAGTCGAAAGCCCTCAATGCTTTTCGCTGTAAAGCAAGAAAGCCAAGACAGCGATGAGAAAACTCGCAAGCACGAACAACATGATCCTCTGTCGCCGCACTGCTGCTCGCTGGAGAACGAGTGACGCTTCCTGATTCTTCAGTGCATCTTTATAGTTTTCGACGTGCTGCTTTTGCAGATCTCTGATCTGTTCCAGCAGCTGAATAACCTCTTGCTCTGCCATCGTGCCCATGTACTCCTGTTGCCCTCCGCCTGGTGCAGATCTCCATACTATTCCTCTAATGGACGCTTGCCCTTCGGCCGCCAATCAGCTGACGGCTAGAAGGTAAAGCAACGGATGATCTTCACTTCTTCACCCGAGCCAAAGGCTTCAAAACCTCCTCCAACACATCCTTCTCACCCTTCACCCGCTCCAGATACGGATACCGCTGCCCACCGTGATAGTCGATCTTCAGCACCTTGAAGTACGAAGTATTCGACACGATGAACTCGATCGGCCCCTTATTCGTCTGGGCGCTGCCCTCCTTCGCCTGATCGATCGCGTTCTTCAGCAGCTCATCCTGATACGCGCGGCCATTCACCGCCACGATCTGCATGTCAGGACCGAAGCCGGCTTTATCCGCAAGCGATCCCACCAGCACATCGACCACCTTCCCGCCATCGCCGATTTTCAGTCCCAGCGACCACCATGCGTTCACCCCTCCATGCTCCTCCGCCGTCGCATACTGGGTTTCTTTGTCGCTGTAAGCCAGCTTCCAGCCGCCGTTCGTGATCCCGCCTAGTGGCGCGTGGTCCTGCTTGGTCGTGAGCCGCTCGTGTAGAAACGCAGCCCAGTCGTAGGGCGCCACGGCGTTCAGATTGTCGACGACATCGTCAAACGTGTACGGCAGCACCTTCGGCGCGGCATCACCGCCTATACCATGAAACCGGGCGCAGAAATCATTCAGGCTCTTCTTGCCGCCGCTCTGCCGGCGGATGATCGTGTCCGCTTCCAGCCAGATCAGCTCACCCTCCGGGTAATAATCCACATTGCGCCGCCAGTTGTCCCAGCCATCCGTGGCGTAATTAAGGATCTGCACCGACACTGCCGTATCGCTCAAATCGCGCCAGGTGCGCCCTGGCCGCGCATCCAACGTCGCTGCGCTCAGCGCCAGCGCATCCCGATACTGCTCCGGCGTCCAGATACCCGAGCGCGCCGTCAGCACATCACCGAGATACTCCGTCAGTCCCTCATAGACCCACAACAGATCGCCCTTCATCGGCGCCTGATAATTCGGCGTTGCGAGACCGGCCGGGCGGCGATACTTGCCGTTCCACGAATGCGTGAATTCATGCGGCAGCAGTCCCCCCGCCAGCAGTTCCAGATTCGGATCAAGAAAAGTCTTCTCCGGGACGCGATCGTCGCTCGACTGATGATGCTCGAGGCCAAAGTGCGCTACCTGATCGCTCAGCGTCATCAGGAAATGGTAGCTGCCATAGTGGCGTGACTTGTACAGCGCTCCGCTCTCGCGCACCAGGTTATTAAAGCCCACCAGCAGCTCCGGCTTGATCTCCAGATCCTCCGGCCCATCCGCCGCGACATCCAGATAATGCTTCGGTGTCACATCCGGCGCCAGCGGCCACTCGCGAAAGTAGCGCCCGGTCAGCAGCGGCGAATCAACCAGCTGCTCCAGCGATACCGTCTCAAACTCCGGATCGTCCGCATCGCCGCTCTTCTTCGTCAGCGCCGTTCCATACTGCCAGCCCTGCGGAAGCTTCGCCGCCGGCGTTACCATCACCTCGCTCGCCTTCGCGCCATCCGGATACAGCAGCACCGTATTCCAGCTCAACATCGCCAGGCTCGCACTGGTCGAAGCGCCAGACGAGAACCCCGTCGGCGAAGCCGTAGCCAGGAAATCCATTTTGATCTTCAGCTCCGTCGCTCCAGCCGGCACATCGAGGTGGAAGGCATACATATCCACGTCGTCGCGGCGCCATGGAATCTGCTGGCCATTCGCGGTGATGACGATCCCCGTTAAATCATCGATCGGTCCCGTCGGCCCATGCTCGCCGGGAATCCACTTCGGATAGACCAGCGTGTGCTCGCCCGGCGTGATCGGCATCGTCTCCACCGCATGAATGATCTTCCGCGGCGCATCGGTAACGTCGACACTGATCTGGATCGGCTGCGAAGGAGACTGTGCATGAACGCTGGTGACAGAAAGAAGAAAAGCAGCAGGAAAAAACAACGGAAGATGGTGGCGCGGCATAGATCTCCTGAGCAAGCGATGCTCGTCAGTGTAACGGCTCCAGTGCTGCTCGTGCGCGATGCTACACTCCTGCCATGCCGCGAGGCTTCTTCCTCACATTCGAAGGGCTCGATGGCTCGGGCAAATCGACGCAGCTGCGCAAATTGCACGAATGGTTAGTTCGGCAGGGCGAAGATGTAGTTACGACACGCCAGCCCGGCGGAACATCCCTGGGCGATCGCATCCGCAGCCTTCTGTTGGACTCGCGCCGCAACTCACTCGACCCCCGCGCAGAGTTGGGCCTGATGTTCTCCGACCGCGCGCAGGCCATCGCTGAAGTGATCCGGCCCGCGCTCGATCGCGGTGCCATCGTGTTGTGCGATCGGTACACCGATTCCACCGAGGCCTACCAGGGCGCAGGACGCGAGCTCGGGTCAGCCCGCGTGCTCGCGCTGCATCGCGAGCTTTGCGGCCTAGACCCCGACCTCACATTGCTTTTACTACCGGACTTCGATGCCTCGCTCGCCCGCGCACGCCAGCGCAACCAGGCAGCAAAGGCGATCACCGGCAAAGATGAAAACCGCTTCGAATCGCTCGATGCAGGCTTTTTCCGCCGTGTCTACGACCAGTACCGCGTCATCGCCGGACGCGAACCCCAGCGCGTGATCACCATTGAAGGTGATGCAGGCGTCGAGGCGGTGCATCGCCGTATCCTATCCATACTGGAAGAGCGCCTGCACCAGCACCGCGCTTCCTGACCGCCATGGCAGCAGCCAGCACACCACCGCCACCCGGCGAGCATCCCGAGCCGCCGCAGCAATGGGCCGTCATCGAGCGCGGCGGCTACCGCTATCCGCCGGGATTCTCGCTCAATTTCCTCTTCTATCTCCGCCGCCGCTTCTTCAAGCCGTCGAACCCCATCATCCTGTTCGAACATCTCGCCGCCACCTACGGCCGCATCGCGCATTACAAGCTCGGCTGGCAGCACATCGTCTTCATTAATCAACCAGACTTCATCCGCGAAGTGCTGGTCAATCATCCGCAGGAGATGATCAAGGAGCGCACCCAACGCCGCATGAAGATCCTGCTCGGCGAAGGCCTCATCACCAGCGAGGGCGCCTTCCACATGCGCCAGCGCCGCATCGCCGCGCCCGCGTTTCACCGCCAGCGCATTGCCGCCTATGCCGATGTCATGACGGAGCGCGCCACCCTCCGCCGCGAAAGCTGGCATGCCGGCCAGACCATCGACATCGGCGCGGAGATGATGCAGCTCGCGCTCGAGATCGTGGCGCGTACTCTCTTCAATACCGACGTCACCAGCGACGTCCTCGAGATCAATCACGAGGTCAACGTCATCATGGACCTCTACAATTACCTCATCTCTTTGCCGCTGGCGGAGGCTTATCTCTACGCGCCACTGCCCGGCCTTACCCGCTTTCGCCGCGCGCGTGCGCGGCTGGACGCCGTGGTCCACCGCATCATCGCCAGCCATCGCGATCGTTCCCGGGCCGGCAACACCGCCGACAGTGGCGACCTGCTCTCCATGCTGATGGCATCCCGTGACGAAGAGGGCGGAGGCGTGATGACCGACGATCAACTGCGCGACGAGATCATCACCATCTTTCTCGCCGGATACGAGACGGTTGCCAACGCCCTCACCTGGACCTGGCTGCTGCTAGCCCAGAATCCCGAACCTGCGCAGCAGTTCTATGACGAAATAGCCCGCGTGCTCGCAGGCCGCACGCCAACACTAGAGGATCTCCCGCAGCTCCGCTACACCGAGATGGTCTTCGCCGAATCCATGCGCCTCTATCCGCCCGCCTGGGCCATGGGCCGGCAGGCCACCGCGCCCATCTCGCTCGGACCCTATCGCTTCCCTGCCAAAACCTACTTCTTTTTCAGCCAGTACGTTATGCAGCGCGACCCCGAATACTTCCCTGATCCGTTGCGCTTCGATCCCGAGCGCTTTACGCCCGAGGCGAAAGCAGCCCGCCCGCGCTTCGCCTACTTCCCCTTCGGCGGGGGCAGCCGCCAGTGCATCGGCGAGTCCTTCGCATGGATTGAAGGCGTGCTCATCCTCGCGACCATCGCCCAGCAATGGCGCCTCGCCCTGCTGCCGAATCAACAGATCGACGTGCAGCCAAAGATCACCCTGCGGCCAAAGTATCCGATACACATGCGGGTGGAAGCTCTCCGCTGATAGCCTTGAATCCGTGAACTTCGCCGACTTCCTGGGCAATCAGACCACGGTCCGCCGCCTGCGCGAGACCCTGGCAGCCAACCGCCTGCCCGCCGCCATGATCTTCAGCGGCTCGCGCGGCGCGGGCAAGTACACGCTCGCCGTCCTGCTCGCCCAGGCAGCTAATTGCCTTACCCCCATCACCACCGACGGCCTCCCGGATGCCTGCGGCGTCTGCGCCAATTGCGAACCCATCAGTGGCTCCTTCGCTCTCGATCAGCGCTTTGCGGAAGCTGTCGCAGCACGCGAGGAGCTGCGCGATGCCGACAAGAAAGATACCCGCATCCTCATCCAGACGCATCCGGACCTGCTGATCATTCCCCCCGATCCGCCGCAACTGCTCATCAAGCTGGGCCAGGTCCGCTCTGTGATCGGGCGCATCTACCGGCGGCCTGCGCAGGCACAGCGCGCCTTCTATATCTTCACTGCCAGCTCGTTCATGAAGGAGGCGGCAAACTCGCTGCTTAAAATCCTTGAGGAGCCGCCAGAGCACGCAACGCTCATTCTGCTCGCCGAGAATCCCAGCGAACTACTGCCCACCATTCGCTCCCGCGCCGGCGTGCTGCGCCTCGGCGCCCTGCCGCCGGCAGACATCGATGCACTGCTCGCTGCGCGCCGTCCGGAGTTGAAATCCGTGCAGCGCACCCTCGTCGGCCGCCTTGCAGAAGGTGCCGTCGGCCGCGCCCTCGGCTTCGATCTGCCTGCGTATCTCGCCAGCCGGCAGGATGCCCTCACCGTGCTGCGCACGTCGCTGGCCGAACCCGATTACAGCGCGCTCTTCCGCGTCACAGAGACCTACCGCGCCGGAGCCGACGGCGCGGAGAAAACCTCCGTCATGCTGCACGCATTGAGTCTCCTGCTGGAAGATTTGTTGCTGATCCACTCCGGAGTGCCGGCTCTGATCCGCAACACCGATCTGGCGACCGAGCTCGCCCGTATGACGCAGAGCGTCACCCCTGCGTGGATCGAAGCAGCATCCCGCGGACTGGACCAGGTCGAAGCGGGGATGCGGCGCAACCTGCTGCGCTCGCTCTCGCTCGACGCCTTCGCCACCAGCCTTCCCGCCCGCTAATCCGATTTGCCGATTCTCATAATTGTCCGTGCAGCAACGGCGCAAGCGCGCAAAACGCGCACCGTAGCACAACAATGGGACATTTGCTCTATGGTCACCATACGATGCGCCGATTTCGCTGGCGTTGCCTGTGCATTCTCGCGTTATGATCACAACGCCCTTCATTCCAGAGCCACCGGCCAGATTCCCACGGAGCAAATCTTTCTTTCTCCTTCACGGCCCGAATCCGCATCTACATGAAGTAACACCAACAGGCACGCTTATGGCGAACCATTCAGCAGTCTCGTTACACGATGAGGACGATTCACGTCTTGAAGGCGCGGCGATACCCGAGCTGCCAGCTTCAGGACCGCGCAAGCTTGTCCGGCCAACACTTCCCGCCGAGATGAAAAATCGTCGCTCGTACGCGCGGCGAGAGACGCCGCTGCTCATCCACCAGCAGGCGCCCGCAACCAGCGCACGCGGCGCAAGCTCGCACGCCGAACCTTTCTATCTGCAGAAGCAGATGCATTCCCAAACCCGCATGGTCTTCATGCTGGAGGATGGAGAGCGCCTCGAAGGCGCGATCGAGTGGTACGACACCGACGCCATCAAGGTGCGCAACGGCAACATTCGTACACTCATCTACAAAGCTGGGATCAAGTATCTCTACAAGGCCGCCGACTCACAGCCCTGACTCTGAGCAGCCCTGACCCTAAGCAGATCTAACAGCCAATTCCTTTAGCTCTTCACTAGCGGCAGGCGTGACGCCCTCTCCAGACGATCCCGCAGCGCCCGTCCAATGCCCCGCTCTGCCGGAAGCGGGCACACAATATGCGTCGCCTCCTGTGCATCCAGCCAGCGCAATCCGGCAAAGAGCCGCTGTGCCAGCGACTCCAGATCGCCCCAGCGTCCCCATCCGAAAATCGCGTCCGCGGCCCGGACATCGCTTTTAAATTCCTCCGGCGCCATTACTCCGATCCGGACCCCATTTCCCTCGCGCTTGAGCTTGGCAACGGCGTGAAATAACCGGAAGCCGACCACCGCCTCCTCGTCTCCTGCCGCCTGCGTCTCCACCAGCACCATCTGGGCGCGCGGCGCATAGTGACGGCTCCCCACCCCCGGCGAAGGCAAACCCGTGGGTTCCGCGGTCGCTTCGAGCTCGCTGCTTTCATAAAGCCTCACCTCACCGGCCACACTGCGTAGTGCTTCCAGCGTCACTGCTCCCGGGCGATAGACGATCACTGGCGACTGGCTAGCGTCCACTACAGTTGATTCCACGCCGTGCAGTGTCGGCCCGCCATCCACCACCGCGTCAATGCGGCCATCCAGGTCTTCCAGCACGTGCGCCGCCGTTGTCGGGCTCGGCCGGCCAAAGGAGTTCGCGCTCGGGGCTGCAATCGGCATGCCCGCCGCGGCAATCAAGGCGCGCGCTACCGGATGCGCCGGCACCCGCACCCCCACCAGCGCCCGCCCCGCTGTCACCGCATCTGGAACTTCCGGGCCTCGCGGCAGCAGCAGGGTCAGCGGTCCCGGCCAGAAAGCTTCCATCAACGCACGGGCGGTATCGCTCACCTCGGTGACCAGCCGGCCCAGCGGCAAACCCTGACTTACATGCACGATCAGCGGATCCCAAGCAGGCCGCTGCTTGGCCGCAAAGATTGCTTCGACCGCCTTCTCATCAAAGGCATGAGCGCCCAGTCCGTAAACCGTCTCCGTAGGAAACGCAACCGTGCCGCCGCCGCGCCATATCGCCGCAACCCGCTCAATCGTCGCGGCGGCCGTTTTGCTTTGTAGATCGAATTCGCTCAGGGGAAGGCGTTCGGTCTCTGCCATCCCTCCATTATGCGATGTCGTCCAGGCTGCCGTTCGCAATCGTCACCTCCAAACGCAGAAATTGCGCAACGGTATAGACTCGTCCCATGCAGTCGATTGAGATTGAGGTCAAGTTCCGCGTTCGCGACCTGAAGGCCCTCGAAGCAACCCTTCCACAGCTCGGATTTAACTGTGTAACGCCGCGCACCTTTGAGCGCAACATCCTCTTCGACACGCCCGCGCACGAACTCCGCAACACGCGTCAGATTCTGCGCCTGCGCCGCTATGGTGACCGCTGGGTCCTCACACACAAGCAGACCACGCCTAACGATTCACCCGACGCCCGCCACAAGGAACGCATCGAAACCGAAACTGCTGTCGAAGACGGCGAAGCGGTCGCCGCCATCTTTCGCGTGCTGGGTTACAGCTCTGCATTCGTGTATGAGAAGTGGCGCAGCGAATGGGCCGACAATGAAGGCCACTGCGTCCTCGATGAGACGCCCATCGGTCTCTATGCCGAGCTGGAAGGTCCGCGCGAGTGGATCGATCGCACTCTCGCCACTCTCCACGTGGAACAGGCCGACGTCACCACCCTCAGCTACGGCCGCCTCTTCGAGCAGTGGCAACAACAGACCGGCAGTCCGGCGCAGAACATGAGCTTCGCAGAGATCCAGCCGGCGCTCGCGCGCTGATCAATCTCCGATCATCAAGGAAGCGCGAACGCAACGATCGCATCGCCCAGTTTCTCTTCCGGGATTGCCTGATGTCCTCCCGCGGCAATCACGACATACTGCTTCCCATCGATCTCGTAGGTCATCGGCGTAGCGTTTCCGCTCGCTGGCAGCTCCGCCTTCCACAATTCCTTGCCGCTTTCGACATCAAAAGCCCGCAGATGCGGATCGGTAGTGCCGGCGATGAACACCAGACCGGAGGCCGTCACGATCGGGCCGCCCAGGCTGATTGACCCATCGGGTATCCCGCCGTGCGCTCCGCCAAAGTTCTGCATAGAGCCAAGCGGCACACGCCAGCGAATCGTTCCCTTCTCCAGGTCGACAGCCACCAGCGTGCCCCACGGTGGCGGATTGCATGGCAGATCGGAAGGCGACTGCAGAAAGCGGCGAAGCATTCCGTAGGGCGTCCCCGCCTGCCGTGCATAGTTCCCATTCTCCGTATCGTCTTTCAACTTATCCCGCGCAATCAACCGCACCCGCGCCGGAAGATTATTCACATTGACGATCAGTAAATGGTTCGCAGGATCGAAAGCGTATCCGCTCCAGGTCATTCCACCAAGATGCCCGGGCATCGCCAACGTTCCCTGAATGCTCGGGGGCGTGAAGATGCCTGGGTTGATTCCCTGGCCGCGGAGCTTGGCCATTTCCGTTTGACAGAATTCGCGGTCCGCCGCAGTCGGTCCCCACGCATCGTCAGCAGACAGATGCTGCACAACTAGCGGTGGCGGCGCAGTTGGGAAAGGCTGTGTCGCCGATGCGACCTCTCCCGGCACATCACTCTGCGGCACCGCGCGTTCCTCCACCGGAAACACCGGCACGCCTGTGTCGCGGTTCAGCACGTAAAGAAATCCAGTCTTGTTTCCCTGCACGACAACCGGAATTTCTTTGCCGTCACGCCGGATCGTCGTTAGCAGCGGGGGCGCAGCGCTGTCATAGTCCCACAGATCGTGATGCACCAGTTGAAAGCCCCACGCCAGCTTGCCCGTTTTCGAATGCAATGCAACCACCGAGTTCGCCCACTTGTCATCGCCGGGTCGCAGACCGCCGTAGTAATCCGGGCTCGCGCTGCCAGTCGGGATGAACACCAGATCACGCTCCGCATCGACCGCCATCACAGACCACGCATTCGCCGCGCCGGTGTTCCACTTTGCGGGAACCCCCGAAGCTGTCCCGGAAGCTGACGAGGGCTGAGGGTTTCGCGGAATCGGATCCCAGCTCCAGCGCAGCACACCGGTCCGCGCATCGAATGCACGCACTACGCCGGAGGGCATATCCGCGCGATTGTTGTCATCAATCGCCGAGCCGACGATGACCAGATCATCGGTGACCGCAGGCGGCGAAGTCATGTGATACCAACCCTGCGGATGCTCGCCAACATTGCGGCTCGCGTATCCCGGCACATCCCGCAACACCACCTGCCCGTCGCTGCCAAAATCGCTACACGGCTTGCCCGTCGTCGCGTCCAGTGCGATCAGGCGCGCATCGAGCGTTGCTTCATAGATTCGACGCCGGCACGGCTGCTTGGCGGAACGCGATGAATCCAGCCACGTTGCCACTCCGCGATTGATCAATCCATCGCCGTAGTCCAGGCTCAAATCGATGTGCGGATCGAAGGCCCAGCGCTGCGCGCCCGTCGATGGATCGAGCGCGATCACGCGATTGAACCCAGTCGTGACATAAAGCGTGCCCTCCACCAGAATCGGCGTCGTCTCCAGGCCGCTGCGCTTCCATCCATTGCTGCCGTTTGAGATATCCCCGGTACGGAAAGTCCACGCTACCCGCAGCTTCGTCACATTCGACGGATCGATCTGCCGCAAAGAGGAATACCGCATCCCGCCGGGATCGTTGCCATAAGCAGGCCAGTCCGTCTCGCCTTTGCTCTGGCCATGTACATCGCACGCGAATCCGAAAACAACGATCCACAATGCACACCACGCCAGCCGCTCCATCCAATGCCGCTTCGTCATGGACGAAGAATACGCAGTATCTCCTATTCCTGTTCCGGAGAAAAACAGTATCCCCGGAACGCCGGCTGAGCCTTCTGCGCTTCACAGCAAGTGAGTACTTATGGCTCTGTGCCATACGAGGCCTCCCGTTAGGCGCATCCGTACGATGCCAGCTCATCGCCTCGCCATCGACGTGAAAACTTCCCCATCAAAAGGTAATATCGCGGCGTGGACTTCATCAATTGGCTGCTCGATTCGGACCCGGCAATCAGCTGGCAGGCAATGCGCGATCTGACGGACGCCTCCCCGGCAGCCATTGCCGCGGAGCGCGCCCGCATCCCGAGCGAAGGGCTCGGCGCCCAAATTCTCGCCCGTCAGGAATCGGACGGGGCATGGCGCCGGGGCGATGCTCCCGCTTGGTCATCGACTCTCTTCACGTTGCTTCTCCTGCGGGCGACCGGCGTCGACCCCGAGGAAGCTGCGGTCAAGGCAGCGGCGGCGCGTCTCGAGGCCGGGCTGCGATGGAACGATCAAGACGACGGGTGGGAGTTGCGTCCCCCGGAAACTGGCGGAAACACATTCTTCCAGGGCGAAGAGGAGCCGTGCATCAACGGGGGCGCGCTCGCGCTTGGCGCCTACTTCGGGCACCCAGCGGAGAGCCTTGCGCGCCGCCTCATCGGGGAGCAGCTCGACGATGGCGGTTGGAACTGTGAAGCGCCGAAGAGCACACGCGCGTCATTCCACACCACGATCTGCGTGCTGGAAGGACTGCTCGAGTACGAGCGTGCCGTCGGGTCTACGCCCCAGATCGTGTCCCAGATCACAGCGGCGAGGCGGCGCGGCGAGGAGTATCTGCTCGAACGCGGCCTCTTCCGGCGGCGGTCTACCGGCGAAGTCGCAAGTCCTGAGTTCCTGGAACTCGCCTTCCCGCCGCGTTACCACTATGACGTTCTCCGTGCGCTCGACTACTTCAGGGATGCCGGCGGCCAGCATGACGCGCGCCTCAGCGATGCCGTCCATTTAATCGAGAGCAAGCGCCAACCCGATGGTCGATGGCTTCTCGATCGCGCATACGACGAGGCGCTCGCGATCCCGTTCGGCGAATCGGTCGGTGAGCCGAGCCGGTGGAACACGCTCCGCGCACTGCGAGTGCTCCGCTGGTACGAAGGACAATCGCTGGAGCCGACGAGCACTTCATAAGCCAGCACTTCGGGCCGCGTCCTCACGTCATCGATGCAACTGGTGCCGCTCAAAAACAAAGGACGAGCTGAAGCCCGTCCCTTGCTTTTTGAACTTCAGCAGAACTCAGCAGCCTAATCGCCCTCGCTGCCGTCCTTGCCGTGGCACTTCTTGTACTTCAGCCCCGATCCGCAAGGACACGGCTCGTTTCTCCCCACCTTCTCGCCCGTCCGGCGCTGCTCCACCTGCGTCGGCCCATGGCCATTGCTGCCGGCAGCGCGTGCCTGCTCCAGTTCCTTTTTCTTCTTGCGTGCGAACTCGCGCTCGATCTCGTCAATCGTCGTGCGCGTCTCGCCCACCGGCATCGGTCGCCACGTTTGCTTCGGCGCAGGGCTCTGCACATGCTCCGGCCGAGGCAGAGGCTGCCCGCCATGCCCGTTCCCTTCCGGCAACGGCCGCACCGACGGACGAGGCAAGGGATGCGTCGCCGGAGTCTGCTGCATCGGCGGTTGCTGCGGCGCCTGCTGCAGCGGACGCGTGATCGGCTGTCCATCCGATCCGACAATCTGCATCAGGAAGAGATAGCGCGCCGTGTCTTCCTGGAAGCGTGTCATCATCGCCTCAAACATGTCAAAGGACTCTTTCTTGTACGCCACCAGCGGATCCTGCTGCCCATAGCCGCGCAGCCCGATGCCCTCCTTCAGGTGGTCCATGTTGAGCAGATGATCCTTCCACAGCCCATCCAGCACGCTCAGCATGATCATGCGCTCGTGATAGCGCATCGCCTGCGAGCCGATGATCTGCTCCTTGAACTCGTACTTCTCCTTCAGCTTGTCGAAGAGCGTATCGCCCAGCTCATGCCGGTTCAGCGAGGCGAAATCAATCGCCTCCATCTCCGCGTTGAAGCCGAAATGCTCCATCAGCTTCTGCTTGATGCCAGCCTGATCCCACTGATCGGGATGCTGTGACTCGGGCGCGAACTCGTTCAGGATGTTGCTCAGAATTCCGGCAACGTAATCCTCTATAATGAGCTCTTTCTGCTCCACTCCTTCAAGCAGCTGTTTACGAGTTCCGTAGACCGCCTCGCGCTGCTTGTTCATCACATCGTCGTACTCCAGCAGATGTTTGCGGGCCTCAAAGTTCTGCGACTCCACCGCCTTCTGTGCGCCTTCGATCCGCCGCGTGATCATTCCGCTTTCGATCGGCACGCCTTCATCCATGCCCATCTTCTGTAGCAGCGGGCCAACCCACTCGCGCGCAAAGATGCGCATCAGGTCGTCCTCAAGCGACAGGTAGAAGCGCGATGCGCCGGGATCGCCCTGGCGTCCCGCGCGTCCGCGAAGCTGGTTGTCGATGCGCCGCGACTCGTGCCGCTCCGTTCCCAGGATGCATAGGCCGCCCGTCGTCAGCACCTCTTCGTGCTCGCGTTGTGTATTCGCCTGGTGCACCTGCCACGCACGGTCCCAGTTCTCCTGAGAGGTCTCAAACTCCTGCCCCTGGTAGTAGAAGCGCATCATCCCCGGCCCGGCTGTGGGCGTGATCGCGCCCTCCGCCGCACTCACGGAGCGCGCCTGTCCTCGCTTGACCAAGTCCTGCTTGGTCACGAACTCCGCATTGCCGCCCAGCAGGATGTCCGTGCCGCGGCCCGCCATGTTGGTGGCAATCGTTACCATGCCCAGGCGTCCCGCTTGCGCGACAATCTCCGCCTCGCGCTCGTGGTACTTCGCATTCAGCACCACATGCTTGATGCCTTTCCGCTGCAGGATCTGCGACAGCAGCTCGCTCTTCTCAATCGAGGTGGTGCCCACCAATACCGGCTGCTTCTCTTCGTTCAGCCGCTTGATCTCGTCCGCCGCCGCGAAGTACTTCTCCTTCGACGTGCGATAGACCACATCCTGATATTCCTTACGCCGCATCGGCTTGTTCGTCGGAATCACCACGATCTCAAGCTTGTAGGTCGAGTCGAACTCCGCCGCTTCCGTTTCCGCCGTGCCGGTCATGCCCGCCAGCTTCTTGTACATGCGGAAGTAATTCTGGAAGGTGATCGTCGCCAGCGTCTGGTCCTCGCGCCGGATATTCACGCCTTCCTTCGCCTCCACCGCCTGGTGCAGGCCATCGGACCAGCGGCGCCCCGGCATCGGACGGCCAGTGAAGGTGTCGATGATGATCACCTCACCGTCCTTCACCACGTACTCCACATCGTTGCGGTAGAGCGTGTGCGCCTTGATCGCCGTCTCGACGTGGTGCTTGAACTCCCAGTTCTCCGGGTCGGCGATGTTGCCGATGCCCAGCAGCCCTTCGATCTTTTCCCAGCCCTCGTCGCTCACGCTGATGGTCTTGTGCTTCTCATCCACCACGTAGTCGCCGGTCAGGGTCTTGGTCTCGCCCTGCTCGATCTCTTCGCCCAGCTCCAGTTGCGGAATGATGCGATTTACCCGCGCGTACTTGTCCGTCGTCTGGTCGGTCGGCCCGCTGATGATCAGGGGCGTGCGCGCCTCGTCGATCAGGATCGAGTCCACTTCGTCGACAATGCCGAAGTAGTGGCCGCGCTGCACGCAATCCGCCAGCTCGAACTTCATGTTGTCGCGTAGATAGTCGAAGCCAAACTCGTTGTTCGTTCCGTAGGTGATGTCCGCGGCATAGGCCTCGCGGCGCTGGACATCATCCAGGTCGTGGACGATGACGCCCACCTTCAGCCCGAGAAATTCATAAATCTTGCCCATCCACTCGGCATCGCGCTTGGCCAGGTAGTCGTTCACCGTGACCACATGCACGCCCTTGCCTGCAAGCGCATTCAGATACACCGGCAGTGTGGCGACCAACGTTTTGCCCTCGCCGGTCTTCATCTCGGCGATTTTCCCGGAGTGCAGGACCATCCCGCCGATCAACTGCACGTCGAAGTGACGCATGCCCACGGCGCGCTTGCCTGCCTCGCGCACCACCGCAAAGGCCTCCGGAAGCAGCTCGTTCAGCGCCTCGTCCTCGGCAGCCTTACGCTCCTCTTTGTTGTCTGGGGTATCCGGAACATCCTTCACACGTTCCGCAAAGCGAGCTTTAAACTCAACAGTCTTCTCGCGCAGCTCGGCGTCCGAGAGCCCCTGCAGCTTCGGCTCCCATTCGCCGATCGCGGCCACCGTCGGCATCATG
>JBJMGC010000144.1:0-19647 GCA_045808105.1 Acidobacteriaceae bacterium | reverse complement strand
TGAACTCCAGATAACGCCTCTGGCCGACGCTCCTGAGGTGTATCAGCCTCACGTGACGGTTCGCCCGTCCACGCTTGTGGAACACCCGATCGTCTGGGATGGCGTCAGCGCAGCGCTTCCCGGGGAGACGCTCTCGCGGCATCGTGGGCAGTCCACGTCGCGCTCCGAGACGCATTCGAGAATGGAAGAGCAGGAGCCGGCTCCGGAGTTGCACGCTTCGAGTAGTGCGGTTACCAGCGAGACGGCACCGATCGACAATGCCTTCCCGCCAGCCCATGAGGAACTCGCAAACGCGGTCGAGGAAGAGCCCGCACCGCTGGTCCTCGAAGAGGAAGACCTCAATCATTCCGATCTGCAGGAAGAGGCGGAATTCGAGCCGGATGCCTCCGCATCGCATCGCGTGGATCCGTCCTCGCCCAGCGAGTTCCGCCTGTCATCCCTATTTGGCCGGGAGTCCGAAGCGAGCGAGAAGCGGGAGTCCGAGGCCGCTCCGGTCCAGGCTGCCGCGATGGAATCAGCTCGGGCCGAATCCGCTCAGAGCGGCGAGCCACAGGCCGAAAGCTTCCACCAGGCCGATCTAGAAGGTGAAGCAGCAGAGCAGAGCGCTGCGCTTGAGCAGCCAGTCTATGAAGGCAACAGCATGAACGGTGCGGAGAGTGCTGAAGGTCGCCGGGAGCAGTCGCACGAGGCCGCTGCACTCGATCATCTCCACGCCTTCACGCCGGGGGATGGACAGGTAGAGGAGGAGGAGATCGATGAGGAGGAGTACGATTTCGCTCCGCTGCCTGAGCATGCTGCCGCGCAAGACGATGAGCACGACCTGGGCGACCTGGTCGAAGAGGAGACGCAGGCATCTGGCGGCGCGGAGTTCGGAGATGTCATCCGTGAGGCGCAGATCGATCGCCAGGTGATCTCGAGCGACGATGATGACTTCGAGGACAGCGATGAGGAAGAGGGCGTAGAAGACGAGGAGCCTGCGACGGCAGTCGCTTCCGAAGAAGGGACTCCGGCTCCGCGCCGTGGACGTGTCGACCGCCAGCGCGGACGTGAGCGTGAGCGCCGTGGACGAGGCCGCAACGGACGGCGTCAGTCATCGCAGATGAGCGATTTGCCGATCATCTCCGAGTTGCTGAAGCAGGGACAGGAAATTCTGGTCCAGATTGCAAAGGAGCCGATCGCAAAGAAGGGCGCGCGCATCACCAGCCACATCGCGCTTCCCGGACGTTTTCTCGTCTTTATGCCGACGGTGAATCACGTTGGAGTATCGCGGAAGATCTGGTCAGACGAAGAGCGGCAGCGGCTGAAGCGCATTTTGATCAGCGAAAAGGGCGACGCCTCCGGCGGCTTCATCGTTCGGACGGCTGCGGAGAACGCAAGTGAAGAGGAGCTGCGTGCCGATCTGCGCTTCCTGATCAGCCTGTGGAATGAGATCAAGCAGCGTTCCGACGCCGCGAAGGCTCCGGCACTGATTTATCACGACCTGAATCTGGTGGAACGCGTCCTGCGCGATCAGGTGTCGGATAACTTCTCGACTATCTGGGTCGATTCTGAAGCCGAGTACGAGCGCATCGTTCGATTCCTGAACCGCTTCCAGCCTTCGCTGGTGCGGCGCGTCAAGCTGTACACGAAGGAGACGCCGCTGTTTGAGCAGTTCGGCATTCAGGACGAGATCACCAAGGCGCTGAAGTCGAAGGTATGGCTGAAGTCGGGTGGATCGATCGTGATCAATCAGACCGAGGCGCTGGTGGCGATCGACATCAACACCGGAAAGTACGTGGGCAAGACGGCGCGGCTCGAGGACACGATTCTCAAGACCAATCTGGACGCCATTCCGGAGATTGTGCGGCAGATCCGGTTGCGCGATCTAGGCGGCATTATCGTGATCGACTTTATCGACATGGACGAGCGCAAGAATCGACACAAGGTGATGGCGGCCCTCGAAGAGGAGCTCAAGTCGGATAGGGCGCCTTCGAAGGTGCTCCAGTTCAATGATTTCGGCCTGGTGGCGATCACGCGCAAACGCGTGAAGCAGTCGCTGGAGCGGACGTTGAGCGTGCAGTGCAACATCTGCTCGGGGACGGGCATGGTCAAGGGTCCCACGACGGTGGCCAACGAAATCTACATCGAGATGCGCAAGATGCAGAAGCATTTCGAGCGCCATGACGTGATGCTGCGCGTACATCCCGAGGTGGTAAAGACATTAAAGGGCAACAATGCGCGCTGGCTGAATGATCTGGAGGAGATGACCGGTCGCACGATCATTGTGAAGAGCGATCCGGCGCTGCACCCGGAGCAGTTCGACATCCACTAATCATCTGAACGAAGGGAAGGGTTCGGCCGTATGTGCTGGACCCTCCTTTTTTTAGTCAGTGGACGGATTTGCCACCGCGGAAAGAAACTTTTGCCTATCAATCTGTGTCCTACGTAAACAGAGCGTCAAAGCGGATTCCCTAGTACTGTTCAGTAGGGAAGTCTGTTGAGCTTCTGATGCGAAAGAGGAGCCTCGCTCCTATGATTTACAGAACTGATCTACACAATGGAGTCTGCCAATCATGAGCTGTTCTGTTGTCTGCCTCTCCGGCCGCAAATTTGTCCGGCGTCTGCCGGCGCTTTTTTTGGGATTCACCGCCGGTGCATGCACCGCTTTTGCCCAATCACCGGCCAGTACGCAGTATTCGTCGAGTGCTGATGGCGCTTCTGACGTGGCTATCAATCAGGGCCCGAATGTGCTTTCCTATTACTCGCAGGAAAGCGGACAGAATAGTGGCGGCTACGGGAATGGCGGATACAAACGGTACCCCAGCTACGGACAGCCGAGCTTCCACCATATCGCAATCGAGGCAGGTGCCGGCTTCGATGCGCCGGTTGGGAATACCAAGAACTCTCAGACGTTCGGCTACAACATCAAGCTTGGCGGCGGCTGGAATTTCAATCAACATTTTGGCACGCTGCTGGAGTACGAATTCAATCACACCGGCATTCCTGATTCTGTGCTGGCCACTGTTGCTTCTCAAGCTGGAGTCGGTGTAAACGGGAGCGTGCACCTGTGGGGCTTTACGCTCGATCCGATCTATTACTACAAGACTTCCGGTGCCTGGGGCGGCTATGTGACTGGCGGCGGCGGCTTTTACCGTAAGCTCACTACCTTCTCGACGCCGGTATATCTGGGAATTGGTTGCGATTTCTACTATGGCTGCTATCCGCAGTATGCCAATCAGACAGTCAGCCATTTCTCAAGCAATCAGGGCGGGTTGAACATCGGAACGGGGATCACACACAACATTGGCGAGGGCGGCGCGAAGGTTTACGCGGAAGCACGCTACCTGTGGGTGAATTCTCCCGCAGGGACGGCGACGACGCTTGGTTCCGGCACGGTCAGCATGATTCCCGTGACATTCGGCGTTCGCTTCTAACCCAAGCTGATTACGGCCACCCTCAGTGGTAGAGCACCGTCAGGATGCCTCCGCCGAGGGTGGCCAGGCAAGGCAGCACAGCAAGAGCGAGGGGATAGAATCCCAGCGACTGCCCGCGCAACTCGCTGGCCGCCACAGTTGAGACAAGCAGCACGATGACCGCCAGGATCAGCGAGTGGACCAGCGGACTGCTTGGCGCCAGAAGTGCGGTGAGGCAGCCCGCCGCAGCCGAGAAGAGGCAGGTTGCCACCAGGTTGAAGAACTGCGCTGAGCGGGTGGGAGGCAGCCTGCTCCAACTGGGCACCAGCCAACTCACGAGCAGCGTAGTGATGCCCGTCAGCAATGCCATGCAGGCGAAGCCAGCAGTGATGGCGACGAAAGAGTGGAACAGCCGCATCGCGCCTGCTCGAAATCAGTGCGTGGCGAGGGTTGACGAGGCGGTAGGTTTCCCGTGCTGCATAAGAGCTTCGATCTCCTCCGCGGTATGCGGCAGATCTGCGATGAAGTCCTGCAGTTTGCCGTTCTTGTCTACATAAAAGGTGTCTTCGATGCGGACGCCGATCTTTTCCTCGGGGAGATAGATACCCGGCTCGATCGTGAAGACAGAGCCCGGCCCAAGGGGCTTTGCCAAGTCCAGGGGATCGTGTACATCGATGCCGACAGAGTGACTCAGTCCATGGATAAAGTATTTTTCCAGTGGCTGACCGTGCAGATCCTTACCATGTGTGCGGATGTAAGCGCGGGCGACGCCGTCGAGGGAATCCTCCGGATGCTCGCGATTGTAAAGTGTCGATTTACCGGAGATGAACGCCTCCGCAGCGGCGCGTTGCGCGCCGAGCACGATGTTGTAGATCTCACGCTGCCGGTCGGTGAAATGTCCGTTCACCGGAATGGTGCGCGTGACATCGGAAGCGTACATGGAGTATTCGCCCGCGGCGTCCATCACGACAACATCTCCGCTCTGCATAGTGTTTTCGTCAGCCATATAGTGAAGGACTGTAGAGTTGATACCGCTGCCTACGATCGAGGGATACGAAGGACGCTCGCATCCATTCGCCAGTAAGGTGCCGGTAATGACGCCAGATATCGCGCGCTCATTGACTCCGGGGTGGATTGCTAGGATTGCGGATTCCTGAGCTTTTATGGAGGCATTCGCAGCCTTCCGCAGTAACTCGATCTCGCCATCGTCCTTGAAGGATCGAAGTGTTTTGGTTAGCTCGCCGACGTCTTGTGGCGTGACCGGCTCGCCGCTTCCCATGCTGCTGCCGGCGAAGGTCAGCGCGGCCTTTGCGGGTTCGCTGTCAAGCTGGGTCCACACCGTTCGGAGGCCGCGCTCGCTCAGAATGCTGGGGAGATCGTGGATGGAGCGAACCTCGCGCACACCGGTGACGCCGCTGACATTGGGCGACGCCGCATCGAGCTTGACGCCGGTGAAGAGTTCCATGCGCAGGTTGCGTTCCGGGAGGAGGAGCACCTCGCGATAGGGGAGCGCCGGCTTTCCGCCGCGGGCGGGTGTCGCATCGGCGACGACGAGCGCGGCGCCCGGCTCATTCCACCCGGTGAGATAGTAGAAGTCTTCGTCCTGGCGATAGTCCTGATACTCCAGCTGCGGTTCGTAGTTGCCGAACAGCACGGCGACGCCGCCATGGAGCTCATGCGCAAGCGCCTCGCGGCGCGCCTGGAAAATAGAGTTTGGCTGACGCTCGAGAGCCAGGAGAGGCGTCGACAAGAAACCAAGGAGCAGCAGAAGGAGTGCTACAGGATGAAGGACACGCATGCGGAACAGTGTAGAGCACAAAGCAAAGCGGGCTTTGTCGCCAAGGCCCGCTTTTACGTATTTGCTGTATCTCAGGCTCGGTTGCCGCTGATGAGACGCAAGAGGAACGTGAGGACGACCGCCCCTATGACTGCAACGAAGATGGTGTAGATGAGACCGCCGCTGCCGGCGTGTCCTACGGCCCGCATGATGAAGCCGCCGACAACAGCGCCGATGATGCCGACAATGATGTCTCCAAGAACGCCATAGCCGCTGCCCTTCATGATTTTGCCCGTAATGAATCCGGCGATAAGGCCGACGATGATCCACCAGATGACGAACATGACGCAATCCCAACCTTTCCTAAAAAGATTGTGCAGCCGCCTGTCAGGCGAGGGATATGTCCTACGGTGACCGCAGTCCCAGCAACAGCGATCAGATGGTAGCACCCGCTGCAGAGTTGTATGTAGGCGTTAGTAGTTACACACCAACTGGAAAGGGCTTGGGAGAAGACTCCTCCAGATTGGCTTCGCCACGCCAGCGTTCGAAGCGGCCCTGCAGCAGCGACAGCAATCCGGTGTACCAGTATCCAACTACAAAGAGCAGAAGGAAGGGAATCGTGAAGTAGTTTTCATTGGTAATCGCGTAGGCGATGGTGAGCGCGAAATAGCAGCCGATGAGCAGTTCCAGCCAGGGTACGACGCCCAGCCGCTTTCGGTATTTGGCCGCCTGCGCACGTTCACCTTTCTTCTCCACCCGGTATTTCGGCGTCCGCTTGAAGGAGCTCTTGATGCCAAACAGGGCCTCCAGGACGGCTCGTGTATTGGTGACGGTAAGCCCAATGCCGAGCGCCATGAGAAAGGGGAGATAGAGAAATGTCTTGAGCCAGCTGCGCGGATATAGCTCCTTCTGTGAGACGAGATAGAACGAGGAGATAGAGAATGTAGAGGCCATGAAGAGCGGCACGTCGATGAGCAGCATCTGGAACCATCCCTGATAAAAGCGGATCACCATGGCCGGCATCAGTAACAAGGAAAGCACAACCATGAGCGGATAGCTGATATTCGCCGTGAGGTGATAGAAGGCTTCAATTTTTGTGTGGAACGGAACATCGCTGCGAAAAACCTTGGGCAGGATCTTCTTCGATGTCTGGATGAGGCCTTTGGCCCAACGCGCCTGCTGGGTCTTGAAGGCGGTCATCTCAATCGGCACTTCCGCCGGGCAGGCGACATGCTGCAAGTAACGAAATTGCCATCCCTTGAGCTGAGCGCGGTAGCTCAGGTCCGTGTCCTCAGTGAGTGTGTCGTGCTGCCAGCCGCCGGCCTCTTGGATTGCATCGCGACGCCACATGCCGGCGGTGCCGTTGAAGTTGAAGAAGACTCCAGAACGCGAGCGGCCGCCGTGCTCCAGAACGAAATGGCCATCAAGCAGAATGGCTTCGACCTGAGTGAGAAAGCTGTAGTCCCGATTCAGGTGCGTCCAGCGCGTCTGCACCATGCCGATGCGTGGCTCCGCAAAGTGGTGGACCACCTGCATGAGCCAGTCGGGCGATGGCACGAAGTCGGCGTCGAAGATGGCGATAAGCTCGCCTGAAGCCTGCTTCAAGCCCGCATCGAGTGCGCCGGCCTTGTACCCGTACCGATCCGTGCGATGCAGATAGACGATGTCGTGTCCGAGCGCGCGATAGCGCTCCACCAGGCCGTTGGCTACTTCCTGCGTCTCGTCCGTCGAATCATCGAGCACCTGTATCTCCAGCCGGTCAGACGGATATTCCAGGCGGCAGCAGGCGTCGATGAGCCGGTCGATGACGTACTGCTCGTTGAAGATAGGCAATTGCACTGTGACGCGCGGCAGCTGATCAAAGCGGCTGGGTGGTTCCGTGACGGCGCGATCACGATGCTTGTAATAGAGATAGACGAGCTGGTAACGATGCATGCCGTAGAAGGCGAGCACGATCATGACCAGGAAGTACGGAATGAGCAACGTGGTATCGAAGGCGTTCCACTGATAGAGGTAGCGAAACGGATTGTTGACCGGATCGTTGCCGTAGTGGGTGCGCAGGTAATGGCCGACGCCGCGCTGCGTATAAAGCCAGAGCCCGGCATTCACGGCTGTGTGCTGGAGGAACGCTGCAAGCTCGATCAGACGCATCTCTTGTCGGGGCCGGCACGCGGGCATGAAGCCCGGAAACGGCTCACAAGCTGATTGTACGTGTTTTGCCGGATGCTAATGCGGATTCATGGTCGTGACCGGCACCGCGGAGTTTACTCCCCTTCGATTTAGAAAGGAAATTCGCTTTAGCGCAGCAGGCTTTGGCGGAAGAGCGCATCCCGCTCCACCGGACGGAAGCCCGCATCCCGGATAATGCGGCGTAGCTCGGACTCGCCACCGTGATGAGAGGGCTCAAGGGTACCTGCTTGCGACCAGGGAACAGAACCGGCATCATCTGCGCCGAAATGTAGGGCCAACTCCAGAACCTTGGGTCCCATCACCGACCAGTCCGTTTGCAAGTGCTCGATGTTATCGAGGAAGAGCCGCGTCACTCCCAGGGTTTTCAGATAATCCACCGCAGTGGCTTCTTCTTCGCGGCGGGCGTCCGGTATAGCGGCATGATGGACGCATACCCGCACGGCGTGAATCGCATTTGACTCCTGCTGAAGAGCGCGAACGACGGCGATGGTGTCGACCCGCTGGTCAAGAGATTCCGAGCTGCCAACAGTGATGGAGATGGAGACGCGAAGGTCACACTCCGCGGCCGTGGGGAGGAGCGTCATCAGGCTATCGGATGGACCCGCAGAGTGCCGCAGGGGATCGAAGTTGGCGCTGAGCGTTCGCAGTCCGGCCTCCCGCAGGCGCTGGAGCATCTCGGTAAGGCGGAGAGTATTCACCGCGACAGTCTCCAGCCTGGAGATGGGCAAATTGTGAAATGTAACCTCCGGGTGTTGCTTCCGGCAGTTCAGCAAAGATGTTTGCAGGTCATCGAGAGAAACGTTTTGCGCATCGTGAATTTGGGATAAGTCAACGCCGCTGCCGCTGCGAGACGCAGCTTCCCGGCGCGCGTCTTCAAGAGACGTGGACAATCCACGCAATGCGTATGTGACGACATTCTCGGGATGCAGGTTGCGGCGTACCTGGTTGGCTGACCTACCGATTTCGAGCAGGTCGCTGCTCCGTAAAGCGTCCAAGGCTGATGCACGATTCAAAACCATTGCCTGTATCCTAACAACCTGTGTGGACCAGAGCATCCGCGGAGTTGTATTGCACCGTATTATGGAAGAACGCGGCTGGAGATATCTTTCCCGCAACATGTAACGCTCCGAGTTCCATTTTCAGGCAGGAGGAAGAACAGAGATGACGTATCGCCATACAACCGTAGCGCTTTTCTATCGGGCCGGGGTTACTCATGCGGCCGCGGTGGCGCTTATGGCACTCCCGATAGTGCTCACTTCCGCAAGGGCATTTGCGCAGGATGCCGCCGCTGCGAAGCCGGGGGTGGATGTTCTCACATTCACGAATGGCGATCAGCTGACTGGCACGCTCCTAAGCGAGTCTGGCGGGTGCGTAGTCTTTCATGGCGATATGTCCGGTGATGTCAAGATCGAGTGGACCAAGATCAAATCCCTTCGTACGGGTGGGAAATATGCTGTGATCTCGCCAGGCGAGAAATTGAAGGTAGGCCGACCGGCACCCCAGGTACCGCTGGGTACGCTGAGCGTCTCAAACGATCAGGTCTCTGTATCTGGAACAGGTGGAGAGGTGAAGAACATTCCCACCAAAGACGCTGCTTATGTCGTGAATGGAGATGACTTCCAGAAGGAGATATCCCGTGAACCCAGCTTCAGGCAGGGATGGATAGGCGGACTTACGCTGGGCGCAACGCTTGTCGAGTCCACCCAGACAAGCGAGACACTGACCGGGGCGCTCAACCTGGTCAGGAGCGAGCCGGGCATCGACTGGCTGCAGCCGAGGAACAAAACAATTTTTGATGCAACGGCCACATACGGTCTGGTGACGCAGCCATTCATCGCCGGGGTGCAAGCGGCATCAAGCGCAAAGACAAATATCCTGCATGGGGACATCGAGCGCGATCAATATGTCACGCCCCGGCTTTACTACCTTTTCGACGCGAGTGCCGATCACAACATCGGATCAGGTTTGCAGGTTCAGCAGATTTACGGCGTAGGGGCCGGTTATTCGGTCATTCGAGAGAAAAACCGGACCTTCGACGTAAAGGGTGACATTCACTATCAACGACAGGAATTCTATCCAGCGGCGGACTTCCCGTCGGGGCAGACTCTCAATCTGATAGGTGCCTCGATCGGCGAGCTTTTCATGCAGAAGCTTCCGAAGGGGCTGGTCTTCAATGAGGCTGGAACGGTGTTGCCGGCCTTCAATACGCCTTCCGGGCAGCCCTCCGCGTGGAGTGCCCAGATCATCGCGGGCCTGCTCTTTCCGGTCTACAAGAATCTGGGATTTACGCTCGGTTCGCAGGACAACTTCGTGAACAACCCACCGTTCGGTTACAAGAAGAACACCTTCCAGTTCACGGCCGGGCTGACTTACTCGTTCAAATAGGAGAGCTGAGGCGGAGGCGTGGCCGGATTGGCCACGCCCTTCCCCTTAGGGAGCCGGTGGGGCGCCTGGCTTGATGGTGCTGACGACGGTCGCGGGCAAAGGCTTGTCGGCATTGGCCAGCAGCACGGAGACCTGCCACATCTGAGTCTCGTTCAGCAGATTATTGAAGGCCGGCATGCCGCTGAGCCGGATTCCGTTGCGCACCTTCCAGTAGGTTTCTCCCACCGGATCATCGCTGACGCCAACCACTCCATTCCGATGCGGAGCCCAGAGCTGGGGTGCCTCGGGGAAGAGATGCTTGCCGAACGGTGAGGACTGACCGTAGTAGCCATGGCACCCCGAGCAATTGTCACGATAGAGCTGTGCGCCGATCAGCAGATTTGTGGGGCTCGGCTCAATTGGCGAAGACTTGGGTGCCTCTCGGTTGATGCGCGCATCCAGGACGCGATGGCTCATGGAGCGTTCCAGGACAAGAGGTTCGTCGGCAACGGCTACCGGGACGTTGCCAAATTGCAGGTAGGCGTAGATCGCCAGCGGGAGGAGCAAGATGCCAAGAACGAAACCGAGAAGAAAACGCATGCAAGCCTCGCCGGAAAAAAAATTTGGGCAGCGAACGCGCCACTGCCTGACACGAGTGTAAAGGGCCCATCCGGTTCACAACCATGGGCGATCCAGTGATCACTGCGGAGAGCCGCTTTTCCTGACGAGACTCGTCTTCCGTGGGGCTACACCCAGCGTGAAACGGTAAAAAGGGACCCGGGATGCTTTAATACAGAGAGCACGTTTCCCGCAGTCCGCAGCAGCAGAGTAGTGGAGGCATCACCATACATGCAATGCAGTAAGAGTCTGGGATACCTAGCGTATCCGCTCCTGACATTTTCTCTTTTCGCCGCTCTTTGTACGCAGGCGCAGACCACAGGCAATCCAACACAGAGTGCACCGCCGGCGCAGAATCCGGCACCGGACACGGAGGCACAGCCGACTCCACTGCAGCCGACGCAGCCTACCCCGTTGACGCGCGATCCTTTATCGCAGGCACAGCAGCAACAGGGCAGCTCCGGTTCGCAGCCGCAGGCGAATTACCCGAACGAGCAGGAGCGCATCCGGTTGGCGCGTGAGGCGCAGGAACGCGTGCGGGCACGGCGAGCTGCGCGGACTGCGGCCGCTGTCAAGGACACCTACGGCCACAAGAACGAAATTTACTTCGGTTACGCTTACCTGCGGATGCGGCCAGGGCATTTCCTGCAACACGCGAACGAAAGTGGCTGGAATGCGGGTTTTACGCGCCTGTTCAATCCTAAGCTGGGCGTTTCATTGGATCTTCGCGGCTATTACAAGAGCGTCTATGTGGGGAACAATCCATATTCGCTATTTCAGCCCTTCATCAGCAACTATTCGGTGATGGTGGGGCCACAGTATTGGGTCAGGGAGCGGAAGAACTACGCCGTCAGTGGCCAGGTGCTCGCCGGAGTCACACGGAACCTGTTTTATGCTGACTCTGCAGGGCACCCAGGGTCCCTTGTTGGTCTGTATCCTAATGCGACGCGGTTTACAGCAGCGGCAGCGGTGCCGGTCGACATCAATCTGGGACCGGGCCTGGCGGTCCGGATCGCGCCGACCTATGACCTGACTACCTGGGGCGGCGACATCCAGCACAATCTGGGCTTCACGCTCGGTCTGAATTACCGCTTCGGACGACAATAACGACGCTCATGGAGAAAAGGGCTGCGTTCCCGGTGTGCCGGGAAGCGCGGCCCTTTGGCTTGCGCATGGATCAGGCCTTCACGCGCTGGTCACGTTGCCTCGCAGAGTCTCGCGGGTATTGCGGTTCGGTCATGCTGACGGGATCGAGGATGGCGCTGATCTCGTCCTCGCTCAGGAGATTCTTAGCACGGGCGATCTTGATAATGGACTCACCGGTGGCGACGGACTCCTTCACGATCTCGGCGGCCTTGGCATAGCCGATGTACGGATTGAGCGCCGTAGCGAGTGAGACGGTACTCTGGGCGTAGAAGGCGCAACGCTCTTTGTTGGCAGTGATGCCAGCGACGCAGCGGTCATTGAACTGGCGCAGCATGTTGGCCAGGATGGTGGCGCTCTGCATGACATTGTGGGACATGGTGGGCATCATCACGTTGAGTTCAAGCTGCCCGCCCTGCACCGCCAACGCTACCGCCGCATCGTTGCCAATGACCTGGTAGCTGACCATGGCGGCGAGCTCCGGCATGACGGGGTTGATCTTGCCCGGCATGATGGAGGAGCCCGGCTGCAGGCTGGGCAGATAAATCTCTGCGAAACCAGTGTTCGGACCGGAGGAGAGAAGCCTGAGGTCATTGGAGATGCGGATGATCTCCAGCGCTACACCGCGGAGCGCCGCGCTTACCTCTCCCATGCAGGCATTTGATTGCATGGCCCAGCGCATATCGGCGGCTGGCGTGAGCTCTTCGCGGGAGATTCGCGCCAGGTTCGCAATGGCCAACTCCCGGTAGTCCGGATGCGTGTTGATGCCGGTGCCGACCGCACTGCCACCAAGGCCAAGTTCGCGCAGGGCGTCGCTGGACAGCAGCAGGGCGCGCTTTGATTTCTCAATGGCCACTCCATAGGCGGCGAATTCCTGGCCGAGGCGGATGGGCACCGCATCCTGCATGTGGGTGCGGCCGGATTTGAGGATGCCATCAAATTCAGCGGCCTTTTCGCGGAAGGTAGCCGCCAACTTATCAAGGACGGGATAGAGCGTTTCCAGCACGAGGAGTGTGCCGATGCGCATGCCAGTCGGGTAAACGTCATTGGTGGACTGGCCGTAGTTGACGTGGTCGTTCGGATGGACCTCAGCGTATTCGCCTAATTTGCCGCCGAGAATCTCGTTGGCGCGGTTGGCGAGCACCTCGTTGATATTCATGTGGAAGGAGACACCGGCGCCCGCCTGGAAGACATCCACGACGAACTCATTGGTCCACTTGCCGTCGATCACCTCCTGCGCCGCCTGGATGATGGCGTCGGCGCGGCGGTCGGAGATGAGGCCGAGGGACTTGTTGGCCTCGGCAGCGGCCCGTTTGACCATGCCGAAGGCGCGAATGAGTAGCGGATGCGAGGGCATGTCGGAGATGGGATAGTTCTCAACGGCGCGGACAGTCTGGGCGCCGTAGTAGGCGTTCTCCGGCACCTCGACGGAGCCGAGGGAGTCTTTCTCTAGGCGGACAGCGGACATCAGGACGTGCTCCTTGCAGGATTCGATGGATACAGCTCAACCCATCAGTATAGGGCAGTCCAGCGCCTGACTCGTATCTTCGAGGGGTAGGTACTAGTGAATTTCAGGAGCGCCGCGGCGCAGATAGAGTCCGCTGACGAGCGTCACAAAAACGATGCCACACGCGACCAGGAAGTAGTAGGTCATGGGGCGGGAGAAGCCCGGAGCGTATTGCAAATCCTGGCCTACCCAGCAGGTGAGCAGCACAGCGATGATGGCAAACATGCCGGCGAGGGTGAGCAGCATCGACCCGCGACGCCGGCGCATGTCAAGCGCCTCTACCTGGTGGGGAGTCAGGTTACGTTCTTCGGGGGGCAGGCTCATATTTGCCATAGAGTTCGGATCATCCTCGTAATACGGCAGGGGTCTACCTGCGGCGTACGCAGGGGCGACCCTGCGCAGCACTATTTAATCATGACTGCCGAGGGCGCTGGAAGGCCGCTGAAGCTTGTCACTTGTCAGTGCGGCCTTCGCGCGCCCGTCGCGCATGTGTGTGCCAAATCAACCCGGCAGGGAAAAATGACGATTACGCTTCTTTGCTGATCGGCACCTGTATCTCCGTCACGTAGGATTCATCGTCCTGCCGAATCGGCTGCGAGTTCTGCAGGTACAACTCACGGATTGGGCCCGTGACCTGATAGCCATTGTCGTTGACCCAATGCAGTAAAGCGTTGTAAGCCTCTTGCAGACGTCGATAGGAACCGGCGTGAATCGCACTGGCTACGGCGACGGGCGGCAATTCGTAAACGCGCACACCTCCGGTAGCCTTGACCGGCTCCTTGAGGAAGATTCCCGCCTCTCCGTCGACGTTCGACTCGCGAAATTCGGGATCGTGCCACATCGCGAAACACGGCGCCTGTCCTACGAGTCCGGGTCCCACCCCGGCGATCACTTTTGGATAGAGCTGGCCCACGGAGGGGTAGTTTGCAATCGTCTCCCGTACCGAAGCCACCCACTGCTTCGGCAACTGCTTGAGAACCACTTCTTGTGACATAAACATCTCCTGTTCGATGAGACGGATTCGATTCTGAATTCTGCTCAGACGGTCGTGTTCCTCCTCAACACGCGCCTGCTGCTCGGCCTGACGCAGCAGCAGCATGCCGCGGAGCTGCTCCGCACTCACGTTCTCTTTCAGACATGTCGCGATCTGCTCGAGGGAAAATCCGAAATCCTTGAGCGCGAGGATGCGATGAAGCTGCGAGAGCTGGGATGCCGAGTAGTAGCGGTACCCGGTCTCCGGATCGACATGCACAGGCGCCAGCAGCCCGCGCTCGTCGTAGTACCGGAGGGTCTTGATGGAAACCTGCGAGAGCGAGGAAAAATCGCCGATCTTCAGCATATTTCTGTTCTAAGGTCTCCAGCGGAGGGAGAGTCAAAGACTATTTTTGAGTCTTCAGACGAGAATCAGATGAACGCGACCGACTGCAGCGTGGTGACTTCAAACCGCTTACGGCAGCGGATGTTCTTGCAGCCAACCACATCATCGCGTCGCACCATATAGGACTGTGCTTTGGCAAAACGAGCGCGGTCACGCTCGTCGGCATGACGTGGAAGCGAAGCTTTCTTGCGCCGGACCAGCCATGCGACTGGGTATTCGTCGGCTTTGCCGCAGTGGGGACAGATGAGCGTGTGAGTGCGCTGCTCCGGCCGCTCATCAAAAAAGTCGCGTTCCTCCATGCGGTACCCTTCCTATCCTAACAATTCTATCCGACCGTATACCGCTGCCACCGACGTTTGCAACCTGGTGTTGAGTAACGACGGATCTCGGAATTTTCAGGCGATGAAATAGCTCATGCGATGAACTCGGCTCTCCGCAACTTCGGAGCGAGCAGAACGAGCAGCGCCAATGCAAGAAGATAGACGCTCGATGCAAGCACGAAGAGGCTGCTGTAGTTGTGCGTCCGTTGCAAGAGATGTCCTGCGTAGAAGGCGATCAGAAATCCACCCACCGAACCGGCCATGCTGCCAATGCCCGTAACCGAACCGACGGCGGTGCGAGGAAACATATCCGATACCGTCGTGAAGAGGTTAGCCGACCATCCCTGATGCGCTCCTGCAGCCAAGCCCAGCAACCCTATGGCGGCCCACTCAGACTGTAGATGTCCGATGGTGAAGACGGGCACGACGAGGCAGGCGCAGAAGAGCATTGCCGCGAGGCGTGCTCCTTCAGCCGAGAATCCCATCCTTCGAAATGGTCCAGGCAGCCATCCTCCGGCGATGCTGCCCACAGCCGACATGTTGTAGATGAGGATGAGTGGCAGACCGAGATGAGAAAGATTGAGGTGAAACCGCGCGCTGAAATAGGAAGGCAACCAGAAGAGATAAAACCACCAGATAGGGTCGGTGAGAAATTTCGCGATTGAGAACGCCCAGGTCTGGCGATAACCGAGCAGCCGGATCCAGGGCGTAGATGGCCCCATCTGCGTCGCGGCTTCTTTGTAGATGTGACGCAGCTCGGCTCCGGTGAGTGTGGGATGGTCCGTGGGCTTGCGGTAATTCTTCCACCACCAAAGAATCCAGAGTGCGCTGAAGATGCCGGTGGTGAGGAAGGCGGCACGCCATCCGAAACGGATCGTAACCCAGGGCACAATGAGCGGGGCGAGGATGGCTCCGACATTCGCGCCGGAGTTGAATATGCCCGTAGCCAGCGAGCGCTCGCTCTGCGGAAACCATTCGGCGATTGTTTTGATGGCGGCGGGAAAGTTGCCGGACTCCCCGATGCCAAGAAAGAAGCGCGCGAAGCCGAACTCGAGCGCGGTGTTGGCTAGCGCATGCCCCATCGCGGAGAGACTCCAGATCCCCATGATGAGGATGTAGCCGATGCGGGTGCCGATCTTGTCCACCAGACGGCCGGCAACCAGCAGGCCGATGGCGTAAGCAGCCTGGAATGCATCGACGATGTAGCCGTAGTTTAGTTCTGTGAGTCCGATGGTGTGCTGAAGCGTGGGCTTGAGCAGGGCGATGACCTGGCGATCCATGTAGTTGATGGAGGTCGCGAAGAACAGCATGGCGCAGATTGTCCAGCGCACATTTCCCAGACGGGTGCTGTTAGGGCCGCTTTCTTCCTGTTTCGGATCGGTCTGGCTCTGATTCATGCCTGTCCTGTTTTGAGGGATACGCTGCGCGAATGTCTGCAGAGCAAACGCTCCGGATGGATCACGATCATTCGCGTCATCCATAGTAATGCTTTCCATGAGCTGATCAATTCGGCATTTCGCATCGCTCGATGCGTCTGAATAAATGTGCAGACATCACATGCCGCTTCTGATACATAGAACTCGCGGACTTGCGGCGGTTTCATTCGCCAAGCGGGTGCGATACAGCGCGATGCTCTCTCTATTCCACTCTCGGGTCCTACGAATCGCCAAAGGCTTCAGACGTAGCGCGTTGCCGATGTTGGCGATCATTCTTTGCCAGGCGTTTGCTTCGGCCGCGTGGCCACAGCGTGCCGCGCACTCGACGTTTCGCAACCTGGTCGAGCCTGACGCTCGCGGCGAAACGGTGATGGTCGACGCGTGGTTCAACAGCCAGCAGAGGCAGAATGCAGCGGGGCAAAAGGAATACTTCCATTACAAATGGAATGACTACACCGACAGCGGCTTCTCAATTTTTGGACAAATGTTCGTAACCCATGGCGCAACACTCGATACGCTGTATCAGCCTCCAACGGCGGACCGGCTCCAGCGCGCACAGGTCTATATCATTGTTTCGCCTGATAATCCGGCGAAGAATCCGCATCCTCACTATGTGCAGCCAGAAGACGCGGAGCACGTTGCCGAATGGGTGAAGCGAGGCGGCGTTCTGCTCCTGATGGAGAACGATCCCGCAAATGCAGACATTACCCATCTCAATCTGCTGGCGGAGCGCTTCGGCATCCACTTCGATGAGATACTCACGCACCACATCATTGGTGAGCAGCGTGCACCGGGTTACATCGCGGTCAGCGGCGGAGGTCCCGTTTTTCAGCGCTCACATATGCTTTACATGAAAGACACGTGCACGATTTCGTTGAAGGCACCCGCTACGGCACTGTTGCAAGACAAGGCCGGCATCGTGATGGCCACGGCTAAGTATGGCAAAGGAACCGTATTTACGGTGGTGGACCCGTGGCTGTACAACGAGTACACGGACCCTCGCAAAGCGCTTCCCAAGCAGGACAACTTCGCGGCGGGAAAAGAATTTGTGAACTGGCTCCTGAAACAGGTTCCACCGGACGAGCAACCGGCACATCCCTGAAGGGCGCGTTCCGCCCGACTCGGAGACGAATTGCCTGCTTCCGTTTGAACTTAGGGTCGCAGATCGCTGCGCTGACATCATTTCCGGCAGGAGAGGCTATGGCGAAAAAGAAAAAAGAAAAATTCTCTGTGACCAAGGCCGTGAAACGGAACGCGCGCGAACGTGTCGGTCAGCCGAAGCCGGAGAGGATCGTTGTGCCCGAGCCTGAGCAGACGCGGCGTGAGCGCCGGCATAAAGAGACGCTAGCGGACCTTCTGAAGCGAGAGGGGTAGCATCTTTCAGTTGCGGGCGAGTGCATGAGCGGCCTGCGTCGCATCGCGGACCAGATCCGGCAGACCGACTCCGCGGAGGGCATTGCCGGCGACTACCAATCCATGCAAGTCCGATATGCAAAGCTCGGACTGTGCGATGCGCGCGACATGGCCTACTTCGTACTGTGGAAGGGAACGCGGCCAGCGACGCACAATCGTGACGTTCGCATGTTTCGGAATGGGACCTAGAAACGCGGTGAGCTGATCGCGAGCGATGCCCGCGATCTCGATGTCGGCATAATGAGAGAGCTCATCTGCCGCAGAACTGGCGAAGAAGGCTCGCAGAAGCGTGGCGCCTTCCGGAGCGCGGTGGTGAAACTTCTGGTTAAAAAATGTGCACGCGAGAAGAGAGTGGCTTGTCAGCGGGTTCGCTGCTAGGAGAAATCCAAAGCCTTCGGGAATGTTTGGGGCGGGGTTGGTATGCGCTCCATAGCCCAGCGCGACGACTAATCCGGAGGTTGCGTTTTGCGGCAGCAAATCGGCTGCTTGCTGTGCCGCTGCCGGCGGAAGTGAGCCAACCAGCTGGCGCGTGGTATCCAGTGGAGTCGCAAGCAGGAGGCGATCGAAATGCTCGCGGCCGGTTGTCGTTTCCAATGTCCACCCGGTGGCAGACTGATCGAGTGCCAGCACGGGAGTCGAGAGTCGCACCGAGGCTGCCGGAAGTGTTTCGAAAATACGGTCAGTCAATGTGCCAAGACCACTTGCCAAAGTGGTGAAGACGGGAGCCTTGGACTGACGGCTGCGCTGCTGCAGGGCTGCGATGAGCGATCCATGACGTGCTTCCATGGTCACGAATGGACCAAGTAAGGCCCGCGTGCTCAGCTTATCGATATCACCGCCGAAGACTCCAGCGAGCAGCGGTCTTGCGACAGTCTCGACGACCTCATCTCCAAAGTGACGGCGGACGAATGCCGAGACACTTTCGTCCGCGTCGATTCCGCGATGCAGCAACGCGCTCTCGCGCAGCTCTGCGGCACGTGAAGGCTCTGCAGCATACGCGCGTTTTGCCGCGTCGGTGAACAGCGGGGAGGCCATTACGGCATTTAGATCGCCTGGCACCATCATGTGCATTGCATCGGGCAAAGGAGTGAGCGCTCCCTCGCGCGCTATGTAAGTGCGGCGCTGATGATCGTTGGAAGATATCAATTCGTGGGCAAGTCCTAGTTCGCGCGCCAGCTCTTCTGCCCAGGGTTTTTCGGTCACCCAGGAATCAGGCCCGCACTCAATGACGAAACCTTCGCTGCGAACCGTTTCGATAATGCCGCCGAGACGGCTGGCCGCTTCGAACAGAGTGAACTCGCAGGTGCCCGAGTAGTCGCGGTGGAGTATGTACGCTGCAGTGAGCCCGCTGATACCTCCGCCGACGATCGCGATGCGCTTCTTCACGGAACCGGGACGGCGACTGTACGCCCGGAGAGGCGCGCCAGAGCGCTTTGGGCGAGGTCGGCGAGAGCGCGGGTCAGGGTAGGCGATTCGTTGAGAGACTCGGGGCGCTCGATGCGCAGTCCGATCCGTTCACCGAATTCGCGGAATCCGATGTCGATGTCATAAAGGATTTCGACATGATCGCAGAGAAAGCCGATAGGGTGGATGATCGCGGCGGTGTGTCCGGCTTGGCGCAGCGCAGCAAGAGTGGCTTCAACGGTCGGGCCAATCCATGGGCCACCGGAGATGCCCTGACTTTGAAAGCCGAAAAACCAGTCTGTACCGCGGAGACCGTCACTAGCGAGTTGCGCCGCGATCAGAGCAGCGGTCCGTTTCGCCTCGATGGCATAGGGATCAGGTTCGGTCTGCTGAGTGCTCTGAATCGTGCGGCAGGGCACGCTGTGCGCAGTGAAGAGCACGGGAACTGAACGGCCAAGCTCCGCAGTCAGCTCGCCATATTTTGAGCGCAGCCGCTCCGCGAATGCCTTGATGAGCAACGGATGATCCGCCCAGGTTTCCGTGAAGTCTACCCGCAGATCATCGCCGGTTTCCGCAAGCACCGCGCGCCGATAGAGCCCAACGCTGGTGCGCGAGTTCTGTGGAGCAAGGCAGATTGCTGCCATGGAGGAGATGCCACTGTTACGCATCCGCTGAACCGCAGTCGCGATATACGGCTCCCAGTTG
>JBJMGC010000143.1:0-8162 GCA_045808105.1 Acidobacteriaceae bacterium | reverse complement strand
TCCGCCGTCGTGGCCGCACGGATATCACCGTCGATGAAATGGAAGCGACAGTCGGCGAGTTCTATCTCCTCACCCCGCCGGAAGATATTCCGGTGCACGAAATCGCGATGGATACGGATTTGGCGGACATCTTCAATATCTCCGCAAGCCGGCGCAAGGGCGTGCGGCCCGCCCAGGAGATGCTGCGTCAACATCGCAAACCTATTATCGACAAGGTCGCGTATTGGAGCGGCGTGCAACGCCCCATCGTCAAGCGACTCGTTGAAGCCATTTGCAAGCGTGTTGAGGAGTTGGGTCTGCGCGTGGATCTTCGACGTGAGCCCGAGTACCTGACGGAGTTCACGGTGTACACAACTGCGCTCTCAATGAATTACCTCATCCGTGGGAAGTTCACTCATCCCTGAGACGGGGCGGGAGCCACCGTCGCTCGGATTGGAGGAAGCATGAATGGAACGAAGCTGAAAGTAACCGTGCTGTACGACGTGTGGGAAGAAGAACCTGCTGACGAGCAGGAAGAAGTTCCTGCACCGCGCAAGCGCAAGGGGCAAACGAAACGCAAGAAGAAGCCGGTAAAGCACGACCGCGAAGAGATCTTCGAAGCCTTGGAGAAGCTCGGTCATGAGCCGTCATATTACGTTCTCGACGGCCGCCGGCAATCACTCCTCGGCCTAGCGAAGTGTGGTGCGGATCTCATTTTCAACCTCACGGAATCCTATGCGGGCGATGACACCAAGGAGATGAACGTCACTGCATTCCTGGATATGCTTGACATCCCTTACACCGGCTCGGGACCGCATGCGAATGTCCTTGCGCAGGACAAATCCATTGCCAAGAAGATGTTCGCTTTTTACGGAATTCAGTCGCCCTACTTCGCGACCTCCTATCGCGGCAATATTGATCACGCACACGACATCTCGTTCCCACTGATTGTGAAACCCACCTCCGAAGATGGATCCATCGGCATCGATGCCGCTGCCGTCGTTACCAACGTGAAGGAGCTGATGGAGCGCGTCCACTATATACAGACGGAATTCGATTCTCCTGCCTTGATCGAGGAATACATCGAAGGACGCGAGATCTACGCCGCTATCCTCGGCAGCTACGAAACGGCATATGCACTTCCCCTTGTGGAGCTTGATCTCTCGAAGCTTCCCAAGGGAATGCCCAAAATTGCCAGCCAAGATGTAAAGTTTGAGAAAAACTCAGACGCCTATAAGCTGACGAAGTCGGCGATCGCCGAGGACCTCGATGAGGAAAACGTAACCAAGCTCACCGAGATTGCGCTTAAAGCTTATCGTGCCGTCAAGCTTCGGGATTATGGACGCATCGACATGCGCGTATCGAGCAAAGGCGAGGTTTATGTCATCGAAGCCAATCCCAATCCATGGCTCTCGAGCGGACAGGAGTTTGCCATGGCCGCGAAGAAATCCGGCCTTTCCTATACGCAAATGATCGGGGAAATCGTGCACCTTGCGATGGCTCGACACGCATGAAGCACAGGCAATTGTCAGGTGAGTAGCGGCGCCGCCGACGCATCCACCCGGAAACCAAGTCCTCACTCCGCGTGCAACACCGTTTCGAAGAGCAGCACGCTCAGCACCGTGAAGATGATGTCGTAGCCGACCAGCATTTTGATCCACAGTCCGGGATCGGCCTCGCCGGTCAGCACATCGGTCGCTGCCAATACCATCGCGAGCAGCGCCGGAATGAAGATAGGGAAGAGCACCAGCGGCAGCAGCAGCTCCCGCGACCGTGCCCGCAGGGATAGCGCCGCGAAGAACACGCCGTTCCCCACCAGCGCCCAACTTCCCAGTGGCAGGATAACCAAGAACAGCCATCCATCCCCAACAGGATGCAGGTTGTAAAAGATCACGAAGACTGGCGTCAGCACCGCTTCGACAATCAGCACAAAGATAAAATTCGACAGCACCTTTGCCAGATAGAGCGCGCTCGCCGGCGCTGGAGACATGCGCTGGGCATCGAGGACGTTGCCGCGCAGCTCCCGCGACCACGCCTGGTTCAGTGCCTGAACTGCGGCAAACAGCACCGCAACACACATCACGCCGCCAGCATATTCCCGCGAAGTTTCACGAGTCGGATCGAAGGCGAGAGAGAAGAGCACAACTACCAGCAGCGCGTAGAACAGCATCGACTGCATCGCGTCTTTCGCGCGCCACTCGATGCGCAGGTCCTTCTGCAGATGCGCCCACAGCGCGGCGCCCATCAGGCCGCATCCTTCGTGAGGTCTGCGATCGTGGCGCCGGTCGCCCGCAGGTAGTCCGCGGGAGAGAGCACGATCTGCACGCCGCGATGTCCAGCCGATACCGATATGGCGTCAAAGAGCTCGATCGTTTCGTCGGCAAACGCCGGATAGGCCTTCTTCGCCCCGAAAACGGTGACTCCGCCGCGGATGTAGCCGGTCAGCGGCTGCACATCCTTCAGCGCGGCCATCTCCGCCTTGCGTGCCCCCGCCGCCCTCGCCAGCTTCTTGAAATCCAATTCCGCATCACCTGGAACGACCGCAAAGACGTAGTCGCTGGCTCCCAACGCGCACAGCAGCGTCTTAAAGACCTGCTCCGCAGGCATGCCGATCTTTGCTGCAACGGTAGTCGCGCGCAGGTCTTCCGGATCCACCTCGTATTCTTGCAGCGTGTATGGAATGCCAAAGCTATCTAGGATGCGCGCCGCGTTGGTCTTCATACAGTCTCCGCAGTCGTAAGCGTTCCGCTTTGCATCATGAGCACGACGTCAGCCATTGGTTCGGCCAGCTCGCGTTGATGTGTTGTCAGCACTATCGTTCGTCCAGCGCGGCGCAACTCGGCCAGCAGTGCCAGCATGCGCTCGGCGCTCGCGCGGTCCATATTTGAGAAGGGCTCGTCCAGCAGTAGCAATGCGGGCTGGGAAAGAAGCACGCGCGCCAGCGAGGTCCGCTGCCGCATGCCTTGCGAATATTGCCCGACTGGCCGGGCCAGCGCAGGATCCAGCCCCACCATGCGTAGCGCGTGGTCGGGACTGAGACACTGCTGGCCCCCGTAGAGTTTCGCCGTGTACTCCAAGTTCTCGCCCGCTGTCAGCTCGTCATAGAGCATCGCCGCGTGGCTCATGTATCCGATGCTGCCGCGCGCTTCCGTTGCAGGCCGGTCGAGCACACGAACGGTGCCCAGCGTCGGCCGCAGCAGCCCGGCAAGCACGCGCAGCAGGGTGGACTTGCCCGCGCCGTTCTCACCCAGCAGCAGGTAGCAGCGCCCTGGCTCAAACGTGGCGCTCACGTGGCGCAGCGCGGCGAAGCGTCCATAGAGCTTAGACACGTCCTGCACTGTGGCGACAGATACTGACATAGGCACTCGCAGTATAGCGAGCGAGTCAGTTGGCGCTGGTGGAAGGGGGTGTGTGCAGCGCGGCCGTTTTGTCCGCAGGTGCTGGTCCGCCAGGCTTCTGCGCGGGAGCGTATTTGGACGCGCACTTGGCCTGCAGCTCCGTCGCGTGGAAGACGCCGTCGCGGCCGTAGGTGCCAATCGCAAGTGCCTGGGCATCGTCCTTGAATGTATCGGGTGGCGGCTCCACGCCGGCGTACTGCACCGGCAGCTTCTTCCCCAACTCGACGAGCACGAACTGCGCGTGGGTGCCGTTGCGCTCGATGGAACCAGGTGCAACATTCCCCGCGACGCGGAGGTGTCGTGTAAAGGCTTTGTTTCCCATGCCCTGCAATTCGCTAATCGTGACGTAGTAGCTCTTATTCGATTGGATGCCGCTCACGGCGAGCCAGGCGATCACGCCGAGAACCACCACTACTGCGAGACCGATACGAAATGTCTGGGAGCGCTGCTGCATGGGATGATCTCAGGTTAGGTCGCCGGCTGTACAACCGTCAAGCGGCGCATTAGATGCGGGTTACGCTCTAGGGCTTCACGAGTCAGGGAACCCGGCAGCCCCGCTATAATCAGGCTGAGACCACACGTGTTGGAGGCGCGGACGATGGCGCTCCGATCACGTCTGGCGGGAGATACGGATGAGCCACAACGCAGAACACGAGAGCTACGCCGCCACGGAGATTCTGAAGCCGCGCGCGCCATGGGTCGAGGCACGCCGCATTGAAGTGGAGCGCACTGGCGATCGTAATGTCTCCCAGATGCACTACGCCCGCCTCGGCCGCATCACCCAGGAGATGGAATTTGTTGCCAAGCGGGAGCAGCTTGACGCCGAGCTGATCCGTGCCGAAATCGCAGCCGGGCGCCTCATTATCCCCGCGAACATCAATCATCCCGAATTGGAGCCAATGGCGATTGGCGTCGCGTCTCGCTGCAAGATCAACGCCAACATCGGCAACTCCGCTGTCACCTCGAACATCGATGAGGAACTCGCCAAGCTTCACACCGCGGTCAGCTTTGGCGCGGATACCGTGATGGACCTCTCGACCGGCGGCAATATCCCGGAGATTCGCGAAGCCATCCTTCGCCATTCTCCCGTTCCCATCGGTACTGTGCCCATCTATGAGGCATTGAACCGTGTGAAGCGGCTCGAGGACCTGAACATTGATGTCTACCTCGAGGTCATCGAGGAGCAGGCCGAGCAGGGCGTCGACTACTTTACCGTGCACGCCGGCGTGCTGGTCCAATACATCCCGATGGTGGCCAGCCGTATCACCGGCATCGTCAGCCGCGGTGGCGCCATCCTTGCGCAATGGATGACGCACCACCACAAGCAGAACTTCCTCTATGAGAACTTCGATCGCATCGTGAAGGTAATGGCGAAGCACGATGTCAGCTTCTCGCTGGGCGATGGCCTGAGGCCGGGTTGCATCGCTGATGCGAGCGATGCGGCGCAATTTGCCGAACTGAAGACACTGGGCGAGCTGACGGCACGGGCGTGGAAGGACGATGTGCAAGTCATGATCGAAGGTCCCGGTCACGTGCCGCTGGACAAGATCAAGGAACAGGTGGACAAGGAAGTTGAGTACTGCTTCGGTGCTCCGTTCTACACTCTTGGGCCGCTGGTGACCGATATCGCCCCCGGATACGACCACATCACCAGTGCGATCGGCGCGGCGATGATCGGATGGCACGGAGCTTCGATGCTTTGCTACGTGACGCCGAAGGAACATCTGGGTCTGCCCAACGAAAAGGATGTCAAGGACGGCATCATTGCGTACAAGATTGCCGCCCACGCGGCCGATGTCGCGCGGCATCGGCCCGGCGCGCGCGACCGCGACGACGCCATCAGCTATGCGCGCTACACCTTCGACTGGGAGAAGCAGTTCGCGCTCTCACTGGATCCGGAGACGGCGCGTGCCATGCACGACGAGACTCTTCCTGACGACTACTACAAGGAAGCGGCGTTCTGTTCCATGTGCGGGCCGAAGTTCTGCTCCATGAACTGGTCCAGTAAAGTGGACACCTTTAACAAGGAAGTGCATGGGTTGGAGAAGAAAGACCTCTCCGAGTTGGTAACGCTGCAGGCGCAACAGCTCGTCGCGAAGAACTGACTCCCCATGCATGGGTGCCCAGGTGAGCTGCGGCTGCCCGGAGCTTACCTTTTTGATTGCAGTGATGAATTTCAATGCCGGTGCATCCATGCGCCATGCACCGGGTGAGTCTGGCGCATCTCATCTCGGAAAGGGTGAGCAGTGAGCGGAGAGTACACGACTGAGCTGGATGGCCGTGCTGAACCGCTGTTGGGTCCCAACATCGGCCCCCCGCAGGACTCGCCCATTCATTCTGATATCAGCCGCCGCAAGCTGGAGCGGAGAGCGCTCGATGGAACTATCTTTGTCGGGTTGACGACCGCGGGAAGCATGGCGCTTCGTCTGCTGAACAGCCTGATATTTGCCTATCTCTTCCTGCCGGCTTACTTCGGACTTCTGTCACTGGCGACGGCGATCATCGTAGGGCTCTACCTGTTTTCACATCTGGGTTTGCAGGACAACGTAATTCAGAATCCGCGCGGAGACGAACCCAGTTTCGTGAACACCGCGTGGACGATCGAATACATTCGCGGCTATGTCATCGCGAGCGGCTGCTGGATACTGGCGTGGCCTGTTGCGCATTTCTATCACCAGCCTCTGCTGTTGCCCGTTCTGATCGCGCTCGGGTTTACGTGCATTATTACTGCCCATACATCTCCTATTGTCCTCAGCATGGCGCGCCATCTGCGCGTGCGCGAGTTGACGATGCTCGAGCTGTTCAATCAACTAGTGACCTGTATTGCGACAGTTATATGGGCGCTGATCAGTCCGACGATCTGGGCTTTGGTGGGCGGACGGCTCATCGCCGAAGCGATACGATGTGCCGCTACCTACTGGTTCAAGCCGTTTACTCCACCCAAATTTGCGTGGGACAGAGATGCGGTCAAGGCAATCGTGAAGTTCGGCAAGTGGATCATGGTGGGCACCGCGCTCACCTTCCTGGCCTCACAATCGGACAAGTTGATTCTTGGCAAGCTCATCACGCTGAGCCTGCTGGGGCTTTATGGTGTGGCGTATTCCATGTCGGATATTCCCCGGCAGATCATCAATCAGTTCTGTACGAAAGTAGGATTTCCATTCCTCGCCAAGTTCCAGGACCTGCCCCGTCCTGAATATCGAGCGCAGCTGCTGAAGTACCGCAGGCTGGTTTTACTGGGTGGCGCCGTGCTGCTTACGCTCGTCGTCTGCTTCGGAGATATCTTCATCCGTCTGGTCTACAACCATCGATATCATGATGCAGCATGGATGGTCGGCATTCTGGGCGTCGGCCTGTGGCACACCTTGCTCTACAGCACCATCAGTCCCGCAATCTTTGCACTGCAGCGCTCGCATTACAACGCCTTTGCTCAGGCCGTATATTGCGTCACGCTTTTTGCCGGTCTTCCCTGGGGTTTCCATCACTATGGCATGGTGGGTGTCCTGATCGTGGTGGCGGCCGCCGACCTGCCGATGTACTTCTGCTTTCAATATGCGGCGTTCAGGGAGGGCATCAACACCGTCGCGCAGGACGTTCTCCTCACCGGCTTATTTGTTGCAGTTCTCGTCGGGGCCCTTGCCCTGAGGCATGCGCTCGGCTTCGGATCTCCCTTTCCCACACAGCTGATGTAAGCGGATGGTCGCCTACTCGCCGGCCGCAGCTTTCAAGTCGCCTGACGCGCGGTCGAGCGCAGCGGTCAGATCGTCCAGCTCTTTCTGCGCGCGATCGCGATTGTTTGCGTCGATCGCCTCGTTCACACCCGGAATCACGACGGCGGCATATCCGGTGTACTCCCCCGGTGCATAGATCGTGTGGCGAAACCAGGGCCGGCCTGGCAGACCGTGCGGATCGAGCAAGTCAGCCTCGACTTGGCGCAGCTTCTCGTTCATGGCGTTCAAGTCGCCGGCCGCAGACTTTTGCTGTGAGTATGCCGCTTCCGCAGAACTCAGCATCCTTCCCACGGCGGCATTCGCCGAGGCAAAGCTCAGATGCGTGCCTGCCTTGTCTGACTTGGCCTCCGCAGCTTTCAGGTAGGTTGCGATCTCCTTGGCATAGGTCACATAGTCATAAGGCAGCACATCCGCGTCGGCAATGTGCAACACTTCGAGCCCGAAGACGCGTGCCTGCTGTTGCTCGTACACAAAGGTTGGATCGGCAAAGCGTGTGAACCACGCATAATTGTCGAAGACGGAGTGATACACACCATAGCGGCCGCGCGATCCGATGTCTGCGGAAGGCACGCCGGCATGCTGCAGAAACGGCGTGAAATCAGAGCCAGAGCCTAGATCGCCGACCTGGACCGGCCCGTGCTGCGGCGCTTCGCTGTGTGCTTCTTCCATAGAAGCGGAAGTGCCAGTCCGCGAAGCCTCTGTCTTCCATGCGTCTAACACGGAGCCTCCATGCGGGCTGGGAACCTCGGCAGCAATATCACGGACATATTGCTTCAGTGACGGCACCGCCGCAGCCTCAAACTCAGAGCCGGAGACGCCGACATCAGTATTGAAGTAGGCCACCGCGCGGTCGAGCTGCTTGGCGTGATCTTCCACCCATTCGGTCGAGCCGATCAGGCCCTCCTCCTCGGCGTCCCAACTACAGAAATAGATCGTGCGTTTCGGCTTCCAGCCGGATTTCAGCAGTTTGCCTAAGCCGTGCACTGCTTCAAGCATGGCGGCCGTGCCGCTGTTCGGATCTACGGCGCCATAGACCCAGGCGTCCCGGTGATTG
>JBJMGC010000142.1:0-5826 GCA_045808105.1 Acidobacteriaceae bacterium | reverse complement strand
GATGAATGCATTGTGGCCGTGCCATTCGTCCACGCCGAAGTCCTTGTCGAAGCTGTCCGTGATGGTGTACCAGGGCATCTCCCAGCCCATGCGCGTCTTCAGACGCGCGATGTCCGCCTGCGGTGCGCGCGAGGCATACACGAGCGTGGTGTCGCGCTCGTTCAGATGGCTGAGGTGAGAGACCTGGTCAGCTCCAAGGGAGCAGCCGCGGCAGGCATGGTCAGGCCATCCGAACACGCCAGGCTCGAAGAAGGCGCGATAGAGAATCAACTGACGGCGGCCTTCGAACAGATCGAGCAGGCTCACTTTGCCCTTGGGCCCCTGGAACTCATACTTCTTCTCGACGGCCATCCAGGGCATCCGCCGACGCTCTGCGGCCAGCGCGTCGCGTTGCCGCGTCAACTCTTTTTCCTTCACGAGCAGTTGCTCGCGCGCGGCCTCCCACTCTTGCGGCGACACGATCGGGGGCGTCTTCATCTTCGTCTCGGTCTCTCTTTCCTTATCCATGTCTCTCTCCTCGTGCTTCGTGTTGTTGGTTCTCAATTCTTGCCGCGGAACCAAGCTCGCGACCATTCACGCGATCCGATCAGCGCCGGCCGGCCTTGCGGGCTTCGGCGGCGGCGCGGATATGTTCCAGCATGTTGTTCCACCCTGTGCTCACATTCGCGGATACATCCTCCGGAATCAGCCCCATCGCGGTGTGAACGAAGCGAAGTATCGTGGCATCGCCGTCTGCTTTGAGGCGGAATTGGAGATTCGAGGTGGCGGGAAAGGACATGAAGAGCGGTCCATAGATCTCAAGCAGTTCAGGCGCCTTGATCGCCTGCACGTGTCCCCACATGTGGCCGTTGTTGTCGCTCAACTCGCGAAACCAGCGGCCTCCGGGCCAGGCTTCGAGCTTCATCGGCATCGGTACGCCGTCCGGTTTCACATTCAGCGATCCCATCTGTTCGAGTGTGGTCTCGAAGACAATGTCGATTGACGCCTCGATCCGTTCTTCACGCCTGATGGAGAACGTGCGGATGGCTTCTTCCGCGACGGGCTGCACCATGGTGCGCACTGTTGCGCTCATAATTCCTCCTTGTTATCTGCCTGTTGTTTGCGGTCGCGCATCTTGCGCTCCGCACGTTCCTTGATCTGGTCGATCTGGTGTGACCAGTACTGCTCGAAGGTTTTGACCCAGTCGTGGACGGGCTTCAGATTGCTCCCGTTCAGCCGGTACATCCGCATCTGTCCATTGCGTGTCACAGTGACCACCCCGACTTTGAGCAGAACTGAAAGGTGCTTGGACACCGAAGGCTGCGGCATTCCGACCGCCTCCACCACTTCACTCACTGCGCGTTCGCGGCCGTCGCCCAGCACATCGAGGATTTCCCGCCGCCGCGGCTCGGCCACAGCATTGAAGACATCCAGGGTAGTAGCGGCACGTGCCATACAGAGATAATATTCCCATATAGGAATATGTCAAGAATCAGAGATCAAAATTCCGGACTTTTCCGTACCCAGCAGTGAAACGAGGCGCAAAAACCGCCTGATATTCTCCGAATCTGGACGGCTGCCCCTCATCGTGCTCCACCGATTGCGATCCGGAGTGTACTTCGGGCAATCTAAATGTCAGTCAGAGACGATGCCCAGGAGCCGATCGTCTGCAATGCGCGCAAGGGATTTCACTCCATCTCATTCCTATCGCGAGACCATCCGTTACCCCGCTCGCGGCGAACGCAAGTACATTCGCTACTTCGATGGACGTGGCCACTTCGGTCACGTACACCTGCAATTGACACCTCGTCCCGGCGAGTTCTGCTCCGTTTCCGTGGATGCGGCGTGTCCCTTGCCGGAGGAGAGCTGCACTGCGATTAACCAGGCATTACTTCGCCGTTTCGAGCATGGACCAGTCCGGTACTTGCCCCTCGTCGGCGTCGAGGTCAGGCTGACGGGTGGTAGCTACCTGCCCCGTCACTCTTATCCGGAAGCCTGCGCCATCGCCGCCTGCATGGCTTACGACGAAGCGATGCGGGTGGCCGGTCCCTTGATCGTCGAGCCGTATGTCGGTGTACGACTACTCATGGAAAAGGGCTCTCTGCAGCGCACCGTCGATGCCTTGACAGTTTTACTTGGCGAAGTCCGCGCCATTCACTCGGTCACCCATGTAGCGTGGCTTGAGGTGGAGATTCCCGCCCGGCTGCAGCATGCGGTCCAATCGGATCTGCGGCTGCCATTCCTCGACACGTTTCCACTGCTGAAAAACCAGCAGTATCGTCCGCTAAGCGGAGCCGCAAAGAAATCGGAGAACATCCCATACCCGCTCGATGACTGGACATGACTGCGGTCGCCGCCGCTTCGTCCAGCGCCATCTGCGAGAATCAAAGTGATGCGCCTCATTCCGAAATTCCTTCTATCGGCGACTTCACCCGATCACTTCCCGCCGCCTACGGTCCCGGAGATTGCGTTCCTCGGGCGCTCGAATGTCGGCAAGTCAAGCCTGCTGAACGCGCTGGTCGGATCTAAGCAGGCACACGTGTCCTCCACACCGGGGCGCACGCAGGCCATCAACTTCTTTGCCCTGCACGAATCTGCTGCCAGCGCCCAGCCGGTGTTGTTCTTTGCCGATCTTCCTGGCTATGGATACGCCAAGATATCGAAGTCGATCTCGGCGGGCTGGCCTGCGTTCATCGAGCCGTACCTCGCTTTGCGTCCTACGCTGGCTCTCTGCATCTGCCTGGTGGACAGTAAAATCCCGCCGCAAGACAGTGACGCACAACTCATCCGCTACTTGAAGGAAACGGGCAGAACCTTTCTTGTCGTGGGCACAAAGGCTGACCGCATCTCCGGTAACGAGCGCACAAAATCGGCCGCTGCACTCAAGCGCGCACTTGGCGTTGAGGAGGTGCTACTCTGCTCGGCGAAGACGGAACTGGGATTGAAAGAGCTTTGGGGAAGACTGCGGGCGACAGCGACCGAAGCAGCCGGGAGTGCGTCTGGCAGTCACTGATCAGCAGTCGAAGCTGCGCACCTCGCCGTCGGCTTCGATCTGCACCTTCGCAGCCAACGTGCCCTCCTGGGCCCGTTCTTCCACCGCAGCAATGAATGCGGCACGCTCCTCATCGCTCATGGCGACGCACCGTTCCAGGCGCAGGGCACGAGGCAGATAACGCGGCGCTCGCGCAACCCAGTTCTGCCGTTCGGGATCGTCCTGGGGCAGGATCTGGCCTGCGATCGAGTCGACCTGCCGCAGAACGGAGCTGCCTCCGTCGCCGGCGCGCCAGCAGACATCATGCGCCCGATCGGGAGCGGCTTCGGGCGAGGACGGCAATGGCCGGGCGCCGCGGTTCATCAGCGTCTCGACGTAGGTCCTCACCGCCGGCTCAGGCTCTGCCCACCGCAGCATCTCCGGCTGCACGCCTCGCTCTACCATCTCGGCGAGCACTCCTGCGGCTTGCCGCTCCAGCAATACGGCAATCGGCTGTCGCTTGCGCACTTCGTTCTTCAAGATGCGCAGCGCTTCGCTGAGCGTCGTCACGGCAAAATCCACGATGCCGTTGCGAACGCAGTAACGAATCGCCTCCGTCCGCATCTCGAGGACCAGCGATGCCGCACCCGCGATGCTGGCTGCAATCAGCAATGCATCGCCTTCAGCGGCCAGTCCATCGATCAGCAGCAGATGCCCGGCCATCGATCTCACACCGAATTGCGCTGCCGCGGCTGCGCAGAGGGAAGCATAACGCGCACGGACGCACGCCACACTCGGCATTGCGAAGGTAGGCGGGCTCGTGGACGCATCATGCATGGTGCAATTAGAGCCGGTTTTCTTGAGTGGTGGTTGCAGAGAAGCTGTGAGACGCGATGAATTTCGCCAGAAATCCCGCACGTAATTCCCGGCACGTCATCCCAGACACGGAATGCGTTCCGAAACATGCTCTGAATGCAGCGATCTTACCAGCTGGAGTAAGGCTGGCCGTCGCTGCCGGTCTCTGTCGAACTGCTGTGCACGTCGTTGATCCCTGGCTCTGTCTGGTCGATGTCCTGCAAGGTATCGTCGGTCGCGGGGAGCCACGTGCTGTCGCTGTGCGTCATCGGATCCACGGGCAGCTTCTTGAGATAGCCGCTCTGCACCAGGTCGTCAAGCGACTGCGGCGCCTTTTCCTTATCGGCGGTGTAGGCGTCGATCGCTCCGCGCATCACGTGCAGATCTTCCTTCAACACCGCCTCTTTGGCGGACTTGATGGACGCCAGGTACGCCGGAATGGCCACGGCTGCGAGGATCGCCACAATCAGCATGACGATCATCAGCTCCAGTAACGTGAACCCCGCTTCGCCCCTGTTTATCTGGCGGAAACGGCGCAGTCTACCAGTCGGCATACTTGGTCCCGTTCAGGGCCGTACCCTGGGATTTTGAGTGGACGTCAAACACGTTCTGACCGCCGAAGGAGTCGCTGTCGGGGTCGTCCTGCTCCGAGCGCAGCCCCCAGTCGGGCTTGCCAGTCGTTGGATCAACGGGAATGCGGCGCAGGAAGCGTACCTTCTTCCCCTTGACCTCGACGCCTTTGACCAGAGTCTCCAAATCCGGCGGATAGTTGTCGCTGTCCACCTTGGTCTGGATGCCACCCTTATCAGCCGCGTCCTTGTACTTGTCGATGGCCGCCCGCATCTCCCAAAGGTCGGCGTGCAGCTCGCGCTCTTTGACACGCTTGATGTTCCATCGGGCAATGGGCACGGCGGCCGATGCCAGCAGACCCAGAATCGCTACGGTCACGATCAGCTCGATCAGCGTCAGGCCGGCCTCGCGCCCGTGGGGCGAGAGCGAGGTGCGCGAGCTCAAGCTGCGAATCATACTCATTCCTTACTAGTTTACGCGGCGCCCACGCTGCCGGCAGCTACTGCGCATAGACGCTCTTGCCGCAAGTAGACGCTTACTGCAGACGCTTACTGCACGTGCACGATGGTCCCGGAGGTGATTACCGGAAGCGCCTGCTGTTTGCTGTCGCGAGCCGCCGCCTTGGTGACACTCACGATGCTGTCCCCAGCAGCCTTCGCCTGGAATGTAAGGACGCAGAGCTGGCCCGATCCGTTCACGCCGGCGACGCCAGGTGGACGCGAGCCTGAAATGGCCACCCCTCCGGCGCCGTCATCCCGGTGGACCAACGCGACCGTCTGGCCATCGTGGCCCAGGTAATTGCCCGATTCCACGTTGATCAGGGTCAGCTTCGCCGGATCGTACTGCAATTGCAAGGGCACGGAGAAGACATCCGATCCGCCGGAGACGTTGACCGCCATCTGGAAGGTTGAGCCTGCTTTGGGCGACGTAGGTGGCGCGGCCAGAGCCAGGGACACCGGAGCGGCGTTATTCGCTGCGGTTGCCTGATCGAATGCCTGCTGAGCCGACTGCTGCATGCCCTGCGGCTGCGCTCCGGCGCCAGGAGCGGGCTGCTGATTGGCCGGCTTTGCCGCCGGCTCGACCGCCGATGCCGGAACGCGAATCGATCCAATGCGGCGCAGCGAAACGCTGGTCCCAGTGCCGGTATCGATCTCCCTCAGGTTCATCGGGCTCAGCTCTTCGCCGCGGACTACGTGCGGAACCAGCATGAAGACAATCTCATCCTGCGATTGGATCTTGTCATTGTTGCTGAAGAGATATTTCAGCAGCGGAATCTGCGAGAGGCCCGGTATACCGGAAAAGGTATTCGTAAGGTTCTGCTGCAGCAGGCCGCCCATGATGCTTGCCTCGCCCTCGCGCAGCCGGATCGTCTGCTCCACCTGGCGCTGGCTGAAGATCGGCTCGTTGATGCCGCTGAGGGATACCGTGCCGCTCTGTTGGGAAATCGCCAT
>JBJMGC010000141.1:0-17617 GCA_045808105.1 Acidobacteriaceae bacterium | reverse complement strand
ATTCGGCGACATGCCGAGAATGCCGGTGAACGAGAGCGCCGTAGCCAGAATGCCGCCGGCGAGCGTGGAAACGAGATAGGTTTCTAGCAGCCATCGGCTGCCCTTCACATCCTCAAGATAAAAGCCCATGAACCACAGCGACAGCATGGTGAACAGGATGCTGAGCAGGGACATGTCCGGCACGAAGCCAAAGGTAAGCGGCTGCCAAAAGAAGAAGCGATGCACCACAGCCGCGGGAGTCAGCGCGAGCAGCGCAGGGATGAGCGCGAGCGGATGCAGGAAACGAGCCAACAACCACGCGAGATACACGGCGAGATTGATGAAGATCAGGTTCTTCGTCATGCCCGCAAAAGGCGGGAATGAGAGCGTCAATGGTCGAGAACCGGGCATGGCCTCTATTATCCGCTATTGGCGGAAGTTATCTCTCCGGCAGCGGCGCAACTGCCGGACTGCACTGTACGGCGCGATTGCAGGCGCGCACGCCGAAGATGACGTTGTCCTTGGAAACCGGCAGGGTGGCAGAAACGAGACCCGCGCTGTTAGCCGTGTCCGCCGGAGGCACTGGGTGATGGAACTGCCAATCGGGCGCTGAGGTCTCGCGCCATACGATATCGAAATGCGCATCGGCCGGCATGCCGGGCCCGGGCTTCCAGCGCAGCGTGCTGTTGTTGTCGAGGTTGGCCGTGACGATCCGCACCTCTTCCGGTGCAGGCGGAGCGGACGCTAGGGTCGCCAGCGCGGCGGCATTGAGCCGGGCTACGTTGGCCACGTAGTTGAAATCGACGAACTTGAGCAGATCACCGTATTGTTTCCCACTTTCGACGCGGACGTCCTGGTGCTGGTGGTCGAAATTCTCGCGCCATTCGGTAAAGCGCACGGCCGCGAAACCCTGCTGATTGAAGGAGAAGTGGTCGCCGCCACGAAGGTAGCGATCGAGGCGGAATTCGAGCACGGGCCGAAAGGCGCCCGCACGGAAGTAGGTGCGAGCGACGCTGGCGATTGTGCGGGCGAGCTCGCGCGAGGGGCCGTCGCTCTCCAGGCCGAGTGAGAGGGCGTGCTTGATCTCCTCCGGCGTCGCGGTGGTCGGGATGCCCTGCGAGAAGACGCGGACACGCGCCTTGTCCTGTATGGCGTCCCCGGGCGTGGTGTCACCGCCCACGATGTCGTTGTTCAGCACGCCGGCAAGTTGCCAGCCCTGCTCTTTGGCCAGCTTCGCCAGATGGCTGCTGCCGATCAGCCCCTGTTCCTCGCCAGCAACGGCCACAAAGACGAGGGTGGCTGGCCAGCGGTGGCGGCTCAGAACGCGCGCACATTCGATACTCACCGCAACGCCGCTGGCATCATCATTCGCACCCGGGGCGTCGCCAGAAGTATCTGCCCAGTTGCGAAACACATGGGAATTGATCGAATCGTAGTGGCCGGTAACCAGGTACATGCGGCTGGCCTGTGCGGATTCGCTGCCGCGCATGATGGCATAGACATTTGTAATCGTCGTCGGAACCTTTATGCGGCTATGCGGCCCGGTATCTCCTGCTTCGGTAAAGGTATCGGTCTTCACCTCCAGGCAGCCGTTGCAGGCTTGGGAAATCGCGCTGAACTGCTGCGCAATCCACTTCGCAGCGGCGGTCGCGCCGGTGTTCGGCGGCAGGTCTGTATCCATGCTGGAAAGTGTGTTGCGCGTATGGAAGTCCACCAGCGTGCTGATGGTTTGGCGGATGTGCGCGGCGGACACCTCGGCGAGAGCGTGTGCGATGGCGGGATCGGCCGGCGAGGCGGTGATGGGAGCACCGAAACTCTTTAGCTGCTTAGTTTGCGCAACGCTCGGCTGGGCGGTCGCTGGACGGGCCGGCCACGCGCAAATCGCGGCACCTGCCAGAACCAAGCAAGTGAAGGCGCCGCTGGACCGCACGGGCCCCATGCCATTGGGAAAGCCATCCAATCGCCGATTCCGATTCACACGCGCATCGTCTCATACTCACGGGCACCTTGACGCACCCTGGGCTTGTCTCTAAAACTAGCCCTAAAGCATTTTCCCTGTGGATGTTTCCAGAGACTCTAGGTTTCCGATGCGGGCCCTTGCGATGGGGCGCTGCGCACAGCCTGCGGCCGAGCGAAATAGATTCAGGGAAATTCAGAAGAGTTGGCAGCCTCGGCGCGGCTGCCAACATCATCCATCCGTAAGTGATCGTCCTAGTTGGGAGGGCAGGGAAATGCCAGCATGTCCGGAATGTGAAAGCGCAATCGATATTGACACCGATGACGTCGAAGAAGGTGACGTGGTCTCGTGCGACGAATGTGGAACCGAATTCGAAATCATCGCCACCGAACCCTTGCAGCTCTCGCAAGTGGAAGATGGTTATGATGATGAAGAAGAGGATCTCAAGGTTGAGGAAGAGGAGTAAGGATGCATAGTCGCTTCGCGCGCCGCATCGGTCGATGTATTGGCGCGCCTCTTGCACTGAGCGGGCTGCTTATGGGGCCCTGCGCATTTATCGCTCTCCCCCCGGCTGCCATCGCGCAGGCAGCGCAGCGCGTGGTGCAGGGAAAAGTGGAGCTTTCGAGTGGCGGCATGGCGAAGGGCGCCATTGTCTACCTCAAGAATGGAAAGACGCTTGAAGTGCGCACTTACATCAGCACCGAGGACGGGAGCTATCGATTCGGTCAGCTCAACTCGGATGCCGACTACACAGTGTGGGCGGAGTACCAGGGCAAGAAGTCCAAAGAGAAGACAATCAGCTCTTTCGATACGAAAAAAGTATTCAATGTTCCGCTGAAGATCGACGCATAGATTTCACGGTATGCAAATGGAAGGCCGCCCTGCGAGAGGGCGGCCACGGCATAACGAGTCAGCGGCCCATTGCTGAACTACGGAAGAACGATCACCTTACCGACCATACCCAGGTTATCGTGCAGCGCGCATATGTAGGGAAAGGTTCCCTCTTCTTTGAAAGTCACCCGGAAACGTGTGACATGAAGCGGATTTTCGGGCGACACTCCGGTAACATCTTGCGGCGTGGCGTCAATGAATCCGGAGTGCACACTATCGCCAACGAAGTTGATTGTGGCATGCCGGGCTCCGTCTGCATCTACGGTCACGTTCGGGGAGGGTGGGAATGGATTCGCGGGTTCCGTCCCAAAGGTGATCGTATGCGGCTCTTGGGGATCTAAATTGCTCCACTCCACGGTATCTCCTTCATGGATCTGAATAGTTCCATGCAGAAAACGCACCGTAGACCCGATTTGCGTTCCTCCTGTAGTGGCTAGTAATTCTCCACCGCCCGCAATGACGTGCTTCTGATGGGAGTAAACGCGAACCGAATCCTCATCGTCGTGGGACATCCGCATCCCTACTCCACTCTCGGAGAAGAGGAGCTTTGTCTGCACAGCGGCTTGATCGTCATAAAAATCCTGGTCGTGCGGCAGAGTTGCTGATGGGTCGAGCACGTGGATGGTGCCTGTCATTGCGGTGTGCACCAGGCACTCCACCTTGTAGTTGCCTGCTTTGGGAAAGCTTATGGCAAACGTCTGGCCTTTCGCGAGCGGCGGCGTGCTGACGCAGGCAGACCCATCGAACGGCGAGTCGTTCGGCGAATAGCCGGGGCAACCAGCCTGGAAGGACGGGATGACCTGGGTCGCCGTCAAAAAAGTTACGGTATGAATATCGTCTGCCTTGGCCGTCCAGGTGATGGTGTCCCCGGCGTGAATCCAGAGTTCATTGGGAAGAAAGGCCAAGGCTTGGTGTGCCTTGTCATTGCTTTGAGCGCCTACCGTCGCTTGCCAGTTCTGTTGGGCCTGCGCTTGACGGGTGCTGATTACTGCTACCGTGAGCGCTGCAAGCAGTACGCAGGAGAATCGAATCGAACCAACCCACTTCATCGTTGTACCTCCGGGCGAAGCTGTTCCATCGCCTCGCGTCTGGAAGACTGCCGGGGCGGTGTTCGTTTTCTTGGTGTGGGGGACTCGTTGACTTGGCCTGAACTGTCCCTGCGGACTTCGGTTCTCGCGTGGGAGGGGCGACACCGCTGTGGACATCACAGCATATCGTTCTGCAGGGATTGAGAACCCTGCGAAGTATGGTCCTGCCCATCCGAGCGAGTCAATGAAAAAGACTGCCCAACGGAAAGCTACGAGACAAAAAGAGGTTGGCTATAGCAAAAAGGCCGCCTCGCGTGAGGCGGCCTTCCTGTTTCCTGCTGCAATGTATTTACTCGCCGCGCTTCCAGTTCATCAGATCGCCCAGTGTGGTGGTCGAGCCGGATGCGGCAGGCGCCTTGTAAGCTTCTACATCGGCGCGGCTGCCCTCTTCGCCTACGGCGCGCAGGCTGAGGCCGACCTTCTTCTCCTCCGGGTTCATCTTGATGATCTTGAAGTCGTACTCGTGCCCGGCGTCGAGTTTCACCGCCTGACCGAGCGCGTCGGTCGCTTCAGAGACGTGGCAGAGGCCCTCGATGCCCTCGGCGATTTCGACGAAGGAGCCGAACTGCGCCGAGCGCAGAACCTTACCCTTCACCACATCGCCGACGCGATGCTGATCGAAGAAGGTCTCCCAGACATCGGGCTGGAGCTGCTTGATGCCGAGCGACAGGCGACGGTTCTCCGCCTCCACTCCGAGCACCACGGCACGCACCTTCTCGCCCTTCTTCAGGACTTCGGAAGGATGCTTGACGCGCTTGGTCCAGCTCAGATTCGAGACGTGGACGAGACCATCGATGCCATCCTCGATCTCGATGAACGCGCCGAAGTCGGTAAGGTTGCGCACGCGGCCTTCAACGATCGCTCCTGCCGGATAGCGCTCCGAGAGATGCTCCCACGGATTCTCGAGCAGCTGCTTCATGCCGAGCGAGATGCGGCGGTCGTTCGGGTTGACGGAGAGCACAATCGTCTCCACCTCGTCGCCAGGCTTGACCATCTTCGACGGATGCTTCATCCGCTTGGACCAGGTCATCTCCGAGACGTGGACCAGGCCTTCAATGCCCTGCTCCAGCTCGACGAAGGCGCCGTAGTCGGTGACGCTGAGGATGCGGCCGCGCACGCGTGCGCCGATGGGATAGCGCTCCACGGCGTCGAGCCACGGGTCCGGAGTGAGCTGCTTGAAGCCGAGCGAGACGCGCTGCTTGTCTTTGTCGAACTTCAGCACCTTCACCTGGATTTCGTCGTTGACGTTGACCAGGTCACGCGGGTGCGTGAGCCGGCCCCAGGACATGTCCGTGATGTGCAGCAGGCCGTCGATGCCGCCCAGATCGACGAACGCCCCATAGTCGGTCAGGTTCTTCACCGTGCCGTTGAGGATCGCGCCCTCTTCCAGGTGCTCCAAGGTCAAAGTGCGCTTGCTGTTCTGCTCCTCTTCGAGGATCTCCTTGCGGGAGACCACGACGTTGCCGCGCTTCTTGTTCAGCTTGATGACACGAACATCGATCGGCTGGCCGATGTAGGCATCGAGGTTGCGCACGGGCCGGATCTCAAGCTGCGAGCCGGGCAGGAACGCCTTGATGCCGATATCGACGGTGACGCCACCCTTGACGCGGCCGACGACAGTGCCGGTAATCGGTATCTTCTCGGTGTAGGCCTTCTCGATGGAATCCCACACACGATGGCGCTGCGCCTTCTCATAGCTCAGCAGGTAGCCGCCTTCGGGCTCCTCGCGCTCCACCACCACATCGATAACATCGCCGGGGTGCAGCTTGGATTGACCGGTGTGGTCTGTTACCTGCTCCAGCGGAATGAGGCCCTCGCTCTTCAGGCCCACGTCCACCACAACATGCTTGTCCGTCAGCTTCACCACGGTGCCCTGGACGATGCTGTTCTCATCGCCCTGCGCAATGGCGGCCTCGGCGGCCTGCTCGCGGTCAAACGATTCCAGTGCCGCGGCAAAATCCTCCATGCTCATGTCTTCGTCTGCCGCTTCGGCAGTGGCGACGGATGCGCCGTGAGACTGAAGCTCGGAGGCTTGGCCAGCATCGCCGTGCTGATCTTCAGCATTCCGGTCTTCGGCGTTCTGGTGGTTGTAGGTGGGTTCGGTCGACGGCTGTTCGTGCTCCGTCGCGGCATCAAGCGTTGGGGTTTCCAGTTCGGTGTTCAGAGGTTTGCTCTCGGTTTGTTCGGAATATTGGGCGTCAGCCATAGCAACCAGCTCCGGATTCGTCGGCGGCGCCATCTGCCGCCTCGGCGCTCTGGCAACAAGCCCTACACAGGGCGTTATCGGACAGTCGCCGGCCAGGTGCGCCAATCGGGGGGAAGTCAGGCCCTTGTCGAGCAGCGTGCAAAGCACTTCCGGAGAGACCGGCATAGCTTGCTCCGCTTCGGCTTCCTGACGGTGGCGAACCCAGGGCACTCGCTGCTGCTGCCTGCATCGTTACCGAAGGCGATTTCGCCGGGCCCGCTGGAGTCCGCGAGAAACTCGACGGACGCGCTGCAGGTCTCCAGTGAGGGAGTTGCCTTTGGCTTCGGAATGGGCAGGGATTGCAGTGGAAACCGTATCTGCGAATCCAGCAGACAGGGCTTCAGTGACAAGTGTAGCAACCACGAATAGGCCAGTCAAACAAAGTTGCGAGTGTGGCCAACCTTGTGAATGGAGTGTGAATCGGCCGGGGACGGCAGCCACCATCGCGCGCCGCATCGCCCCTTATACTCGGCTCTGTGGATCATCTGTGGACGCCATGGCGTTACGCCTACGTCACGCAAGAAGACGCGGGCGAGGGGCGGCCCGGCGTGCCAGACGCGCTTGCGGCCTGGCCCGGTGACCGGCACTGCGTATTTTGCAACCTGATCGCCGCGGCTGACTACGCGATCGAGCATGGGATGGCACCGGACGAGGCAGACCGCGCTGCCAACATCGTGCTGCGCGGGCGGAGCTGCTACATCTGCCTGAATGCCTATCCCTACACCTCCGGCCACGTGATGATCGTGCCCCACGCGCATGAGGCGTCGCTAGGCGCTTTGCCGGCGGAGACAGCGCTGGAGATGATGGCACTGGCGCAGCGCACGACACGCGCGCTGGAACGCGCGTACTCGCCCGACGGCGCGAATCTCGGGCTGAATCTGGGCAAGGCCGCGGGCGCCGGCGTGGCTGACCATCTGCACATGCACGTGCTGCCGCGCTGGTTCGGGGATACGAACTTCATGACGGTCACTGCGGAGACGCGCGTGCTGCCGGAGATTCTTGACGAAAGCTGGCGGCGCCTGCGTGAGGCCTTCGCGGGCATCTAATCCTGCTGACGCGAATGCGTGAGGAGGATCGATGAACAAGCAGCAGACTGAGGTAAAGCCCGAAGCGCCGACCGCCACTCCAGGCGCGGCCACCTCCGTAGAGAGCATTGCGCCGGAAGACCAATATGCCACCGGCGGCCAACACCAGGACCAGAAACAAGAGTTGAGGAAGAGCGTTCAGAAAGGCGAGCACGAGGGCGATGCAAGCCAGAGCCCCGGACAGCACCGCACTGGCAGCTATACGGGGACGACAGGCGGCCAAGGCAGCAAGCCGTAGTTCTCCTGAGCTTCTCGCCGATCGGGTTATTTCAGCCCTTTCGGCAGATTCCTGGAACCCCGCCTGACCGGACGGCGTATCTGCGGCAGGAGAAATCCCATGTCCGTCCTGTCCGCCCGCCTTCCCACCCGTTTGACCGGCTGTGTTGCTCTTGCTGTCGCAGCCTCGTTCGTATCACTCCCCGTTTTGGCCCAGGCCATCGGCCATGACTGGCAGAAGACGTATTCGGTCAACGCTAGTCCTTCGCTGACCATCGAGACCGCTGACAGCGGACTGGAGATCTCGTCCTGCGGCGACTGCAAGGAGATTCGCGTCCAGGTACACGCCACCCGCGATCTGAATGACTACCGGTTGGAGGAGCGTCAGGACGGCGATCACGTCTTCTTCTCCTTCAAGGAGAAGCCGCACGTCGGAATGTTCAACTGGGGAACCGAAAAAGGGACGAAGGTGACGGTGGAGACGCCGGCCCATCTGGACCTGGACGCGGGAACGGCGGATGGCAATCTCATCGCGCGCGGCCTCAGCGGCACGCTTCAGGTGCATGCGGGAGACGGCTCCGTGCTGCTGGAAGATGTGAACGGGGCTCTTCGCCTGAAAACTTCAGACGGCAACGTGACGGTCCGGCAGGCGAAGGGCACGCTAGAGGCCCGCGGCTCCGACGGGCACATGACGATCGACGGACAATTCACCGGAGTGCAGCTGCACACCAGCGACGGGAACCTGGATTTTACGCTGGCCCCGGGCTCGCAGTTGAACGCGGCATCGCGCATCGAGAGTTCAGATGGGCACGTCCAGGTGCGGGTGCCCTCGACGCTCTCAGCCGATCTCGATATCACGACGAGCGATGGACACGTCGACTGCAACCTGCCCCTGACGATGGATCACTACGACAGCAAAGAGTCTTCAGGCCATCACCTGCGCGGACGCCTGAACGGCGGAGGCACGCTGCTCACGGTGCACACGTCAGATGGAAACGTCAGGATTGCTGCGAGCTAAGTAGGCGAAGCTGTTGGGAGGGTGACGCTGGGGCAGCGTTTCGAACGCATGAGGGTGCAACAGTTCTAGGCGCAGCGGCCGTAATGATGAGCTAACTGCTTTCAGCCGGTGCGGCGTTCGCTGAGTACCGAGTCGAGTAGCCCGTTGAGATTGCTGGCGCGCGTGCGAAGCGTGCTCTCTGCCTGCGTCATACTGCCGGTCAATGCACGATGGCGCGACTGCAGGGTCATGTACTCATCGGCGATGTTGATGGCCGCCAGCACCGCGACACGCAGAGAGTCCACAGTCGTGCCTTGCGCAGCTACAGCACGCATCTTGGTATCGACAAGGTTGGCCAGCCGCTCGATGTAGGCGGGATCCTGCCCGCGCAGGTGGTAGGGCTGGTCATAGATCTCAACGGTAACGCCTTGGCTGGTATCGTTCATCGCGGTCGGTCTTCTCCTCAGATTGACTGGCGCAGCCGTGGCCGCGCGTGGCTGCGCAGTCTCGACTACGCGGTGAATTCGTCCAGATGCTTCAAGAGCCGCTCGACGCGGCCGCGTACGTGGTCCCGTTCCTGCTGCAACTGGCCGATTTCATTCTCCAGTCGCGACGACTGCTCTGCCCGGTTCGCCAGTTGCCGTTCCAGCTCGGAGCTGTGACGCTCGAGCTCCTCGACCTTCGCTGTAGCCGCCGCGTGTGCCTCGCGCTCGGCCTTCAGCAGCTCCACTGCGCGCAGAACGCGCTCTTCCAGAGCCTGAAAATCGGCTGCCGCCAGGGTTTCCGCTCCCTGATCGCTGATGTCCATCGCTACCGCTGCCATACATCCTCACTGCTTTGGGGAATGAGCTTACTTGGAGCAGATTACCCATCGTTTTGGCGTACACGTGGTGAAATCCGCTCAAGGCGCAGTATATCGCCAATGGAAACGGGAGAACGCAAATCCGATTTAGCCCCTGTGCATATGTGTGCCCTAATCGACAACCTTGTTAGGCGGCTATTGTGCTATGTGCGCAGTTTGCCGCCGAGCGATTCCAGCGCAGTGACGATGCTGTTGGACCAGGAGTGCAGCTCCTCGTCGCGCAGAGTGCGCTCAGGCGATTGGAATGTCGTCGAGACGAGCATCGAGTAGTGGCCGGCGGGAACGGCCTTGCCCTTTGGGTCGCGGAAGATTTCAGCAGGGCGATATTCCTGCAGCTCTCGGATCTGGAGACTGCCAAGCGCAGAGCCGACCGCCTCCCAATGCAGAGTGTCCGGAAAGACAAGCGAGAAATCGCGGCGCACGGGTTGGTAGCGCGAGAGCTCGCGCGCGGCGGGTTGGCGCAGGGATTGCCGGAAGAGCCGGTCGAGATAGATTTCACCAATAAAGACAGGCTGTCGCAGCTTGCGGCGATCGCTCTCGTCCGGATGCAGCTCGCCGAAGTATGCGATCGTGCTGCCGTCGACCACGCAGCGCGCGGCACGCGCCGGGTTCAGCCAGCGCGGAAGCAGTCCACTCTCCGGCGGAAAGGCGTCGTAGTAAACGGAGCGGGAGGCGAAGCGCCCGGTGATGGCTTCGACTAGGCCTTTGAGATCGTAGAAATCGATGGCGCGGGCGGAGTGCAGCCCATCGCGGAGCTGTCCGGTGGCGCCAAAGGCAAGCCCCTGCGCCTCATCCACGCGTTCAGGCGAACCGGTGAAGACGGTGCCCATCTCGAAGAGCCGCACATCGTCGACATTGCGGTTCAGGTTGTGAGCAAGCATGGTGAGCATGCCCGGCACCAGCGATGGACGAAGCATGCCGGCTTCTTCGCTGAGCGGGTTGTCCATGGCAACGGCCACGCCGGGCTGCGCGGCAAATGTCGCTGCATCGGTTGCAGAACAGAAGGTGGACGAGATGGCTTCGTGATAGCCGGCCGCGAGTAGCAGCTCGCGGATCGCCGCCTGCTTAGGCGCGTGCGGGAGTTCGAGCACTGTGCCGGAAAAGCTGGGCAGCGTGTTCGCGAAGCGATTGTAGCCGTAGACGCGCGCCACCTCTTCGATGAGGTCGATCTCCCGCTCGAGATCGAGCCGCCAGCTTGGCAGCGTGACTGCATAGCGGCCCTCGCCGGTTTGCGCCAGCGTGCAGCCGAGCGCACGCAGCACACCGGTGGCGACCTCGTCGGTGATGCCGGGGCCTTCGCTGGTGCGGCCGAGCAGTTGCGCGCAGCGTGTGACGGAGAAGGCGATAGGACGCCGGGCCGCGACACGCGCGAGCACCTGCGGGATGACGACATCGACCAATTCACCTTCGATGTGACCACCGCTTTCCAAGATCAGTCGTGAAACCAGAGCCGACGCGACCGGCGGCGCGTGGAAGTCAGCGCCACGCTCGAAGCGATGTGAGGCATCGGAATGGATGCCGTGTCGGCGGCTCATGCGGCGCACCACGGCAGGTTCAAACCAAGCGGCTTCGACCAGGATGTTTTTCGTTTCGGGCGTAATCATGGTCTCCCAGCCGCCCATCACCCCGGCGAGGCCAAGTGCTTTCTTCTCATCCGCTACGACGACATCGTCGGTATCGAGCACACGATCGACACCGTCGAGCGTCTTCAGCCGCTCGCCTGCGCGAGCACGGCGAACGAGGATGGCGCCCTCGATCTTGTCGAGGTCGAAGGCGTGCGTCGGGTGCCCCATGCCGAAGAGCACGTAGTTGCTGGCATCCACCGCATTGAGGATGAGCTTCTGGCCGAGAGCGGCGAATCGCTCCGCCACGATGCCCTGCGATGGACCGATCTTTACGCCACGCAGGATGCGGGCGGTAAAGCGGCCGCATGCTTCGGGTGACTCGATACGAACCGGGTGGCCAGCACCGGATTTCGCAGCGGGCAGAGTTGCATCGAGCGGCGCGAGGGTGAGTCCATAGATCGCGGCCGCCTCGCGCGCGACGCCATAGTGGTTCATGGCATCGACGCGGTTTGTGGTGATATCCGTCTCGAAGAGCGAGCCCCCTACCGGAGGCACAACATCGAAGACACCTTCGACGGCGATACCGCGCAGAGTTAAGTCGTCCGCGAGTTGGCGATCGGTAGCGACAAGTGTGGGTAGATAAGCGCGCAGCCAGGAGCTTAGTACATTCATGCGAACTGCTCCAGGAAGCGCACATCGCCGGAGAACATCAGGCCGATGTCGTTGACGCCGTATTTCATCATCGCGATGCGGTCCAGTCCCATGCCGAAGGCGAAGCCGGAGATCTTTTCCGGATCGTAGGCGGGCTGCTTTTCCCGCACGAAGCCGAAGACCGATGGGTCCACCATGCCGCAGCCGAGCAGCTCGATCCAGCCGGAGTGCTTGCACTTGCGGCAGCCCTTACCACCGCAGAAGATGCAGGAGATCTGCACGTCCGCGCTGGGCTCAGTGAAGGGAAAGAATGAGGGAAAGAAGCGCGTCTTCACGCTGGAGCCAAAGAAGGCCTTCATCGCGTAGTCGAGCGTGCCTTTGAGATCGGCAAAGGTGATGCCCTCATCCACGCAGAGCCCTTCGACCTGATGAAAGATTGGCGAGTGCGTAGCGTCGGCGGCGTCGTTGCGGTGCACTTTGCCGGGAATGACGAGCCGAATCGGCGGCGGCTGCTGCTCCATGGTGCGGATCTGAACCGGCGACGTGTGGGTGCGCATCAGCAGGCGATCGCGCAGCGGCTTCCGCTCCTGGCCGGCGATGACGAGGGTGTCCTGCGTGTCGCGGGCTGGGTGGTTGGGCGGAAAATTGAGCGACTCGAAGTTGTAGTAGTCGGTCTCGACCTCCGGGCCGGTAGCGACCGAGTAGCCGATGGACGCAAAGATGCGCACGGCCTCATGCCAGGTGCGCAGGATGGGGTGCTCGGCGCCAAGCTGCGGGCGGGTGCCGGGCAATGTGACATCGATTGCTGCTCTGGTTGCGATTCGGTGCTTGCCGGCTGCGGCGTCGGTGAGGAGGTTTTCAATCCGCTCTTTGAGGCTGTTGAAGCGCTGCCCCAGTGGGCGGCGCGCCTCTGCTGGCGCGGTTTTCAGCCAGGCGTCGCTGACTGTCTTGAGGCGGCCGTGCTTGCGCCCGAGCCATTCCAGCCGGAATTGCTCCACAGCATCGGCGCCATCGAGCGAGCCGGCGGCGCGCTCCAGATCGGTAGTCAGGAGAGCAAAAGCTCGGTCCAGCGCGGCATCGTCGTAGCCGCCAAGTTCAGGAATCAAATCGTCGCGCATGGTCAAACGTCAGGATAAATCAGCATGCGGGTGCTTCGGCCCGCAGCGGTTGTGGCTGTCACTAATCGCGCGTATGCTGGCCTGCGCTGGGTGGGCGTCCTCCCCAGCACGATCCCGACAAAGCGAAATTCGAGGAGATATCCATGAGCCAGTCTTTGACACCGTACCTGACCGTGAGCGATGCTGCCGCGGCCATCGATTTCTACAAGAAGGCCTTTGGCGCCCAGGAGGTGACTCGTCACACAGCACCCGACGGCAAGCGCCTGATGCATGCCCATCTGAAGGTGCTGGGCATGGACCTGATGCTCTCTGACGACTTTCCCGAGCACATGGGCCGCAGCCGCACGCCGCAGGCCTTCGGCGGATCGCCCGTTACCCTGCACGTGCACACCGATGACGTGAACACGCTCTGGGCGAATGCCGTCGCGGCGGGCGCGAAGGTGACGATGCCGCTGCAGGATCAGTTCTGGGGCGATCGTTATGGGCAGTTCACGGATCCGTTTGGCCATTCGTGGTCGGCGGGCCAGACGATCAAGAAAGTGACTCCGGAGGAGCTGGAAGTGGGTGCCAAAGCGGCGTTTTAAGCTGCTGCAAACACGAGGGGCGCGGCTGATGGCCGCGCCCCTTTTTAATTGCTATACAGATTCCGGCTATGCAGCGATCCGGCCATGGCTGGCGGCATGGGCCTCGCGCGAGCGGCGAAGCAGCGCTTCCGCACCGAAGGCTACGCCCGCGACCAGCAGGGTGGAGATGAGATCGTTGCGATAGAACGGCAACGCCGAGGCGTAGCAGGCGGTGAGTCCTCCGAGCGAGTGAGGATACATGTTGGAGCCGACCCAGACCGCGTAGTTGCTGACCGCAAAGAAGGATGTCGATGCCAGCACCGAGCCGGTGACGACCCGGGTCACATTGGTCCGCTGTTTCAGGAGAAGCGAGCCCAGCACCAGGACAGCGGCATACCAGATCCAGGTGATGAGGTAATCCTGCGCGTGGAAGGCCATGCGATAGACGCGCGTGGTGAGATAGACGTCCATGGCCATGAACGGCACGACGGCCCAGGCTGCCTGGCGCAGCGGACGTCGCGCGCCGAAGTAGAGCAGCGAACCGCCAACGGCGGTGAAGTTGAACCAGCCGGAGAGAGCGGCAAGGCGGCTGGCAAGAGCGGCCACAATCAGGACGAACGCGGACATAGTGGAACCTCGATCCGTTCATGCGAACGCCAAGCCGGCGCTCGCAGGGAACAACCTATCTTATCGCGACAGCGATGGAATCGTGTCATAACCTGCCGCGACGCACGTTTCCTCAATCCTGAGGGCGTCCCTCCATGTAAATGGCCTCAATCTGCCCGTTGGGCGCCACGAAGACAGAACCGGACAGCGGCTTGCGGCGCTCGTGGGTACCGAACCAGTCGGTGTAGCCGAAGCGCATGTCGTGGAAGTTCACCTGCTCCAGGTGCTGGTTGGCATCCTGCGGCATGTCAGGCGGACTGCCGGGGCCGATGTCTTCGACCAGGGGGAACTGCGACCAGTCGAGATAGACACGTCCCAGCCAGGAGCGCTTGGCCGCAGCGACGGCCGGTGTAACGGCGGGCTTGTAGATCGCGCCGGTAGTCTCATCGATATCGACGCTGTCGCTGCGCGTGCGCACATCTGCGAAGTGGTAGGCGTTGTCCGTTTCCACGATGCCTTGCCAGCGGAAGGGATTGATGGGATAAGGCTCAGCCGCGACGCGCAGCACCGGCCGGTCGAAGGAGGTCTGCCGTAGCAGATGGATCGCAACCGTGTGTTCCGTGGTGCGCAGCGTATAGAGCGCGGCGATGCCAATCAGTGCGGCGATGGCCCAGCCGCGGCCGCGAAAAACATTCCTGCGCTTGGAGATTTCGCGGTCCACCAGACCGAGCATCGCCGGGACCACAAGAGCGCTGAGCAGCATGACGAACATGACGGGCTCGAAGATAAAGACGATGTCCCATGAGTACCAGCGAGGATTCCAGGGCGCGAAAGGGCGGATGCCGTAATTGTTGGTGTAGTCGAGCAGGAGATGGCTGAGATCGGCGATCAGCGCGAAAAGCCAGAGCAGGAGCCAGCGCGGCGCGATGGCTGGCTGCTTTCGTCGCAGGCGATGGAAGCCCCAGCAGAAGAGCGTGACCACCGACGCGACCAGCGGAGCGCCCAGGAAGGTGTGGGTGAAGCCGCGATGATGCTGAAAGGCGACCAGCGGTCCGCGAAAGCCCCAGAACACATCGAGGTCCGGCGTTTCGGCGGCCAGCGTCATGGCCAGAGTGGCGTACGCGGTCTTGCGATTGAAACCGGCGCGGCCCAGGCATGCCCCGGTGAGGAAGTGAGTGACAGGTTCCATGATCGATGACGGAGGTTGAGCGCTCGAGGGAAGCATACAGGCACACCGTCTGCATCTCTATAATCCGGACGATGGCCGAGCGAGCGAGACAGTTACCAACACAAGCGAAAATAGAGGCGCTGCGCGAGAAGATCCGGCACCACGAGAATCTCTATTACGTACTCGACTCACCGGAGATTGAGGACGCCGAATTCGATGCGCTGATGGGTGAGCTGAAGGAGATCGAGGCCGCGCATCCAGAATGGATCACGCCCGATTCGCCCACGCAGCGGGTGGGCGGCAAGCCGAAGGAGGGCTTTGCCAAGGTCGCGCATTCGCGGCCGATGCTCTCGCTGGACAACGTGAATACGCCGGAGGAACTGGCAGACTGGGATCGGCGCGTGCGCGCGCTGGCGGGCGATGCAGAGATTGCATATGTAACCGAGCTGAAGCTGGACGGGCTATCGCTGGCGCTGCATTACACGGCTAATGCGAACGGCGGCGCCGTGCTGGCGCGTGCCATCACGCGAGGCGACGGCACCATCGGCGAGGATGTGACCAGCAATGTGAGGACGATCCGCTCGGTGCCACTGTCGATTTCGCCGGAGAAGCTGAAGAAGAGCAAACTGCCGGTGCCGTTTGAAGTGCGCGGCGAGGTGGTGATGCCGATGGCCGCCTTCCTGAAGATGAACCAGGAGCGAGAGGCGCTGGGCCAATTGCCCGCCGCCAATCCGCGCAATTTCGCTGCCGGCACCATTCGCACCATCGAACCCAATATCGTGGCGCAGCGGCGGTTGGATTTTTATGGCTACTTCGCGCTGCAACTCGCGCCTGGTTCTGAAGGCGAAAACGCCTTTTCCACCCAGGTGGAGACGCTGGACGCGCTGACTATAGCGGGATTCCGTGTGAACCCGCATCGGGAGGCGCGCAAGTCGCTCGACCAGCTTCAAGACTTCGTCGCGCGCGCGGAGGAGCAGCGTGCGTCGCTTGGCTACGAGATCGATGGCGTTGTGATCAAGGTGAACAGCACTGCGGTGCAGAAGCGGCTGGGCTTCACGGGGAAGGCGCCGCGCTGGGCGGTGGCGTACAAGTTCACCGCACGCGGCGGTGTGACGCGCCTGGAAGACATTACGGTGCAGGTGGGGCGCACCGGAAAGCTGACACCGGTGGCAGTGCTGAGCGCGGTGGCGATAGGCGGCATCACCGTGACGCGCGCGACGCTCCACAATGCCGACGAGATCGAGCGGCTGGGCGTGAAGATCGGTGACTTTGTGCGCGTGGAGCGCGGTGGGGATGTGATTCCGAAGATCGTCGAAGTAGTCGAAGATAAGGACCATCCGCGGGGTCACAAATCTTTTCACTTTCCGGCGCATTGCCCGGTGTGCGGCAGCGAGATCGTTCGTACCGAGGGCGAGGCCGACTACCGCTGCGTGAATATTGATTGTCCGGCGCGGCTGCGGGAAAGCCTGCTGCACTTCGCCTCGCGCAATGTGATGAACATCGACGGCATGGGCGAGGCCGTGGTGATGCAGTTGATGGAACGCGGACTGGTGCGCTCGATCGCGGACCTCTATTCGCTCACCAGCGAAAAGCTGCTGACCCTGGAGCGCATTGGACAGAAGACAGCCGACTCTCTGATCGCAGAGATCCAGCAATCGAAGAAAGCGCCGCTCGATCGCGTGCTCTTTGGGCTGGGCATCCGATTTGTTGGCGAGCGGACGGCGCAGCTGCTGGCGGACGCCTTCGGATCGATGGATACGCTGCTCACGGCAACGCCGGAAGAACTGGAGCGCGTGCAGGAAGTAGGGCCGCGAGTGGCCGCAGCGGTACATGAATTTTTCGCCGAGCAGCGGAATCGTGAGCTCATCGAACGCCTGCGCGCAGCCGGCCTGACGTTTACCGCGGAGCGACGCAAACGTAGCGCCAAGTTCGAGGGGCTCACGTTTGTGCTTACCGGAACATTGCCCACGCTGACACGCGAGGACGCGAAAGAACGCATCGAAGCATCGGGCGGGCGGGTGTCCGGCTCTGTCAGCAAGAAGACGAACTATATCGTGGCGGGTGAGGAAGCCGGCTCCAAGCTGGATAAGGCCCGCGACCTGAAGGTGCCGGTGATCGGCGAAGCAGAATTATTGGAGATGCTTGGATGAAAAATGCATTGCCGCTGTTGAAGACGTTCGCTCTCATGGCCGTGCTGGGAATCGCGCCTTCGGCGCTGGCGCAGAATCTGCCGGCCGGAGTAGGTGGCTACTGGAAGATCACGAAGATGTTCCCCAAGAAGCCGACCGCCACGCCTGCGTGCCGGGCCAACCCGGCGTTCTTCTCGAAGATGTCCCGGGGCTCGCGGGTGCTGATGAGTGATCGCAACATCGTTTGGGGCGGCGCCTCGGCGACCGATCCGGGGGCGAGCGTCAGCATGGTGGATCCGGGCGAGTTCAGTGCTCAGCATTCCCAGGCCGGCGCGACGATGCATGAGCTGGGTCTCGATCGCGGCTCGAAGGTGGAGGTGATTCACCTTGGCTCGCCCGGCACGCTGCCGTTCGATACCGTCGTGCTGCTGGACCCGAGCAGGCTCTACTTTGAGCGCTGCGGCATCTTTATGGAGGCCGTGCACGACAGCGGCTTT
>JBJMGC010000140.1:0-33269 GCA_045808105.1 Acidobacteriaceae bacterium | reverse complement strand
GGTCTATCGTTCATTGCGCCATAGGAGATTCATCGCTCGTCAGCATCGTTCTCCTGCTGGGCACGTCGCAAGGTGGCTTCATCGATGCCATCCAGCACCTCGGGATCAAGGATCGGCGATGAAATGCGGTACGCGCCGCTGGCCCATTTGCCGAGGTCGATGACGCGACAGCGGTCGCTGCAGAAGGGCACATTGGGATCGTCCAAAGGCACGATGGTCCTGCAGATGGGGCAGCGAAGGATTTTCTGCTTCGCTTCAGACATATGCAACTCCCAGAACTATTTCTTCAAGTTATTCGATGACACGCGCGACCACATCGTAGTCGTGCGCCTCGGTAATCTCTCCGCGATAGAAGGTGCCGGGCACCAGCGTCTCGTGCGGACCGAAGTCGTTGATGTACACCTTGCCGTCGATCTCCGGGGCGTGGAACTGCGAGCGGCCTTCCCACAGCAGCGGCGTCTCGTCGCTCTCGCCTTCGACCAGGATATTCATGGTCCGGCCGATCCATTGCTGCTTGCGCTCACGGCTGATCGACTGCTGCAGCTTCATCAGCGCGCGGCGGCGGGCCTCGATGGTTCGCTTCGAAATTTTTAGCGACTTGTCCAATGCAATCGACTGCGATCCGTCTTCGTCCGAATAGGCGAAGGCACCCATCCAGTCGAATTTTGCTGCACGTACGAAGTCCATCAGCGCAGCGTGGTCTTCGGCGGTCTCGCCAGGGAAGCCCACGATGAAGCTGGTGCGCAGTGCAATGCCAGGGACGGCGGCGCGGATTTTGTCGATTGTCTTCAGAAAGATCTCGGCATTTGCGCCACGGCGCATGCGCTTCAGCACCGGCGCAGCGGCATGCTGCAGCGGAACGTCCATGTACTTCACGATGCGCTCGTGCTTTGCGATGGTATCGAGCAGGCGTCCGGTGATCTTATTGGGGTACGCGTAGAGGAAGCGCAGCCAGGTCAATCCGTCGATTTGCGCCAGGCGATCGAGCAGCGCAGCGAGTCCGTCCTTCAGCCCGAAATCTTCGCCGTAGCAGGTTGTGTCCTGGCCAATCAGCGTGATCTCGCGCACACCTCGCGCGACCAGCTGCTCGGCTTCCGCGATCACCGATTCAAAACGGCGCGAGCGGAATTTGCCGCGCAGGTTCGGGATCACGCAGAAGGAGCAGGGATGATCGCAGCCCTCGGCGATCTTGAGATAGGCCGAGGTCTTGCCCGTCGCCAGCAGGCGTGGTGTCGTCTCGTCGTAAAGGTAGGTCGGCAGGGCAGGTGCGGCGCCGTCCCAGGTGTCGCGCGCGAAGCGCCCCTGCTGCTCGCGCAGATCGCCCTCAGCCCGCGAGGCCGCAGCATCGGCCGGCGCATGGCGCGGCGTGGATGTTGCAGTCAGGATGTTGAACAGTTGCGGAGCAACGGACGCGGGCTGCGATGGCGCGAGGCCAGCGGCATTGAGAATCTCTTCCAGCTCGCCCGTGCCGACGACCGCATCGACTTCAGGAATGTTCTTGCGAATCTCCTCGCGATAGCGCTCTACCAGGCATCCGGCGACGATCAGCTTGCGGGCGCGTCCGGTGATCTTGTGCTGCGCCATCTCCAGGATCGTGTCGACCGATTCCTGTTTGGCTGAGTCGATGAACGAACAAGTATTGACGACGAGAATCTCAGCGGCTTCGGGATCCGCCGTGAGTTCGGCACCGGCGCGGTCGAGAAGGCCCATCATGACCTCGCTATCCACGAGGTTTTTGGGACATCCGAGGCTGACAAAGCCCACACGCGGGCGGGCGGAAGTCACCTCGGGCATCGCAGGAGGTGCTTCCAGAATGTTAGTGGGATTCACTTAAGTATTTTAACGGAGGCTCTCGCGCTCATAGCCCCGGTGATATTCTTTCCCAGTGCCGGGTCCTACGCGACGGACTCCCGCCAATCCCGCCAGGTCCGGAAGGAAGCAACGGTAACGGGTCATTCCGGGCGCAGTAGGCCACCCGGTGCACTGATAGCTCTCGACTCGCGAAACATTCTCGAGCGCGGATCAAAAGAACTTTCACAGCACCGTAGAACCCCCGACAGCACTGTCACTTTCACCGCGCCGCGTGACATTCGAGCGTGTGGTCGGAGAGAATCGAAGGGCCAGCTATATGAGCCCAGCCGAGTTGCCAATCAGCACCGCATCCGCCGCCGCGCAGGCAAGCCCTACGACCGATCACTCCGGAGGCGCGAAACAGCCGCGCGTTGGCGTCTTCGGATGGGGTATTGTGGCGCCGAAATCGCCCAATATGGCCGCCTTTGCGCGCAATCTGGAGAAGTCGGAGAGCTGGCTGACACCCTTCGAGGGTTTCGGCCCCAGCAATTTCCTGGTTGGCCAGCCTGAGTTCGATTTTGAGGACTATAAGCCCTGGATCGACGCGCGGTTTGCGCCGCGGCACTACCAGAACCTGAAAGAGAAGATGGACTATCCCTCACTGTATGCGTTGGGTGCGTTCATCCAGGCGCTGGAGCAGAATCCGGGCCTCGAAACCCTGATGCAGGAGCTGGGCAGCCAGGCACACACGTACGTCGGCACCGGTCTGGGCGCCGTTGAAACCATGTACCAGTCCAGCGTGACCCTCTACCTGGCACAGCAGCGCTGGAACCGGTTTTGGGGCAGCAAAGAGAACAACAGCGCGCTTGGCGCCTATCTGGATGGTCAACTCAAGGGGCTGGAAGATGTACCGCTCAATCCGGCCGAGGCTGAGGGCGATTTGGCAGAACTGGCGCGGGATTGGGAAGCCTACTGGATGGAGCGCTCACCTGAGTTGCGCGAGTATCTGGATGAGGCAGCAGCCATCGATGCGCTGGTGATGGAAGGGGAGGTGGAGCACGGCAAGCTTCACATCCTGCGTGAACGCGGCAAGCGGCATGCCCGCCTGCAGGAGAAGTGGGCTGCGCCGGAGCCGCCATGGAAAGTCTCGGCAAACCTGATCTGGAACATCCACAACACGCCGGCGTCGCAGGTTTCTATTTTGGGCCGCATCACTGGGCTGGCGTTCGCGCCGGTGGCGGCCTGCTCGACCTTCGGAGTCGCCCTGCGGCTGGCGATGCAGGCAATCGAGCGCGGTGAGGCCAAGGTGGTGGTCGTGGGCGCCACCGACCCTCCGCCCCATCCGTTGGTCGTCGGCTCGTTTTACGGGGCACGTGTGCTGTCTGCGAGCCGGCAGGTATCCAATCCGCTCACGCAGCTTCAAGGCACGCATGTGGCTGGCGGTTCTGTGGTGTGGATCGTCGGCGATATGGAGTATCTCGAGTCCAAGGGGATGGCGCCGCTGGGGATGGAGCCCATTGCCGCGGGCGTGAGTTCAGACGCGCACCACATCATTACTCCATCCATCCCGGGTCCGCAGGCGGCCATCCGCCAGGCGCTCGAAGAGGCGCATGCCACACCCCAGCAGATCGCGACCTGGGACCTGCACGCCACAGCAACCCCGGGAGATTATGCGGAGATCAGCACGCTTCGCACGATGCTGCCGGAGACGGTGATGGTGACAGCCCGCAAAGGTACCTTCGGTCATGGCATGAGCGCCGGCGGCGGATGGGAGCTGACTGCGCAATATCTGGGTTACGCGAGCGGTCACCTCTTCCCGACACTGCTCACCGAGCAGTCCCTCAATCCGGCAATTGCCGGCATCCATGAGCGGTTCGTCTTCGCCGACAGCTGCGTGACAGCCGAGGGGCTGGCCGGCAAGCTTTCGAGCGGCATTGGCGGCATCAACGCCTGCGTGATCTCGCGTCCGCTGCCGAACGCGAAACTGCCGAACACCAACAAATAGTTTGAGCTCAGGAGTGGGCCGCATGCGCAGCAGCGTGCCGCGCTCGACTGCGGCGCCACTTCCAGATGGCCCACGCAAATGCCGAAACGAAGAGGGCCAGGATGGTCCAGCTGATAGCGGCCGAATAGCGCGCAAGATACTGGTTCCACCAGTGGACCATCTGGTGTCCATACAGCACGCCAAGCCAAGCCACCAGAGCGTAGCGAGCACTCCGCGCCAGGGTGAATGCCGTAAGGAAGCGTCCGCGCGTAACCCCTAAAGCCCCCGCCGCTGCGAGAAACGGCATCAGCGGGACGGGCGGAGGGTTGATGGCGGCCAGCGCCACGGCGGTAGCCCCATACTTCTTCACCCAATTCGTGATGCGATCGTAGTAGCGCTCCGGAACATACCGGCGCAAGGCCTTTTCGCCACCCTTCTTCCCTACGGACCAGGTGGAGAATGCGCCGACAACCGCTCCAGCAACCGCCAGCGGAACCAGGAGCCATGGACTGCCCTTGCGTGCGACGAGTACCAGCAACAGCAGGTCCGTGGTTCCAGGAATCGGCAATGGAAAGGGGCAGGCGTCGATGAGCGATACGCCGAACAGGCCGATCCATCCCAGGCTGATGAGCCAGCGCATCGTGCCATGCCTTGCCCGCGCCGGATGAGCGACGGCCATGAGCATTCGTTTTCCGAGCCATTTCGCCAGAGTCACGCTCGATAGGACGCGCAGAATCGGTCTCGAGTTCCGTAGTGGACGGTTTCGGTTACCTTTCCTTTATCCTGGCGCAAATTCCCGAGCCTGAGACGCAGCCTAGAGAAAGCGAATATCGCCGGTCGGAGGCAACACTTTGCAGGCGGCAGCAAGCTCATAAAAGCGCCGCAGGCCGTCCACGCACTCCTGGTCGAGAATGTAGTGGATGTTCTGGCTCAGATAGGCGTGGATGGTGGCGCGAGAAAGATCCATATGCATGGCCCACTCGTCGGCCAGGTCGTCAATGTGTGCAAGCCCCGCATCGCGCGATCCGATGAGATCACTCACGAGCTGGTCACGTTCCGCAGCGGAGCGGAGCGACGTCTCGCGCACACCCCATACTGCGGACACCCAGGGCAGACCGGTGAGCTTGTGCCACTCTGCGCCGAGGTCGAGATATATCAGCTCTTCGCCCGTACGCTGCTGGCGCGCGACGCAATCTTCGAGGGCGAGCAGTGCTGGATCGCCAATGAGCAGTGCCGCATCGCAGGCGGCGAGCATCGCGTCCAGGTCGGGCGGGTGCTGGACGAAGGTGGCGGGAATCTTCCAGAAACTCCGGGCCATGATCTGGGCATACGCGAGCGTCGCGCGGGAGGAAGTGTCCGTCGCGACACTGCGCATACCCTCAAGGCGGGTGCTGGCTCGCAGAATCAGCAGGAGTGAACGAATAGCCCCCTTGGAGGCAACGGCGCAGCCGGGCACTATGCGCAGATCGTCGCTGTGCGCAAATGCGGTGATGGGAACCAGCCCGAGATCGGCGGTGCCATTGGCAAGACGCTCCGCGCATTGAGCGGGCATCATGCTCTCGATGTCGTAACGGGTGGCGAGTGGAACCGCGAGTGGCGGATGATCGAAGTCCCACATGAGCGGTGCGGGGTTGAGAAAGCGGATGGCAGCGACGCGAAGGCGGCTCACTGGTCAGTGTACCGGGGCATAGCGTACCGGGAGCGGTTGCGTACCCCGTAAGTCCAATTGTCCGGGTCTCCGGGCGCTCATAGGCTCAGCAACATACATGCCGGGCCCTCAGACCATCTGCGTTCCTCCTCCTGCAACTGAAACGACTCTCGCGTGGCTGGCCATGGCCTTGACCCCCGGGCTGGGTCCGCGCCGCATCCAGCGTGCCGTGCGCGGCCTGCGCGAAGTGGCGGAGCTGTTTCGCCTGCCCCTTACCGCGCTCGAAGCGCTGCAGATTCCTGTCGGGTCCGCCCGATTCATCGCCGAGGGCAAGGCACGCAACGCAGCGGAGGAGGAATGGCAGAAGATATGTGACAGCGGCTGCAGCGTGATGACGCTTGCCGACGCCGACTATCCGGAGCGGCTGCGCGAAATCTTTGATCCGCCGCCTGTGCTTTGGGTACGCGGCGACCGGGGGCTGCTGTCTCAGCCTTCGATTGCGGTGGTAGGCACGCGGGCGCCGAGCCCCTATGGAATAGGAATGGCGGAGATGCTGTCACGCGATCTGGCGGCGCGTCGTGTGGTGATCCTGAGCGGGATGGCGCGGGGCGTCGATACGGCGGCCCATAAGGGCGCGCTGAGCGTCCTGAATTCGGCTGGCCGCACTGTGGCGGTGTGGGGCACGGGCTTGGATGTCGTCTACCCGAAAGAGAACAAGCGGCTGGCAGAAGAGATCATCCTGGCCGGGGGCACCATCGTTTCCGAGCAGCCGATGGGCACATTCCCGGCGCCGCAGAACTTTCCGTTGCGTAACCGCATCATCAGCGGGATGAGCGTAGGGGTTCTGGTCGTGGAGGCGGCGGAGCAGAGCGGAACGAGGGTTACCGCCCGTTGTGCCCTGGAGCAGAACCGCGATGTATACGCCGTACCCGGCAACGTGACCAGCCGGAACGCCTGGGGACCGAACACCCTGATCAAGCAGGGCGCCAAGCTGACAGCCACCTGGGAGGACATCTGGGAAGAGCTTCCGTCGCAGATTCGACTGGAGTTAGAGGGCCGGGAGGGCTACCGGAGCGGCGGGCAGGCGGACCTCTTCGCATCTTCCGAGGGGGGTACTGCATCATTACTACGGCAGGGAGAGGCGATGTTGCCCCCTGGACCTCCTTTGACCCCTGCTGAGTCCGCTGTTTACGGCATGTTGCGGCTGGACCAGGCGCTCCACATGGAGGAGCTGTTGGAGCAGCTCGAGGGGCAAGTCACCTCGGCTGAGGTATTTACGGCACTTTTTGAGCTGGAGCTAAATAACCACATCCGGCAGCTGCCGGGCAAGAACTACGTCCGGCGCATGTAGGGGAACCGCAGCGTCCTGTTGCCGTACTTGTACCTAACCAGACCATCTCCCGAAAAACTTAGCGACATCCGGGAAGGAGCGGCGTCTGATGCCTGTGCGCCGAGCGCTGGGACACCAGTCTATGGTTCTCCGCACATTGGGCAGTTTGGACAGTTGGCGCTGTGCGTGGTAGCGTTCGGAAATTGCCGGCGGGTGGTTCAACAAATTGCCTAGCCGGTACAGATGCGCCGCTGGTAAGGGGCGCCCGGCAGATCCGCGGCCGGAACGGAGAGCAGGCGGAAGTGAAGGGAAGCAATGAGTAAATCACTCGTAATTGTCGAGTCGCCCGCCAAGGCGAAATCCATCGGAAAATATCTGGGCAAAGACTTCGTGGTCGAGGCATCCATCGGCCACGTCAAAGACCTGCCCAAAAACAAGATTGGCGTCGAGCTGGAAAACGGCACCTTTGAGCCGGACCTGATTGTGATGCCGGACAAGGTGAAGATCGTCGACCGCCTGCGCAAAATTGCGGGCAAGATGACGAACGTCTACCTGGCGCCTGACCCGGACCGCGAAGGCGAAGCGATTGCTGCGCATCTTGAGGACGAGCTGCGCGCCGTCTCGCCCAAAAATTCTATTCAGCGCGTGACCTTTAACGAGATCACGCCCAAGGCGGTGCGTGCGGCATTTGAAAATCCCCGTGCGGTGGACCGCAACCTGGTCGATGCGCAGCAGACGCGGCGCGTGCTGGACCGCATCGTCGGCTACCAAATCTCGCCGCTGCTCTGGGACAAGGTGCGCCGCGGACTCTCCGCCGGCCGCGTACAGACGGTAGCGCTGCGGCTGATCGTCGAACGCGAGCGCGAGATCAAGGCGTTCAAGCCGGTCGAATACTGGACCATAGACGCCGATCTGAAGACCAGCGCGAAGGACGAGAACGTCTTTACCGCGCGTTTCGTCGGTATCGATGGCGAGAGCGCGAAGGTGGATACGGTCAGCGGGAATGCGCTGCCGGATGAGCGGATCACAAAGGAAGTGCTGGCCGCGATCGAAAAAGCGAAGTGGTCGGTGCGCGAGGTGGAACGCAAGGAGCGCCGCAAGAATCCCGCTGCGCCGTTCACGACCAGTCGTCTGCAGCAGGACGCATCCCGGCAGCTGGGCTTCTCGGTGAAGCGCACCATGGGCGTCGCGCAGCGGCTCTACGAGGGCGTGGAGCTTGGCTCAGACGGCACCGAAGGTTTGATCACCTACATGCGTACCGATTCGACCCGCGTGTCGCCGGACGCGATTGCTGAGGTGCGTGGGTACATTGGCAAGGAGCTTGGCAAAGCGTATTTGCCGGAGGCGCCAAACACCTTCAAGAGCAAAAAGGATGCGCAGGACGCGCACGAGGCTATCCGCCCGACGGAGGTACGGCATACACCGGAATCGGTCAAGCGATACCTGAGCGATGAGCAGTTCAAGCTTTACCAGCTCATCTGGCGACGCTTCGTGGCGTCGCAGATGGTGCCCGCGGTCTTTGACCAGACAATTGTCGATGTCCAGGCCCAGGCGGACCGTCGCTATGACTTCCGCGTCACGGGATCGATCCTGAAGTTCGATGGCTATCTCAAGGTCTATGAAGAGGCCAAGGACACGAAGGATGATGACGACGATGCACTGAAGAACAAGTTGCCGGATCTGAACGCCGGGCAGGCTCTCTCGCTTGAGGAGCTGAAGCACGAGCAGAAGTTCACCGAGCCGCCGCCGCGTTACAACGAGGCGTCGCTGGTGAAGACGCTCGAGGAGCGCGGGATCGGCCGTCCGTCGACGTACGCGACCATCCTGTCGACCATCCAGGAGCGCGAGTATGTGCAGAAGGTCGGCCAAGGCCGCTCGGGCAAGTTCATCCCGACCGAGATTGGCCTGGTCGTGACCGATCTGCTGGTGGCGAACTTTCCTTACATCTTCGATCCGGAGTACACCGCAAAGCTGGAAGAGGAACTGGACGACATCGAGGACGGGAAGGAAAAGTGGACCGATCTGCTGACCGGTTTCTACGACTACTTCAAGAAAGAGCTGAAGCACGCCGAGAAGCACATGGAGAACGTCAAGCGGATGGAGCAGCCCACCGACGAGAAGTGCGAGCGGTGCGGAGCGCCGCTGGTGCTGAAGTGGGGCAAGTTCGGCTCGTTCTACGCGTGCAGCACGTACAACAAAAAGGATAAAGAGAGCTGCACCTTTACGAAGGAGAACTTCGCGGCCAAGCCGCAGCTGGAGAATCCGGACGAGAAGGAAGACGAGTATTGCGAGGCCTGCGGCCGCGTGATGGTGTTGCGCAATGGGCCCTTCGGGCCGTTCATGGCATGTCCGGGTTATAACGATGACCCGCCCTGCAAGACAGTGCGCCGGCTGACCAGCCGCGAGCAGCAGAAGCCGCCGGTGCCGATCGGGGAGCCCTGCCCGGTATGCGGCAAGGACCTGGTGCGGCGGACGGGACGCTTCGGCGAATTCGTCTCCTGCTCCGGCTATCCGGAGTGCAAGTACATCAAGCAGAATCTGGTCGAAGGCATGAAGTGTCCGAAGTGCGGCGAAGGCGACATCGCCGAGCGCAAGACGCGCTTCGGGACGACGTTCTATGGCTGTACGCGCTATCCCAAGTGCGACTTCACTGCGAATGGCAAGCCCGTGCCGAAGAAGTGCCCGGAGTGCGGCTCGAGTTACCTGATCGAGAAGACGCTCAAATCCGGCGTGTACCTGACCTGCCCCAACAACAAGAAGCCAGCCGCTGCGGACGAAAAGGGAAGCAAGCGCAAGAAGAAGGCTGAGGAAGAGACGGGCGTGACCTGCCATTACTCGAAGCGGTTGCGCGATGCTCCGGAGGCAGAGGCGCCGGCTGCCGCGCCGCCGAAGAGAGTCAAGGAAGAGACAGCGCAGCCCGTCGCATAAAGCGGCGAATAGGAATAACCAAGAACCGAGGGAGCATCGATGGAAACAACACTGGCAGCCCGGGAAGACGCCGCTACCGTCCTCAAGCTTTATGAGCTGCGGCAGGAACCGGTGCTGCGCAAGGCGCGTGCCTGGGTAACGGCGGAGTTCTGGCCCAGTTCCGCCGAGGAGATCCGGATCGTGATCGCCGACTTCGGATCCGAGCAAAACTGCTGGTTTCGCCAGGTTACGTCGTACTGGGAGATGGCTACGGCTCTAGTGAACCACGGGGTGCTTGCGCCGGAGATTTTCGTCGATACCAACGCGGAGCCATTCTTTGTGGCAGCCAAGTTCTGGCCCTACCTGCAGGAGATTCGCGCGCAAATGCCGAACTTCCTGATTCAGATGGAGAAGCTGGTGGAGCGGAGCGCCGCCGCACGGCAGAAACTGGAGGCGATGCACTCGCGGGTAAAGAAGCGATTTGCCTCGCGCGAGGAGCCGCCCCTTCCGGACATCCAGCGTCCTGACTGATCCCAAGCTATTTCCGCGCTCAGGAGAGGACGCCTCGGCGTCCTCTCCTGCGTTTGTGCACGAATCGGCGAGCAGTTTCAATGAAGAATCTGTTACTGTACTGCGTGGCTCGTGGCGGAACGCTCGGGCGCGACTCCTCAAGAAGGCGACCCCTACACGATGGCGAAGGCGACTTGGAATGGCAAAGTAATCGCGGAGAGTGATCAAGTAGAGACGGTGGAGGGAAATGTCTATTTCCCCGACTCCTCGGTGAACCGCGAGTACCTGCGCCCCAGCTCGACAACCTCCACCTGTCCATGGAAGGGGCAGGCGCGGTACTACACCCTGCTGGTCGACGGGCAGGAGAATCAGGACGCCGCCTGGTATTACCCCGATCCCAAGCCGGCGGCCAAGCATGTGAAGAACCACATGGCGTTCTGGCGCGGCGTAGAAATCGAAAAATAGGACTGGCCGTCCGGGCGACGGTACTCACGTGCGTGTTGTGAGTGCGGCTCCCGATGCTCGCTCGCGTGCGGTTTATGGCTTGCGCCAAGAAACTGCAGGCATTCACTTCGCTCAAAACTCTTTGCTTATTTGTGGGATTTGGTGGAGCTAGTCGGGATCGAACCGACGACCTCGTCGTTGCGAACGACGCGCTCTCCCAGCTGAGCTATAGCCCCACAGCGAAAATGGCGGGAGATGCCTCACAAACTATAGCAGTAAGCGGCCTCGTGGCGCGAACCGGCTAGCCAGCGGCAACGGGGCGACCGCGCAGTTGCGCTTCGAGAGCATCGAGTGCGTTCCCGAGCTGATCTGCGGGCACGAGCCCCTGCGCCAGTGTGACGGAACCTCCGCCGCGGCCACCGGCTGCGGTGAGCGCATCGCGCAGCATCTCTCCGGCATTGCGACCGGGCTCCGGGCTGCAGGACATCACCACCGCGGCAGGGGCCTGCGGCTGCTGGGTGGATGCCAGCAGGGCGATAGTATGCGGCGCGGCACTGACGACGCGGCTGGCCAGCAGCTTGATGTAATCGGCATCGCGGTCGGGGAAGATGCGACGGACGATGCGCAGATCGTTCTGCGGCGGATCTTCGACGATCAGACGGGCGGCATGGTAGTTGGCGAGGTCCTCGCGCAATGCCTGCCGCTCTTTGGCGCCGGCTTTGGCATCGGCCTTCAGGCGTGCGAGGGCGGCGGGCAGGTCGGCGCGGCCGACGGAGAGCTCGCGGCCTAACTGGGTGAGCAGGGTGTCGTCGGCTCGCGCCGCGGCAATCGCGCGATTGCCACAGAGGAAGCTGACCCGGACAGATTGACGGATGCGCTCGGTGCCCCGAATGAGCACCGGGTCGATCTGGCTGGTGGACGTGACGTGGGTGCCGCCACAGGCGTTCACGTCGAGGTCGGCCGGAATAGCGCCGGCGGCGGTTTCCCCGGTAATGGCGCCTGTGGCGGTTTGTCCGGAAATGATGACGATGCGGATATCTCCCGCGCGCGGGGGCAGCTTGCGAAGCTGGCCTTCAGCAAGCAAGCGCTGCGCCTCTTCGGCCGGGATCGACTTGTGAACCACAGGGCGGGCCTCAGCAACAATCGCATTCGCGAGCTGCTCGATATGCGCGAGTTGGGCGGGTTCTACTGAGTCGGTATTGAGATCGATGGTGGAGACGGCCTCGCCGAGATGGAACGAGACCGTCAGGGCGCGTAGCTCCTGGTAAAAGAGAGCCGAGAGCAGATGCTGGCCAGAGTGCTGCTGCATGTGATCGAGGCGCCGTCCCCAGTCGATATTCCCCTCGATTTGCGTACCGGCCAGCAGCGGCTTCGGCGTCAGGTGCCAGACCTCGCCCTGCTCATCTTCTTCGACGTCTATGACAGGTGCTTCCAGGCGCGCACCGCTGGCGGCTATAGCGATGATGGTGCCGGTATCGAATGGCTGCCCACCACTCGTCGGGTAGAAGGCGCTGCGGTCGAGCGCAACCTGCCACAGCGAGGCACCCCCGGTACGCGAGCGCTCGCGGATGTCGGTCACGGTGGCGGTGAATTGAGTGAGGGCAGAGTCGGCGTAATAGAGGCGCTCGGCTGGCATAGGACAATTTTAGAGGAGCGCGGTCAATTGGCGACTCGCCAGGGACTGGTGCTGTTCCAGGAGCTTAACTGGCTGGCAGCCCATGCATTCGTCTTGTCCTTGTGGCAGCCGACGCGGCGTCGCGGATGACATTGGCCATGCGCGTTTGCCGCCAACCGTGATATTGCCTCTTGATGACAGGATTTGCAGGCGGCTGAGCCGACGGACCTTCTGGTTTTGGGAGTGGCTCTCGGCTGCGCGCAGGCTGCATGCAACTGCGATCGCGGCGATGGTCAGCAGGGGAGTACGCAACATTACGGGTCGATCTGACGAGCATAGTGCAAGTCGTCGATGGTGCTTGTCATCAAAGAATTTCACTAGTGCTGAATGGCATGATGAATATTGCGAGGGGCGATGACGGAAGAGCGAAATCCGAAAGAGACCGGCATGCGCGATGTGCCGAAGAATTTGAAGCCGTACTTTCTGGGACTGCTGCGGCGCGGGCCGCGTTGGAACGAAACCGAGGGTCCGGAGGCGGCGGAGCTTCTGCCACGCCATCTTGCCTATCTGCGTGAGCAATCGGAGGCTGGGCGATACCTTGTGGCGGGGCCGGTGCTGGACGAAAGCGAGTTCGCAGGTGTACTGCTGATTGCGGCCGGGACGCTGGAGGCAGCGGTGGCACTGGCCGAGAAGGATCCGGGTGTGCGAGCCGGACGGCTGGCGGTGGATGTGCATCCGGTGCTGCTGCCGGGGTTGGACGGTGTGCGCGCGGTTTATCAGGTATGAGGAAGACGGGCTGAGGGCCAGGGAAGAGGTGTAGCGTGCCGGAATCTGCCGAGCGAAGCGTGATGGGTGTCTGGCAGCGTATTGGGCTGTGGTTTCTTTGTCTGCTCGTTGCCGTGGCTCTCTTCAGCGCGGTCCTAAGCCTCGGATTAATCATCGCCGGGTCCGCCAGGGTCGGATTGGTCGTATCCATCTTTCGCATCACGATAATGTGTGCACTACCGGTGTGGTGCTTGTGCCTGCCGTTTGTGATTGCGGTGAAGAATGCGGAGGGCTCGAGAATCTGGATTGTCCCATTGAGTGGCAGTCTCCTCGGACCGCTGTTAGTCGGTCTCTGGTTCCTTATTCTTCAGATGGGAGGCACCAACGAGAAGTTGATGTGGCAGGGTGATCCGCTGATCGGGTGGGTGGGAAGCGGTCTGGCAGGCATGATCTTTGCATTCATCGTGGGATTGCTGACGAGTTCCATTTATGTCGTGTCCTTGAAGGTTCTTCATCGCCGATCGGTGGAAGCCTGGCGCAGATCCGCCCAGATTTGAAGTGGTTCAGGAAAGCCGAGCCGGGCGAGGCGCCGTTCGAGAGCAAGTGCATCGGCGGGCGCACGTACCTTCGCGTCATTGTCAAAGTAGACGTAAACGTCGTGGGGACGGACTTCGTTGTCAGAGAAAGCCGAGATGCGCTTGCCGCTGGGTGGAGCTCCTGTGGCCCAGGCCGCGACGCGATCGGCCCAGGTAGCGATGGCCTGCCGGCCGTAGCCGCTGGCATAGAGCTCGCGGGAGCCGTGCAGGCGGCAGTAGACGAAATCGGTTGTGGCATCGACCAGACGCGGCCAGCTCACGGTATCGGCGCAGACGAGCCCGATGCCGTAACGGCGCAGCAGCTGGATGAAGTCCTCGGAGAGAAAGCTCTCGTGACGAATCTCCATCGCGTGGCGGATGGGGCGGTTCGCGTCTGCTTCTGTGTGAGCGCGGCCTTCGACTCTATGATCATGACGGCGGCCGAGCTCTGCAGCTTCTGTTGTGGTGCGTGGCAGGAGTTGGAAGAAGGTTTCTAGCCGGGCTGGATCGAACGTGAAGTCCGGCGAGAACTGCCACAGAATGGGGCCGAGCTTGGGTCCGAGAAGCAGCAGCCCGGAGGCAAAGAAGTTTGCGAGCGCCTGCTCCACGTTGCGCAGCTTGAGCATGTGGGTGATGAAGCGAGAGCCCTTCACGCTGAAGAGGAAATCGTCGGGCGTGACGGCGGCCCATGAGGCGAAGCTGGACGGTCGCTGCAGGCAGTAGAAGGTGCCGTTGATCTCGATGGTAGAGAAGCGCTCGGCGGCATAGGCGAGCTCACGTGCGTGCGGCAGCTTCTCCGGGTAAAAGATGCCGCGCCACGGCGCGTAAGTCCAGCCGGAGATGCCGACGCGGATCTGGCCTCGCGGGCAATTTGCTTCTGCCATGGTGGTTGAGATTGTGAATGCTGCGCAGCAGGTGGGTCTGCGGAGAAGAAATGATTGCGGAATCTGCATCCTAAGGGTGAAAGAACAACCGGAGTTTTGACCGGATCCTGCTGAGAAAGAGTGGGCATGCACAGGTTTCGAGTGTGGGGGCCGCGGGCCAAGCGTGTCTCCGTGGTAGTGGATGGCGAGCGGTATGAAATGGAAGGCAAGCCGCGCGGCTGGTGGGAAGCGACCATAGAGAAGGCGCGGGCTGGGTCGCGCTATGGATTTCTGCTGGATGATGATGGAAAGGCGCTGCCCGATCCAAGGTCCGCGCGGCAGCCGGATGGCGTGCATGGCCTGTCGGAGGTGGTAGACCACTCGGTCTTCCGGTGGACTGATGCAGGATGGCGGCCGCCAACGCTGGGCAACAGCGTGATCTATGAACTGCACGTCGGGACATTTACCCCTGAGGGAACCCTGGATGCGGCGATCGGAAAGCTGGATTACCTACGGGAACTGGGCATCACTCATGTGGAGTTGATGCCGCTGGCTGCAGCAGAAGGTGACCGGGGGTGGGGCTACGATGGGGTCGCTCTTTACGCTCCACTTGAGGCGTATGGCGGTCCCGACGCGGTGAAGCGGTTCGTGGAGGCAGCTCATCATCGCGGGCTTGCTGTGCTGATCGATGTGGTCTACAACCATTTCGGCCCGAGCGGAAACTACACCGGAAAATTCGGCCCTTACATCACGGACCATCACAAGACTCCGTGGGGCGGCGCCGTGAACTTTGAAGATGCCGGGTCGGCCGAGGTGCGCGAGTTCTTCGTTGAGAACGCGCTGATGTGGCTTCGCGACTATCACTTCGACGGACTGCGCATCGACGCCGTGCACGCTTTTATTGACCGGTCGGCGAGGCATTTCTTGCAGCAACTGGAAGACGCGGTGCGTGCGCTGGAGAGCCATACAGGCAAGCACTACGCGGTGATAGCGGAGAGCGATCTGAACGATCCGCGGCTGGTGACGGCGCCGGAGGCAGGCGGCTACGGGCTGGATGCACAGTGGAGCGACGATTTCCATCACGCTCTGTGGATTGTACTGACGGGAGAAACTACGGGGTACTACCAGGACTTCGGCAGCATGGCCGATCTCGCGAAGGCCATCCGACAGGCTTTCGTTTACCAGGGTCAGTATTCGGGACATCGCAGGCGCAACCACGGCATGCCAATCGGAGCGCTGCCGGCGGACCGCTTCCTGGGATACATCCAGAACCATGACCAGGTAGGCAATCGCGCACAGGGCGAGCGGCTGAGCCACGTTGTGGATGTCGGCCGCGCGAAGATCGGGGCGGCGATGGTGCTACTCGGCCCGTTTGTGCCCATGCTGTTCGCCGGGGAGGAGTTTGCCGCATCCTCACCATTCCAATATTTCACCGATTTCCAGGACAAGGAACTGGGGCGGCTCGTATCGGAGGGACGCCGCAAGGAGTTTGCCGCCTTTGGCTGGTCGCCAGAGGAGGTGCCTGACCCGCAGGCGGAGGAGACGTTTCTACGGTCGAAGCTGCGATGGCAAGAGCGGGATAGCGCAGTGCATGCCGAGATGCTGGATTGGCATCGCCGCCTGATTCGGTTGCGCCGGGAGGAAAGCGCTCTGACCTCGAGAGAATTAGCAGATGTGCGGGTGCGCTTCAATGAAGAGCAGAAGTGGCTGTGGATGACTCGTGGCTCGATCGAAGTGGCTTTCAATGCTGGAGGGTCCGAGGTCAGGCTGCCGGTCGAACATCGCCATGAGGTCTTATTGGCATCCGTGCCTGAGATCGCGTGCGCGCAAAATAGTTTAGTCCTTCCGGCCGCAAGCGTGGCCGTATTCCGCAATTTGTTACATTGACGGCACGTTAATGTGCGGAAGCGGCATGAATCCACTCTCCCGGGCCATCTTATGCGGCCGGTCGTGCATTCCTACCAATGTCCCGGGCGGCGTAGTCCTCGGGAGATGCCTGGGAGGAAATGCCTGGGAGGGGGAATTGATTGCGGAAGCTGCCGGCGATACTGGACGAGATGGTGGCCGGAGGAGTGTCCCCCGGCACGCTTCTGCATGGGGCAATCGAGACGGCGACTGCCGGTATGGTCATGCTCAATCTCGAAGGTCAAATCCAGTACGCAAATGCAGCGTATTGCGAAATCTCCGGCTACCCGCACGCGCAGTTGCTCAATCGCAGCTTCCTGTCGCTCGAACATCCTGAAGAATTGGCGCATGTGAGCGAGCAGCTCTCCCAACTGCTGCGCGGGGAGCGGGAAAGCCTCCGCTCGGAAGCACGTCATTTACGCGCGGACGGCTCAACCTTATGGGTGCACATCAGTGCCTCTTTGCTGCGCGACGGAACTGGTCGCCCGCACGCGGCAATCGCTGTGGTCGAAGATATGACCCCGCAGCACAGGACAAAAGACGCTCTGGAGGAAGCACGGTCGGAGAAAGTGCAACTGATGGAAGCCATCCCGGAGATGGTGTGGGTTGCCGGACCGGCCGGCAAACCCGAGTATGCGAACGAACGGTGGCGGGCATTCACCGGCGCCGAACCGGGCAATGAGCCGTTTGGCGGGATGGAACTGATCCATCCCGATGACCGGGAGCGGACCGCGGAGGTCTTCGCCGATGCGTTGCGGGCTAAACGCCCATACGAGGTGGAGCATCGGATGCGGCGCGCCGATGGCACCTACCGCTGGGTGTTGGCCCGGGCGCAGCCTCTGATCGATGCCGCCGGCAAAGTTGCGCACTGGTTCGGTGCGTCCACGGATATCCAGGACCGTAAGAGCGCCGAGGGGCTGCTGCGACGGACGGAGAAGCTGGCCGCCGCCGGCCGGCTGGCCGCCACGGTAGCGCACGAGATCAACAATCCCCTGGAGGCTGTGGGCAACCTGCTGTATTTGGCCTTGCAGGAACAGGGACTGCCTGCGGGTTCCAAACACTATTTGCGGATGGCCAGCGAGGAGTTGCGGCGCGTGAGCCACATTGTGGGCCAGACCCTCGGCTTTTATCGCGAGTCCAACGTGCCGCAGCTGATCGACGTGAGCTCGCTGGTCAACGATGTGCTGTCGCTTTATCAGCGCAAGCTGGATGCGCGGCAGATCCGGGTGGTGCGAAGCATGGAGAACGTCACGGTGGAGGGCATCGCGGGGGAATTGCGGCAGGTGCTGGTTAACCTGCTATCGAATGCCCTCGATGCGATGGAGCCGCAGGGCGTGCTGGCGATCGAGGTACGGCCGCAGAACGATGAGGTGCGGATCACGATCTCCGATACCGGGCACGGCATCGCGCCTCCGTTACTCGGCCACATCTTCGAGCCGTTCTTCACCACCAAGAAAGACGTTGGAACGGGGCTGGGGCTGTGGGTCTCCAAAGGAATCGTGGAGAAGCACCACGGGCGCCTGGAAGTGATGAGCAGCCAGAAGGACGAAGACCACGGAACGACGTTCGTGACGACGCTGCCGCGGCCGGCCGCGATGCGCCGCTCTGCTTGAGCGTTGTTATCGGAGGATGAAAGCGGCCAGTACCCAACCACGCTGCGCTGAAATCATTTCCGCCGAGCCCGCATCAGGGAAGTGTCTTGAGCGGTATAACCGGTGGGGGGCCGTCGAGCGCAGCGAAGAAGCTGTCGCGCCAATGCAGGATGTCGTGGCGGCGCACCCAGGCGCGCATCCGCATCATGCGCCGGCGCTGCTCATGCGGCTCCATGGCCAGCGCGCGGTTCAGAGCTTCGGCGACGCCCAGCTCATCGTAGGGGTTCACCAGCAGTGCGCCGCGATTCAGTTCCGGGGCGGCGCCTGCGAACTCGCTCAGAATGAGTACGCCATCGTTCTCTGTGCGGGCGGCGCAGTATTCCTTTGAGACCAGGTTCATGCCATCTTTCAGTGGCGTGACAAGCGCAAGGCTGGCCGCTCGATAGAGCGCCAGCAGCTCCTTACGCGGTAGGGAACGATGGACATAGTGGATGGGGACCCAGCCGGGCTGGCTGTACTCGCCATTGATTTGCGCGACGTGCTGCTCGATCTCGTGCTTGAGGCGGCGATAGCCGGTGATACTTTCGCGGCTGGGTACGACCACCTGATAGAGCGAGACACGGCCGCGCATCGCAGGATAGTCACGCAGAAAACGGGCGAATGCGCGCAACCGCTCCGGGATTCCTTTTGTATAGTCGAGCCGATCCACGCCGATGGCAATGCGAACGCCATTGAGGTGGCGGCGTATCTCGAAGGCGCGCCGCCCGACCTCCGGACTCGCTGCTCCTTCGGCAAACTGCGCAAAATCGATGCTGATCGGAAAGGCCTGGATGCGCGACTGACGTGAGCGATACGTGACGCGGCGACAGTCATGATCGCGCTCGACTTCCACGCCGGGAAGAAAGCTGCGGATGCAGGCGACCAGGTTGCGCTCGTCGCGCGGAGTTTGCATACCGAGCAGATCGTGCTCAAGCAGGCTTTCGAGGATACTACGACGCCAGGGGAGCTTCTCGAAGATATCGGGCGCCGGAAACGGGATATGCATGAAGAAGGCGAGCACGCAGTCCGGCCGCTTCTGACGAATCTGTCGGCCCACATCCATCAGCTGATAATCGTGTATCCAGACCACATCACTGGGTTGCGATGCCTTCAGCGATGCGGCGGCAAAGCGATGATTCACTATTTGGTAGAACTCCCAATAACGGGGTGCGAAGTTGCAGCGGGATTGAAGGTCGTGAAACAGCGGCCATAGGATCTCGTTGGAGAAACCCTCGTAGAAGTTCGTGTGCTCCTCACCGGAAAGGAAGACCGGAAGATAACGCACAGAGGTGCCGCGAGCAGCCGTGGCCAACACCCTGCGCACCTCAGCGTTATGAGCTTCGCCGGCGCTGGCGATACCCGTGCTGCCAACCCAGGTGCCGCCATATTCCGAGAGGATCGGCGTCAGGGCGCTGACCAGGCCTCCGCTGGATGGGGCGGCGGTGAGGTGGCCATCATCGTCCTTTTTGATGGAAACCGGCAGGCGGTTGGAGACAACGAGGAGGCGTTTTTGCGGCGCGGCGGAGGTACGGCTCCCAGGCCGAGCCATCATGCGCAGACTCTTTCGGCGGCGCGGATCCATGCATCGAGAAAGGCGAGCAGGTCCTGAGGCGGCTGGAGCCAATACGCGGCCTCGCTGGGGCGCGGCTCCGAGCGAACGAGCAGCGTGAGCGCACGTCCACGCAGAACCGCGAAGGCGTCCTCGTCCGTCGTGTCGTCGCCGAGGTACGCCGCGGCGGCTGTTGGAAACTGCGTCAACATGTGGAGGGCAGCATGACCTTTGTTCAGAGTATCCGAGCGCATCTCCACGCCACCATCAAAGATGAGCAGTTGCAACCCGGCGCGCTGGCCGGCGGCATTGAAGGTATCGCGCGCGACCTGCTCTATTTTTTCCGCGGTGCCTGGCGGCAAGCCGCGCCAGTGGGCGGCGAGGCTGGCGGGCTTTCGCTCGATCTGCGCACCGAGCCCGGCCTCCTGGAGCGCCTTATCCAGCCGATCGAGTACGGCCTGCTGCGCTGGCGGGAGATGGGCGCAGGTATAAACGCCGTCTGGTGTGAGATGCTCGCGGCCGTGCGAACCCCATATTTCAACGGAGCGCTGCGTGGGGAGGAGAGATGCAAGCTCGCGGGCAGAGCGGCCGGTAACCAGCGAGAGATGGACCGAGGGCAAGGTGCTGAGCTGGTCCAGCCGCTCGGCAATACCGGGCCAGGGCAACGCCTGCAGACGATCCTCATGAAATGGAGCGAGGGTACCGTCGTAATCCAGCATCAACAATGACGGCCCGCGAGCGATCTGGGCCAGCGGCTCCGAACCGGAGTTCCAATGAGGAGGAGCAACGAGCATGATGTTCACCTGCGTTGGATGCACGTGCTGCACATTCGCCGCGAGTTTGAAGTAAGAACGTAGCCTTCACTCGAACATTAAAGAGAGAGCTATTGCTAAGATACTTCTGGGGAGATTCTGCTCCACTCCCCTGGTAGTTACAAATACCCCCGTTCCTCGAGGCCCCGAAAATGACTCGACATGAGATGGTTGTCGCGCTCGACCAGGAGATTCAGCGGCTGGAAACAGCTCGCACATTGTTACGCAATTCACGCGATGTAGCTGCCGGAATTTCTGTGAGAAATGGCTACACGAAGCCTGCCGGGCGGCGGCAGATCAGCCCTGACGGGCGTAAACGCATCATCGAGGCACAGCGCCGCCGCTGGGCCAAGCAGAAGAAAGAGAACAGCGCGCAGGGCAAGTAGCCCGGCTTTTTTGGCGCTTGAGTCAGTGGACCGACCGATGATAGACGCCGTGCTGCGCGTCAAACTGCTGGATCCTGAAGCGAAGATACCTACCGTGGCCCATCCGGGCAGCGATCTGGGCTTCGACCTGTACGCGTTGGAAGACGTGGTGCTGGAGCCGGGCGTGATGACGCGCGTGCGTACCGGCGTTGCAGTCGAAGGGCCGGAAGGCTACGGCTTCGTGCTGGGCGACCGCTCGTCGATGGCGGCGCGTGGCATCACCTATGCCGGCGGCCGCATCGATGCCGGTTACCGCGGCGAAATCCTGGTCTGCCTGGTGAATGTCAATCAGCCCGTTTACACGCTAGTAGAGGACCGCGACCCATCAGGGGCGCTCGGTGGTGTGACTCTAGAAAAGAGCGATGTGACCGTACGTCTACACAAGGGCGATAAGATCGCGCAGATGACGCCCCTGCGCGCCTCCACGGAATGGCCGGTTACAGTGGTGGAGAAGCTTACGGAGAGTCGGCGCGGAGAGCGCGGCTTTGGGTCGAGCGGACGTTGAAAGCTCGTATTGAAATCTCGGGGCCGCGGAGCGAGAGAGGGCGATGGCAGTGGCAGTAAGTCAGGCGCAGGAACTGAAGCAGCGCATCGAGAACCGCACAGCCCGCGTCGGCATCATCGGACTGGGATATGTGGGGCTGCCGTTGGCGTTGCTCTTCAGTGAAGATCGCTTTCGCGTGACCGGCTTCGATATTGACGAAGCCAAGGTGGAGACGCTGAACAGCGGCGGTTCTTATATCGTCCGCATTCCGCCCACGGAAATTGCCCGTGCGCGGACCACTGGTTTTGAAGCGACCAGCGATTACGATCGGCTGCGCGAGATGGACGTGGTGCTAATCTGCGTGCCCACGCCGCTCAATGAATATCATGAACCGGATCTGAGCTATATCACCGATACCGTCAAGGCGCTGGCTCCGCGCATGCGTACGGGACAGCTGATTGTGCTCGAGAGCACAACCTATCCCGGTACGACAGAAGAAGTGGTCGTTCCGCTGCTTGAGAACGGCAACGCTAACGGCCTGCGCATTGTGCGCAGCGACAATGCACAAGGCGATGTTCACGTTGCTTTTTCGCCCGAGCGTGAGGACCCGGGGAACGATACGGTTGCACGGCGGGACATTCCGAAGGTCGTTGGCGGCCTGGATCCGATGGCGACGGAGCTTGGCTGTGCGCTGTACGGCAGCATCTTCAATCGCACGGTGCCGGTGAGTAAACCGGCTGTGGCGGAGATGACCAAGCTGCTGGAGAACATCTATCGCTCGGTGAATATCGCGCTGGTCAACGAACTGAAGCAGCTCTGCGCGCGCATGGACATCGATATTTTCGAGGTGATTGACGCGGCCAAGACGAAGCCTTTCGGCTTCCAGCCGTTTTATCCCGGGCCGGGCTTGGGTGGCCACTGCATTCCCATTGACCCGTTCTATCTTTCCTGGAAGGCGAAGCAGTACGACTTTAGGACCCGCTTCATTGAATTGGCCGGAGAGATCAATGGCCGGATGCCCTATTACGTGGTGGATGAAACGGCGGCCGCGCTGAACGAACATCGCAAGCCGTTGAAGGGCTCGCGCGTGCTGGTGCTGGGAATGGCCTACAAGCGCGACATCGACGATCTGCGCGAATCACCCTCGCTGACTATCATCGAACTGCTGCAACGCCGCGGCGCGCTAGTGGACTACAACGATCCGTTCTTTCCCACGGTCGGTCGCGGCCGGCACTACGATCTGCATATGCGCAGCGTGCCATTGGAAAAAATCGGTGAGTACGATTGCGTGCTCATCGTGACGGACCATTCCAGCTACGATCTCGCGGCCATCGTGCGTGACGCGCAACTGGTGGTGGACACGCGTAACGCAACACGGGGTATTGATTCGCCCAAGATTGTTCGCTGCTGAGGCGCGCCGTCGGCTCTATCGTGACTTCTTTGGACTAACGGCGGCGATCGCTTTCTGCGTGAGCCGCTGTTTGGTATTCGGCATCTCCGCCCATGGATCACGGGCGAGACGCTTGCGCCATTCGTCAAAATTTGCGACCAGGCAGCGTGGCGGAGCGTACGCCTTGAGCTCACTCCATGCCATCGGTACGGAGACCGGAACGCCACTCCGGCTGCGGGGCGAGTAGGGTGCCACGGCGGTTGCGCCGCGCTCATTGCGCAAATAATCGAGATAGATGCGGCCGGTACGTGCCGCCTTGCTCATCTTCGTGATGTAGAGGGAGGGATTCTCTGCCTCCATCGCGAGAACGAATTGGTGGGCGAATTCTTTGACGGTTGGCCAATCATGTTCGCAATGGATGGGCGCGACGATGTGCAGGCCCTTGCCGCCGGTGCTTTTCAGGAACGATTCCAGGCCCAGCTTCTTGAAGCGTGCACGCACTTCCGCCGCAGTTTCTGCGAGGGTCTTCCAGTCGATGCTGGCGTCAGGATCGAGATCGAAGATGATGCGGTCCGGATGTTCGAAGTCGCTGGCAGGCGCGCCCCAGGGGTGCAGCTCGAGGACATTGAGCTGGCCCAGTTCCGGAATGACGGCCGCGTCGGAAAGCATGATGTACGGCTCCGGCTTTCCGCTTTTGCGATCGACGATTTCGACCGAGCTGATCCCCTTTGGAAGACCGGGCTTCACATGTTTCTGGAAGAAGCATTTTGCCGCAGTGCCGGAGGGGCAGCGCACGATGCTGAGCGGACGATCTGCGATGTGCGGCAGTATGTGGCTGCCTGCTTCCGCGTAGTACGCGACGAGCTGCTGTTTCGTGAGCCCGCTCTCGCGATCGATTACCTTGTCCGGATGAGTCATGCGCGGTAGCGCGGGGGCAGCGTGCGCTTTGGCGGCAGGTGTGGAATCACCGCGGCCTTTGGCGGCCGCTCGCGCGCTGCGAGCATTCGGGATACCGGTCGCCTTTTCGCGCACTACCTCGGCCGCGGGCTTATCTTCGCGCAACCCCTTGAAAGAAGCCTGCCGGACGAGGTTGTCGGCGGTCCAGGTGCTGAAGGCGACCTCGGCGACCAGCTGGGGTTTCACCCAAAGGGCACCGCGGCGCTCTGCCGTGTTCACGGCCAGAAACGGATTTTTCTCAGAGCGGATCGATTCCAGTCGATCACGTATCTGTGTCTGTAACTTTTGCGTAAACCCAGTGCCGGTGCGGCCGGCATAGATGAGCTTTTCATCCTGATAGTAGCCGAGCAGGAGCGCGCCGATCCCGTTGCCGCCCTTCGACGGAAGCGTGAATCCGCCGATCACGAACTCCTGCCGCAAGCCGCATTTCACCTTTACCCAACTGGCACTGCGGCCGGAGAGATAGATGCTGTCGGCGCGTTTCGAGACGATGCCCTCTGCGCCATGGCGGCACGCTTCATCAAAGATGGCAGCCTTCTCGTCGCGGACGTGCTCGCTGAGGCGAACTGCATCATCATCCAAGGCTTCGATGAGATCTGCGAGTAAGGTTTTGCGCTCCGTAAGCGGCAGGTTGCGCAGCGAATGTCCGTCGAGGTGCAGCAGATCGAAGACGTAATAATGCAGCGCGTGCTTGGCGCCCTCTTGAAATGCGGTCTGTAGCGCAGCGAAGCTGCTGATGCCGCGCTCATCGAGCACGATTACTTCGCCGTCCAGCAGCGCGGCTTTTGCGGGTAGCGTCTCGAGCGCGGTTGCAAGGGACCGCATGCGGTGGGTCCAGTCGAGGCCGCTGCGGGTCAGTAGCTGCACCTTTCCGCCTTCAAGGCGCGCCTGCATGCGATAGCCGTCGAGCTTCAGCTCGTGCAGCCAGTCTTTGCCCGTGGGTGGCTGCTCCGATGTGGAGGCGAGCTGCGGGGGAATGAATTTGGGCAGCGACTCCGCCTTTGCATCCTTCGGGATGGCGATGCTGCTGGACTTCTTTGTCGATTTGTTCTTCGAAGGCCCCGCCTTGGCTCTCTCATCAGCAGCAAGGCCGGTGCGGGAGTCCCACACATGATCGGCGGCGCTGGCGATGGCATCGAGGTCGCGATGCGTGATGACGCTCTTGGGCGCTTCGTCAACGATGGCCGGGTCTTCGGCGGTGCGCTCGTATTCGTCATGCTCTTTGATGAGCAGCCAGTTTGGCTTGGATTCCTGCGCGGCTTTGCCGCCCATGCGTATCAGTGTCCAGTGGCCTTGGAGCTTGTGGCCGTGCAGGATGAATTTGAGACGTCCCGTCCGAAAGCCCTCGTTTGCATCGCCTACGGGCTCCCAGGTGCCGGTGTCCCATAGCATGACCGTGCCGCCGCCGTACTGCCCCTTCGGGATGGTGCCCTCGAAGCCCCCATATTCCATGGGGTGGTCTTCGACCTGAACGGCGAGGCGTTTATCCGCGACGACGTAGCTTGGCCCCTTGGCGACGGCCCAACTTTTTAAGACGCCATTCCAGCCGAGGCGGAAGTCGTAGTGGAGCCGAGTGGCGGCGTGCTTCTGGATGACAAAGGGCAGACCCTCTGAAGGTGTTTTTGCCTTTGCGGAGCCGCGCGGTTCTGCCGTGGTGGAGAAATCGCGCATCTCGCGATAGCGGTCGAGTTGCGCATCCACCGCTGCGGCGGGACTTTGTGCCTTCTTCGTGCGCGTGGGCATCAGGCGGCCTTGCGACGGCGCGCCTTGGCCTTCGCGTGTTCGCCGGCGGCGTGCTCGGCGTGGCCGGATTTCCGCTCTGCCAGGCTACGCTTCAATGCATCCATCAAGTCGATGACCTTACCTGGCTTTGCCTCGGGATGGCGTTTCGGCAGAGGTTTGTTCTCCAGCTTAGCTTCCACGAACTCGCGGAGGGCCTTTTCAAAATCGTCCTTGAAAGCGGATGGCGTAAAGGCTTCGCTGTAGGACTCGATCAGTTGCTGCGCCATGGCGAGTTGTTTCTTCTCGATAGCGGGTTTTTTGAGATCTCCATAGTAAGCGGCCGGTTCGCGCAGCTCTTCTTCGTAGCGCATCAGGTACATGTTGAGCCAGGGCGAATCCTCGTCAATCGGCGGTGCAATCGCGACCAGATGCTCACGTCCGCTGAAGGTGATTTCGGCAAGTCCCACGCGATCGCTTTCGCGTAGGGCGCGGCTCATGGTCGCCATGGTGCGTGCCTGCAACTCATCTTTAGGGATAACAAAATAAGGACGCTCATAGAACACCGGATCGATCGAATTTCGCGGAACGAAATGCTTCAGGGTCACGGTCTTCTGTCCGGGAAGGCGGAGGCGTTTGAGGTCCTCCGGCTCGATGACAAGATACTTGCCCTTCTCGTATTCAAATCCCTTGGCAACGTCCTCTGCCTCCACTGCTTCGTCGTCTGCGGCAGTCTTGCGATGGTGGATCCGTTCGCCGGTCTTGCGATCGACCTCGTGGAATGTTATCTGCCGGGCCGAGGTGCTCGCCGGCACAATGCTAACTCCAAAAGAGACGAGTGAGATCTGAATCTGTCCTTGCCATGTAGGTCGCGCCATGCACGCTGTGATTCATAGAAAGCTGGATTGGCTGCCCCAAAGGCGACCCGAGCATTGCCGTGTCAACGCGGAGAGCGACAGAATGAGCAGCAGCAAGGCCACGGAACGATTCTCGGGTTGACGTGGAGCCATAGACGGTAGGCGGCTACAATCGCACCAACACGGCGGCTGAATGACCCAACGGGTTTAGCACCAGTAGACGCTGAGAAACCAGACTGAGATTCAAGGGCTCGGCTGGTCAAGTGAGGAAGAATGCGTATCCTGGTTGTCGATGATGAGCCACAAATCACGCGGGTTTTGCGGGCATCGCTCGCCAGCTCTGGTTACGAGGTAACGCTGGCGCGTGACGGTATCGAGGCATTGGACGCATTTCGCCAATCTGCGCCAGACCTAGTGATTACCGATCTCTCGATGCCAAATATGGATGGGATCGAATTAACCCGCGCGATCCGTCAGATGAGCGATACGCCGGTCATCGTTCTCTCGGTGCGCGAGCAGGAAACGATGAAGGTTGCGGCATTGGATGAGGGAGCGGACGACTATGTGACCAAGCCGTTCAGCATGCAGGAACTGCTGGCACGCGTCCGAGCGCATTTGCGAAAAGTCGCCAGGCAGCCGCAGGAATCGGCTCAGATTTCGATTGGCCATTTTGAGATCGATACGGAGCTGTACAGTGTGCGCGTACGCCAGCGAGAGGTGCACCTTACGCCGAAGGAGTTCGCGCTGCTGCTGTTCTTTGCCCGCAATCCGAGCCGCGTTCTTACCCACCGGACTCTGCTAAAGGCGGTGTGGGGCGCGGCCGGCGAAGATCAGCCGGAGTATCTACGCGTGCTGGTGGCGCAACTGCGAAAAAAGATCGAGACCACGGCAGACCCTCGTTACATCCTGAATGAGCCTTGGGTTGGTTACCGATTCGATGCCGATCAAAGCATGGCTGAATCCGCGAACTCTATGAGTTCTTAACGCCACGCACACAGATTTCCTGCCTGCGTCTATTTTCGTGGGGCTATCGCCGGAAGAATTCAGCGCGCGAACGCGGGCGATGACGCGGCTGGATGCGTTGACACGACGCCCTTGCCTTCCTGGACGATATAGAAGCGATCGACGGCGAGGCCGGTGAGTGTCTCCGTCCCGCCGGAGGGCCACATGGCCTCAACCTTGTCGGCGCCTGTGTGCTTCCCAAAGCCGAAATGCAGCCGCAGATCATTCTGCGACAGATAGCTGCCGCGGCTGCGCACTTCGTCTTCCGGGACAAGTTCGCCGGCTGTCACCCTGACGCGTGTATTCAGCGCCTGCAGGTTTCCCTTCGCTCCATGCAGCTCCAAACTGGTCCAGTGATTCTGTGCGTCCGCATCTGCGCGGCGCGCATTCGAGGCGTGCTGGCTGCGGCTTTCGGCTCGACCGACCGCCTTACTCTTCCGCTGCTTCCCAGCAGCCTCTGCCTTCCTTGCAGATGGAAGCATGCACGTAATGTTCATCGGGGCCAGCCTTGCCCATTGTTTTCAGGCACCAGAAGGTGCTGGTCGCGCCCATCAGCGCCTCGTGGTCCGCTCGATACTCTCCGAAGGCAGCGTACGAGGACTTGCTGCGGAGACATCTGCATTTCGTCTTCTCTTTCACTTCCGTCATATTCACTCCTGTCCGGACCACTCTTATCCGATAGCGCTTGGGTCGCGGTCCATTTGGCCGGCAGCCAGCAGGATCGTGCGGTAAACCGCCGTTTGGAAGAGCTGCACCTTATAGCCATTCTGTGACAGCGGGGTAGCGTTCGCTACCGCAAGCTTTCCAGCTTCGCGCGCCGTGCGCTCATCGATGACCTTGCCGCGTAGTGCGGCTTCGGCCTCCGTCGCGTGGATTGGCGTCGGAGCCGCCACGCCGAGCACGATGGCCGCCTTCCTGCAGACCTTGCCGTCCATTTCCAGGACCACGCCTGCATCGGCGATAGGCCAGTCGAAACTCTCCTTCTCGCCATACTTCTGATAGGCCGAGCGCGTTCCGGCCGCGGGAACAGGAACGCGTATTGCCGTGATCAACTCGCCCGACTTGACCGCGGTCTCCCGCTGCAGGTCCTCTTCCGGTGTGATGTAGAAGTCACGCATCGCCACAGTGCGCTTGCCAGTCTTCGACGTCAGCTCCACCTCCGCATCCATGGCAAGCAGCGGAACAGCAGTAGAGGAGGGATGAACCATCGCGCATTTACCGTTGTTCACGATGGCGTGATATTGATTCTCTCCCTGCAGTGCGTGGCATTCATCCGATGAGCCTTTTTTGCGGCAATCAAAATCAGTGGAGCGGAAGTACCAGCATCGCGGGCGCTGCATCAGGTTGCCGCCCAATGTCGCCATGTTGCGGACCTGCGGCGTTGCCGCATGGCCTGCCGCATCGGAGAGTGCCGCGTATTTCTTCTGAATCTCCGGATGGTCGGCGATCTCGCTGAGCGTCGTCAGCGGTCCAATGTGCAGGCCGCGGCCGGACGCCTCGACGCGGTGCAGCGACTGAACGTTCAGGATACTGACCAGCTTCGGTGGCGAGACAATGCCGTCCTTCATCAGATCGAGCAGGTCAATTCCACCGGCCTTTACCACGGCGTCGCCCTTCATCTGCGAAAGTGCCTCATCCACGGTTACGCAATCGACGAAAGTAAAGCGATTCATACGGTCATCTCTCCTGACGTCTTGCCCAGCGCCGCCAGCACGTTGGACGGGGTCATTGGAATGGAGCGCATCCGCACGCCTGTCGCGTTGTAAAACGCATTCCCGATGGCAGCGGCCAGCGTAATGATTCCGGCCGATTCGCCAATGCCGGCTGCATCGGTCGAGCTCTGACCGATGTAGTTTTCGATCAGTTCGACCTGGATCTCCGGGACTTCGCGCGCGCCGATGATCTTGTAGCTCTCCAGGTTGGCGTTCAGCATGTAGCCCTTCTGCCGGTCCATCACACGCTGTTCGAACAGCGCGTAGGAAATGCCCTGCAGAATGCCGCCGTGGACCTGGCTGATGACACCGGTTGGATTGATAGGCCGTCCGCAGTCGTGTACGCCGAAGACGCGCTCGATGTGCACACGGCCGGTCTCCGTATCGACGGCAAGCTCTACGTAATCGACGCCACCATACAGCAGCCGCGCCTTCTCGTAATCGGGCACCCGCATGGTCCGCGCTGCGATCTCGCTGGTAGGCATCTTGGCCGCGGCGCTGCGTAGCGAGACAGACCGCGAGCTGTCCTTCCACACGACATCGCCATCGCGAAGATCGAGATTCTCCGCGCTCGTTCCCAGCGCCGGTGCAACCGCCTGCAGGAATTTCTGCTTTGCCTGCCACGCAGTATTCCGGATGGCCGGCGTAATCGATCCCGCGGTCACGCTGCCGCCGGAGTTTGGTCCGATCGGATAGCGGGTATCTCCAACGCGCACCTGCACAGTGTGCGGCGGAATTCCAAATTCCTCCGCCACGACCTGCGCGAGAATCGTCTTGGTGCCGCCGCCAATATCCTGCACGGCAGAGAGCACCTCTACCGAGCCATCCTTCGACACGCGCACTTCGCACGACGAGTCCATGTCGACGAAGCGATACCACACCGACTGCGCAATTCCCATGCCGCGCTTGATCGGACCCGTGTCAGCGGCAGCGGTCCTGCGGTTGCGCCAGTTCGTTTTCTCCCGGATGATCTGACGCTCCACCTTGCGTGCCGGACTCTCGTCAATCTTTTCGCGCAGATCCAGTGGGTCCATATTGAGCTTCACTGCAAGCTCATCAATGGTCTGCTCGAACGCGAACGAGCCCTGCGGATGTCCGGGAGCGCGAAATGCCGCGCCTGGACCCGCGTTGATGAAGACATCGTTCTCTTCAGTATGAATGTTGGCGCATTTGTAGAGATTGGTCGCTGGTCCGGCAGTGCCCGCGCCCGTGCCCACACCCGCTGTGCCGTAGCTGATCAATTCAATCGCCGTCAGCGTGCCGTCGTGCTTGGCGCCGATACGAAGCTTCTGGTGAGAGTCCGGCCGATTGGAGACGATGTGCTCCTGGCGCCGATCCAGCATCAGCCGAACAGGCGCACCGGCTTTGCGTGACAGGTTCGCCGCTACCACACCTTCATTACCCGCGCCAAACTTCGCGCCGAAGCCGCCGCCCATGAACTCCGTGATGATGCGAACCTTGCTCTTCGGCAACTTGAAAACTTCGGCGAATTCATCGCGCACGCTCGCAGTGCCCTGGGTCGATGCATAGACCGTAAGCTCATCCGGCTTCCAGTCGGCGACGAACCCGTGCGTTTCCAAGGCCGAGTGTGTCTGCACCTGGGTGAAGTATTCGCTCTCCACCACCACGTCTGCTTCTTTGAAACCCGCTTCGATATCGCCCTTGGTCTTTTTCTCCGGACCATGCACGTTGCCGGTTTGCGGCACATCCTTTGGGCCACCGCCGCCGCCGGCGCTCCCTGCCGCGTCCGCCGGACCAGGAAAGACCAGCGGCGCATCCGCTTGCCGAGCATCCATGCGATCGACTACGAACGGCATCGGATCGTATTTCACTTGGATCAGCTTCGCAGCATCTTCCGCGATTGACTGTGAGGTTGCTGCGACCGCAGCGATCGGTTGACCGGCGTAGCGCACGATGGGATACCGCGAGGGCGTCTCCTCCTTGGGATCACGCAGCTCAGCCGAGCCACCATAATCGTGCTCGATAACATGTATTGCCTTCACGCCCGGATAGCGCTCGGCAGCTGAGGTGTCCACCGACTGGATGCGCCCGTGCGGCACATTTGCACTCAGCATGTAGGCATACAGCATGCCCGGCAGATGAATGTCTGCCGTGTACTTGCCGCGGCCGCTCGCCTTCGCCACGCCGTCGTAGCGCACCGTCGGCTGCCCGACATATTTCAACTTTGCGTTTTCCGGAAGCGGCGGCGGCTCGTCCGCCGGAACTTGCCGGTCTACATGCGTGAGCCCGAGCTGCGGAATGCCGAACAGCACGCTGGCTGTTTTGGTCTGGCTGACATCCTTCGCGGGAGGCTTCTTCGCGTCACCCGATTCGGCGTCCCGCGTCGGCTTGGCCTCGCCCTTCACACCCTCTTTGCGCTGCTTTTCCTGCTGCGTCTGTGCGTCCAACACCATCGCTTCGTCTGCCATTTAGACCTCCTGCATCGTGTGTGGCATGACCAGTCCGGCACGATTCGTGGATCCGTTCTTGGAAAGATCATCCATGGCATCAAAGATTCGCGGATAGGTGCCACACCGGCAAAGATTCCCGCTGATCGCATGCGCCACTTCGGGGCGAGTTGGATGAGGATTTCGTTTCATCAACGAGGCGCACGCCATCACCATGCCCGGAGTGCAGAATCCGCATTGCATCGCATCGTGTTTCACAAACGCCGCTTGGACTGGATGAAGGCGGTCGCCCTCCGAGAGACCCTCGATGGTCGTGACTTTCTTGTCGCCTATATCCAGCGTCAAAGTCATGCAGGCCAGCTGTGGTGTCCCATCCACCCAAACAGTACACGCCGAACAAGCCCCGCGATCGCAAACCACTTTCGTGCCGGTCAGCCCGAGCTGGTCCCGCAAAGTTGTGGCGAGTGTGTCGCGCGGTTCCACAGTGGTGGCATGCACATGACCGTTGATGTGCAATCGCACTGCAACACCATCCGGCCCCACCGTGGCGGGTTCGTGTGCCGCACTTTTGACCTCCGCGGTCAGCGCCTCCGCGTGTTCCAGAAGAGTTCCGGCAGCGGTCAGTCCGGCGCCTTTCAGAAACCCGCGTCGCGAGAAATTCGTCTGTTTTACATCGGACATAGGAAAGTCCTCGAAACTTCGAATTCGATTCCCCGCCATCTTACGCCGAATCAAGAGCTCTTCAGAACTCCCTCCGGAACTGCGCACGTTCTCAGTTCCCGGGCGGAGTCCTCGCTTCCATCCGTCGGCAATCGCCCCGATGGTATGTTGATAGTACGTGGATACTGAACAGATCATTGCGGCTCTCGACGCCGAAGTTGCACGTCTCCGGCTTGCCCGAACCCTGATTGCGCAGTCGGCAACACCAAAGACCCCGAGTGGGCCTCGCGCTTCCATCTCGGATGCCGGGAAGTCCCTGGAACCAGAAAAATCGCGGAAACGCGCGCTTCCGGTCGAGGCCCGCGAACGAATCGCGGCGGCCCAGCGCAAGCGGTGGGCAGAACAGAAGAAATCGGCTGTTGTCGCCATCACGCGCGTGCCCGCGAAGGAAGCCCCCAAACGGCGAGCGCCGAAGCCGATCGCCAAGCCGGAAACTCCCCTCACCGCCAATATTCCAGACGGGCCCATCGCGGTGCCTCGCCAAGAACTAGTCTCGTGATTTTGGTTCGATAGGGAACGCGGGTTCGGCGATGAATTCGCCCCTGTTGGAGACTGGCAGCACTCGGATAGGTTAGAGGCTACTCAGGACAAGCAAGCGGCCATTGCGTAAATGATGGCATTAGAAACTCGCGCGCGGGTAAGTCAGCTTGGCTCATCCAAAATGACATCCCATATACATTTGGCTGACATTTCAGGGTCGTCGATGCGATATCTCTGTTCACAGGAGACGCGTTTGAGCCGATGCGGCCTGAGCCCGACCTTCCAGTAAAGCTGCCTCCCAGAGTAAAAGGACATTCGACTTCAGGTTGCGGCTATCGCGAGAAGGACGATGACATGGTTCGTGAGCTTCTTCCGAAGGTGGCGCTAGCAACGGTGGAAAGTCATGGACGTCGGAAGGCGCACGACGCACTCCTTTGTGATATGGACCTGCCGTTGCGCGAGGTCTTTTATCCTCTCGGCTATCCGGTCGAGATCATCACGAATGACTCGGCCGTATTGCTGGCTGCACGCGAGAGCTTCGGGCATATGCATGCTACTCGTCCGAACTGGCCATTGCAGGTGCGCGTTGGCGTCACTCATGGAGCCGGCCGCGACTGTCCGCCGGAGCCAACGCGACGCGAATATAACCACCTATACTCCCTGGTCGCGGACGTCGATAACCAGGCACTCCTCGATCTGAAAACCTGCGCCAGTTTTATCTGGTTAAGTCGATCTGCGGTGGAGAACGGAATCTATCTTCGATACAACTTCCTCGAAAAGGCGGTT
>JBJMGC010000139.1:0-26617 GCA_045808105.1 Acidobacteriaceae bacterium | reverse complement strand
TGGTGTTCAGTGACCTGCTCGGAATTTTTGGCCGAACTCGACGATTTGATCGACAACTCCGTGACGCCCACCCTGCGCGCGGATCTCGAGTTGCATCTACGCGAGTGCGAGCACTGCGTCATCACCCTGAACACCACCCGCAAGACCATCGAAATCTATCGCCAGCATGAGCTCTATGAATTGCCTACTGCGCTCAGAGAACGCCTGCAGGCGGCCATTCTGGCGAAGTGCAAACACGGCTGTTAGCCGTCATTTCGCAGCCACTCGCATATCATCGGTGCAATCGCGTCGCATCGTTTAGCTTCTAAGCCCTCGTGCGTTCGCCTCTAATTCCGTTCGTTTTTGATTCTTAGACATGCGCATCTGCATCGTTGCCGATAACGCCTCCGCCCGCTTTGGCGGCGAGGCTATCCTGCCCCTGCACTACTTTCGTTTGTTGCGCCAGCGCGGCATCGAGGTCTGGCTGGTTGCGCATGATCGCGTTCGCGCCGAACTCGAAGCCCTGCTGCCCGAGGAACGTGACCGGATGCGCTTTGTTTCGGATACGGCGATCCATCGCCTGCTCTTCCGGCTCTCCGGCTTGCTGCCGCGACGCATCGCAGAGTCGACTCTTGGCCTGGTCATGCTGATGTACACGCAGTGGACCGAGCGCGGCGTGGTGCGGCGGTTGATCCGCGAGCACGGCATCGATGTCATGCACCAGCCGGCGCCGGTCGCGCCGTCCTATCCATCCATGTTCTTTGGCCTCGGGCCGCCGCTCATTGTCGGACCCATGAACGGCGGCATGGACTACCCGCCCGCCTTTCGCTCCGCCGATTCCCTCCTCAGCCGGATCTTTGTCGCGCTTGCGCGCCCACTCACGGCAATCGTCAACCGGTTGTTGCCGGGGAAACGAAATGCCGCCGTGCTCCTGGTTGCCAATCAGCGGACCGCTGCTGCCCTGCCCGCGGGATACCGCGGCCGGGTGATCGAGCTTGTCGAAAACGGTGTTGATCTGGAGACCTGGCGTGCGGCATCAGCGCCGCACCAGCCAACAGCGAATCGCTTCGTATTCATGGGCCGGCTGGTGGACTGGAAGGCGCTCCCCATCATCTTTGAGGCGATGACGCGCGTTCCCCGGGCGACGCTCGAGGTCATCGGCGAGGGCGGAATGCGGCAGGCATGGCAGCAGGAAGCCGAACGCATGGGACTCGGCAGCCGCGTGCATTTTCGCGGATGGCAGTCTCAGCAGGAGTGCGCCCAGGCGCTCGCGGCTGCCACCGCGCTGGTCCTGCCCAGCCTCTATGAGTGCGGCGGCGCCGTCGTGCTGGAGGCGATGGCGATGGGCCGCCCCGTCATCGCCACGGCCTGGGGCGGTCCTGCCGATTGTCTTGACCCGGAGACGGGTTTTCTCATCCCGCCAACAAGCCGCGACGCCATGATCTCAGGCTTCGCCGATGCTATGCAGCGCCTCATCGATGATCCGGAGCTGGCAGCGCGCATGGGCGCAGCCGCCCAAGCAAAGCTGCTTGCTCACTTCACTTGGCAAATGAAGATCGACCGCATTCTTGATATCTACAAGTCTGTCATCCGCTCGGCTTAACCGCACCTGCAAACAAAAACGCCGGAGCGTCAGCCCCGGCGTTCTCAGCTGCCTTGCCATTAAACCTCTGGCTGCAAGCCGTCGGCCAATGCAATCAGATCGTCACCGATGGTGCGCGTCTTCGCGATCGCATCCTTCAGCGGAATGCTGGTGATCTCGGTTCCGCGAAGGACGACGAGCTGTCCGAAGCTGCCCTGGTGCACCAGATCGATGGCTGCCGTGCCGTAACGTGTGGCAAGCATGCGGTCATAGGCGGAGGGCGTGCCGCCGCGCTGTGTATGGCCCAGGTTCACGCTGCGAGTCTCGTAGCCGGTCTTCTGCTCGATCAGCTCCGCAACCGCTTGCCCGACGCCGCTGAGCCGCGCGTGCCCGAAAGCGTCCACCTTGCTACCCTGCGTCGCCTGACCGCCATCCGGCAACTTCGCGCCTTCCGCCACCACCACAATTGAAAATTTCTTTCCATGATCGTGGCGATACTTGATGACCTTGCAGATGTGGTCGATGTCCATCGGCTTCTCCGGCACGCCAATCGCATCCGCGCCGCCAGCAATGCCGCTCGTGATAGCGATCCAGCCCGCGTCCCGTCCCATCACTTCGCAGACGATCACGCGGTTATGCGCCTCGGCGGTCGAATGCAGGCGATCGATGGCCTCGGTCGCAATGCCGACTGCCGTATCGAAGCCGAAGCAGGCGTCGGTCCCGCTCAGATCGTTGTCGATGGTCTTGGGCACGCCGACGATCTTCACGCCCTTCTCGATCAGCGCGTTCGCTACTCCCTGCGTGTCATCGCCGCCAATGGTAATGAGCGCGTCGAGGTTGTTCGCCTTGATGCTGGCCAGGCACTTGTCGATCCCGCCTTCCATCTTGCGCGGATTCGTGCGCGAGGTACGCAGGATGGTGCCGCCCAGGTGCAGGATGCCCGAGACTGCATTGGCGTCGAGCGGCCTGGTCTGGTTCTCCACGACACCGCGCCAGCCCTCAAGGAAACCGACAAACTCATCCTTATAGTGAAAGATTCCCTTGCGCACTGCGGCGCGGATCACCGCATTCAATCCAGGGCAGTCGCCGCCGCCCGTTAATATGCCAACTCGCATTTGCTTCCAGAGCTCCTCTCAAAACGACTCAGTCAATCGAATCGAATCATACGTGCGGTGGAGCGGTGGATCAAACTGGTGCGTCTATCCACAAGCAGTTACGCCTGAGACTTGACAAATCGGTACTGCATATTTATACATAGAGATGCATATTTATGCAGCGGCCGCCCGACCTTATTCCGGTGCGGCCTTTCTCTTTGGATGATGAAACTGGACAGACATGACGCGATTCGCCAACTTGTGACCACACGCGTGGTGACCAGCCAGGATGAACTGCGCCGCTTGCTGGTAAAGCGCGGCCATGAAGTCACGCAGGCCACGCTGTCGCGTGATCTGCACGCCCTCCGGCTCTTCAAGGGTCCCGGCGGCTATCAGATCCCGAGTACGTCAGCAACGAATGGCGACGAAGATCTGCCCGACATCGCCGATATCCTGCGTGACTTCGGCCTGCGCGTGCGTCAGGCCATGAACCAGCTTGTCTTGGTTACCACCCAGGGCAGCGCACAACCGGTGGCGGCGGGTATCGATGACGAAGGGTGGCCGGAGGTGGTGGGCACGATTGCCGGCGATAACACCGTATTGATCATCTGCCCCGATGCTAAGAGTGCGACTACGTTGCGGGCGCGTCTTGAAGGATTGATTGGTTAATGTCACAGGGACAATCACAAATCGCAGTCATGGGAGTGACCGGCTATGCAGGCGCAGAGCTGGCTCGGCTACTCCTGCGTCATCCTCGGTTGGCCGGCGCTTCCCCACTCTTTCTGGGCCGCGAGGGCGCAGCCCGCGAGTCGCTCACCGCGATCCATCCCCAGCTTGCCGGCCTCTCGCCGGATCAGCTGTGCGTCGAGCCATTTTCCTGGGATCTGCTCGCCGCGCGGGGCATCAAGGTGCTCTTCCTCGCCACGCCTCACGAACAGTCGCGCAAGTGGGCCCCCGAGGCATTGGCGCAGGGGCTGCGCGTCATCGACCTCAGCGGGGCCTGGCGGTTGGAAGATTCCGCGAACCGCGCCGTCTACAAATTCTCTGATGAAGATTCGGCGACTGCCACGAAGACGCAATCCGAGAGCATCTACGGCATGCCGGAGCTGCACCGCGACGTCATCGCCAAGGCGCGGCTGGTCGCGAATCCCGGCTGCTACGCGACGACCATCATTCTCGCGCTGAAACCGCTGATTGCTGCGGGATGGGTAGACGTGAAGCGCGGCATCGTCTGCGATGCCAAGTCCGGCGTCTCCGGTGCCGGCAAGGAGCCGACTCCGAAGACGCACTTCATGCACGCGGCGGACAATCTGTCTGCCTATGGGCTCTTCGGCCATCGCCACACCGGCGAATTGCTGGAGCAGCTGGACGTCGCAGCGGATGACATCACCTTCACGCCGCATCTGCTGCCGATTCCCCGCGGTATTCTGGCGACCATCTACGTCACATTTCGCGAGAAACGCACCGCCGATGAAATCGAAGCGTGCCTCCGCGAATTTTATGCGGAGAGTCCGATGGTCCGCATTCACCCTGCCGGCCAGCTCCCGCATATCCAGCATGTGGTACGCACCAACTTCGGCGATCTCGGCTTCCAGCTTGCGCCGGATGGTCGACGATGCATCGTGATCAGTTGTCTCGACAACCTGCTGAAGGGCGCCGCCGGGCAGGCGGTACAGAACCTGAATGTAATGAACGGATGGCACGAGACGGAAGGATTGCTATGAGATATGTAGTCAAGCTGGGAGGCACGGCGCTCGAGAATGCCGCGACGCTGCACGGCTGCGCTCAGGCGATCGTCGAGATGGTGCGCGATGGCCATCAGGTCGCGGTCGTCCACGGCGGCGGAGTGGCGCTGACCCGCACGTTGAAGGCGCTCGGCAAGCAGAGCGAATTTGTTGCGGGCCTGCGCATCACCGATGCGGAGACGCGCGATGCGGCGTTGATGGTGTTAGCCGGTCGCGTCAACAAGGATCTCGTCGCTGCATTGGGTGCGCATGGCCAGCCGGCGGTAGGGCTTTCCGGCGGCGACGGGCTGGTCTTCCGTGCGCGCAAAAAGCGCACCGCACCCGATCTTGGATTTGTCGGTGAGATCGTCAGCTCCGATCCGCGCTGGCTCGAAGCAATCTGGAAGATGGGTGCGGTACCGGTCCTGTCGAGCCTCGCGCTCGGCTTCGATGGCGAGTACTACAACATCAATGCGGACGAGATGGCCTCTGCCTGCGCAGTTGCCACCAATGCCGACGCGCTGGTCTTCCTCACCGATGTACCCGGAGTTCGCGGTGCGGATGGCGAGGTGATGCGCTGGCTCTCCGTCGATCAGATCGCACCGCTCACTCGCGACGCGGTCATCAGCGGCGGCATGCTACCGAAGCTTGGTGCCTGCCGCGAAGCACTGCTGCACGGTGTCAAGCGTGTCCGCATTCTTCCCGCAGAGGAGGCGTCTTCGATGCCTGACTTGCTGCAAACGAAAGTTGCCCATGGAACGGAGGTGCTGGTCGCATGAGCAAGCCCCTGGAATTCTCAGCGGTCCAGTTGCCGGCCGTACAGGCAGCCGAGGCCAAGTTGCTGCTGCAGACTTACGAACGCAATCCCATTCTCTTTGTGGATGGCGAAGGTGTGCACCTAATTGACGAGCAGGGCAACCGCTATCTGGATCTGCTGAGCGGCATCGGCGTGAACGCGCTCGGCTACGGACATCCGGCGATCGAAGAAGCCATTGCTCAGCAGAGCAAGAAGCTGCTGCACATCTCGAATCTCTTCTTTCACGCCGGTCAGGCGGAGTTAGCGGCGCGACTCACCGAGATGACCGGTATGGACCGCGTCTTCTTCTCAAACAGCGGCACCGAGGCATGGGAGGCCGCACTGAAGCTCGCACGGCTTTACGCGGGAACACGTCGCAGCAAAGGCGCGAAGATAGGGACGAAGTTCCTCGCGCTCGACCACAGCTTTCACGGCCGCACCATGGGCTCGGTAGCCACCACGGAGAAGGAAAAATATCGCGAGCCGTTCATGCCGGTCATGCCGGGCGTTGAGTTCATTCCATTCAACGATGTCGCCGCATTGCGTGCCGCCTTCTCGGACGAATATTGCGGGATCTGCCTCGAGGCCATCCAGGGCGAAGGTGGCATCCGTCCAGTCTCACAGGAATTCCTCGACGCGGCGCGCGAGCTGACCCGCTCCACCGGTGCGCTGCTCCTCATCGACGAGATCCAGGCCGGCCTCGGCCGCACTGGCAAGTGGTGTGCGTATCAGCACTACAATGTCCAGCCGGATATCACCACGCTGGCCAAGCCGCTCGCAGGAGGCCTGCCGCTGGGCGCAATGCTTTGCAGCGAAGAAGTCGCGAGCGCGATGCAGCCAGGCTTGCATGGAACGACCTTCGGCGGCGGCCCGCTGGCATGCGCTGTTGCCATCGCCGTCATCGACACGCTGAAGCGCGAAGACATGCTCGCGCACATTCAGGATGTCGGCGGCTACTTCCGCGGGCAGCTCGCTCGCCTCGCTGCGCAGCACTCCGCCATCGTCACGGGCGCGCGCGGCCTGGGTCTGATGCTGGCGCTCGAGCTCCAGTCGGCCGACACTGCCAAATCCGTTGCCGCTGCCATGATGCAGCGTCGTATTCTCATCAACCGCACCAGCGAAACTGTGCTGCGTTTTCTTCCGCCCTACATCCTCGGCAAGTCGCACGTTGATCTTGCGATTGCTGCACTCGATGACATTCTGCACGAGCATGCGCCCGCTCAAACCGGCGCCGCCCACGGAGGCACTCAAATTGGCCGCTAACGCTTACCTGCTGAAGGAAGCCACACCTCGCCGCAACGCCGCGACGGGTCCCTTTGCCCTGGCCGCAAAATCACTGGCCGGCAACGATCTCTGTTCCATCGCCGATCTGTCCGCTGGTGAGATCGCCGCGCTGCTCAAGCTGGCGCACGCCGTGAAGGCTCGTCCCGCCGACTATCGCCGCGCGCTCGATGCCAAACAATTAGTTATGTTCTTCGAGAAGGCCTCGCTGCGCACCCGTCTCAGCTTCGAGGCCGGTATCAACACGCTGGGCGGCAACGCCATCTTCGTCGACCAGACGCAGTCGCCACTCGGTGAGCGCGAGTCGCTCGGCGACATCGCCCGCAACGTCGAACGCTGGTGCGATGGCATCGTATTGCGTACCTACGCGCATGACACCATCACGGAAATGGCGCAGTATGCCGCTGTCCCGATCATCAATGCGCTCAGCGATCTCGAACATCCCTGCCAGGCGCTAGCCGATTTCATGACGCTCGAAGAGCGCTTCGGCACCGTGCGCGGCCTCAAATTTGTTTACGTCGGCGATGGCAATAACGTCTGCCACTCGCTCATGCTCACTGCTGCTCTGCTGGGTGCGAACTGCGTCGTCGCCACACCGAAGAACTACGGTCCAAAGGCGGAGATCGTCGCCAAGGCCAATGCGATACTAGGCGAGATCGGCGGCTCGCTTACCCTGATGCAGGATGCGCAGGCTGCTGTCGCCGGCGCGGATGCGATCTATACCGACGTGTGCACCAGCATGGGGTTCGAGCACGAAGCCACCAAGCGCGCACCCATCTTCAAGCCCTACCAGGTGAACGAAGCGCTGATGGCACGGGCGGCGCAGCATGCCGTCTTCATGCACTGCCTGCCTGCGCATCGCAATGCGGAAGTCACCGACCAGGTACTCGATGGGCCGCAGTCCATCGTCTTCGATCAGGCCGAGAACCGCATGCACGCGCAGAAGGCGATTTTGCTGATGCTGCTCGGCGCGGCGGTCACGCCGGAACGCCGCAAGCCGCCGAAGTCGGCTCGCCGTCGCGCGCTCGCCCTCAAATAATCATCCACACCAGCGCTCGTGGGCGCCGAACTATAAAGGAGATTGGAATCATGGCTGACAAAGTTGTTCTTGCATATTCCGGTGGGCTCGACACCTCGATCATCATCCCGTGGCTGAATGAGAACTACGGCCTCGACGTGATCGCGATGGTTGCCGACGTAGGCCAAGGTGAAGATATCGATGCGGTCGTCGAGAAGGCGAAGAAGACCGGCGCAAAGAAGGTCGTCGTGCGCGATCTACGCGACGAGTTCCTGCGTGAGTACGTCTTCCCCACTGTGCAGGCAGGCGCGGTGTACGAAAACAAATATCTGCTCGGCACCTCGATCGCGCGTCCGGTGATCGCGAAGCATCAGGTGGAGGTCGCACTCACCGAAGGCGCGACTGCGGTCGCGCACGGCTGCACCGGCAAAGGCAACGACCAGGTGCGCTTCGAGCACGCTTATCAAGCGCTCGCGCCGGAGCTCAAAGTCATCGCGCCATGGCGTGAGTGGACGCTGACCAGCCGTGAAGAGTGCTTGGACTATGCCGAGGCGCATGGCATCTCCGTCACGGCGAGCCGTGAGAAGATCCATTCGCGCGACCGCAACCTGTGGCACGTGAGCCACGAAGGCGGCGAGCTGGAAGACGCAGGCAATGCCCCCTTCCCCACTACCTGGACCATGACACGCTCGCCTCAGGAAGCGCCCGATCGCGAGGAGCAGGTGACCATCGGCTTCGAGCAGGGCATCCCTGTCTCGGTCGGCGGTATGAAGCTGCCCCCGGTACAGCTGATCGAACTGCTCAACGAGATCGGCGCGCGCAACGCGATCGGCCGTATCGACCTGGTCGAGAACCGCTTCGTCGGCATCAAGAGCCGCGGCTGCTATGAGACGCCGGGTGGCACGCTGATCGTCGCTGCGCATCGCGAGCTCGAAGCGTTGACCCTCGATCGCGAGCTCTCCCACCATAAGCAGCACGTCGCTCTCCGCTACGCGGACCTGGTCTACAACGGCCTGTGGTTCACGCCCCTGCGCGAGGCCTTCGATGCCTTCGTCCAGAAGACGCAGGAGAACGTCACTGGTACGGTTACGCTCTCGCTCTACAAAGGCAATCTCAACATCGTCAGCCGCGCCTCTGCGCTCTCGCTTTATTCGACGGATCTGTCGTCCTTCACCATGGGTGAGAGCTACGATCAGAAGGATGCCAAAGGTTTTATCCAGATCCTTGGCCTGCCCGCCCGCACCCGCGCGCGGCTGCTGCAGAAGCAGAAAGAGGTTGTGAAGTGAAGATGTGGTCTGGCCGCTTTCGCGAGCCGCTCGATGCGCGCTTCGAGGAGTGGCAACGGTCCTTCGGCTTTGACTGGCAGCTTCTCCCGCAGGAGATTGCTGCCAGCAAGGCGCACGCGAGCGTGCTCGCTGCCGCGGGAATCCTTACCGCTACAGAATGCACACAGGTACGCAACGGCCTCGATGCGGTTCTCAAAGATTGCTGGGGCGAACCGCGCTGCGCTGCGCTCGCGTCGGATTCGCGTGCGGAGGACGTGCATCATTTTGTCGAACTGGAACTCACCGAACACATCGGCGAGCTTGCATTGAAGCTGCACACCGGCCGTAGCCGCAACGAACAGATCGCCACGGACCTTCGCCTCTACGTGCGCGAGCAGGCAGCTACCACGCAGCAGCTGCTCCGCGGTTGGGCCGTTGCGCTCATTGGACAGGCGGAGCGTGCAGGCGACGCCGTCATGCCTGCCTACACCCATTTGCAACGCGCCGAGCCGGTGCTGGTCGCGCACTGGCTGCTCGCCTATGTTTCAATGATCGAGCGCGACATCAGCCGCCTCACGGATCTGAGCGCACGGCTCAACTATTGCCCGCTTGGTTCGGGCGCGATTGCTGGCGCAACGCTTGCTCTCGACCGCACCATCGCGGCGCGCGAGCTTGGCTTCACAGCGCCGACACCCAACAGCATGGACGCGACCAGCGACCGCGACTTTCTCGTCGAGTTTCTTCAGGCGCTCTCGACGGTCGCGCTGCACACCAGCCGTTTTGCCGAAGAGATCACGCTCTTCGCCACCGCCGAATTTGGCTTTGTTGCACTGCCAGAAAGCTTCTCCACCGGCTCCAGCGCGATGCCGCAGAAGATCAATCCGGATCTCACCGAGTTGGTCCGTGGCCGCACCGGTCGCATTGTCAGTGCTGCCTACGCTTCTGCCATGCAGTTGAAGGGTCTACCGCTCGCCTACAATAAGGACCTCCAGGAGATGCAGCCGGTTCTCTTCGAGGCAGTGGCCGGTCTTCTTCCTCTGCTGGAGCTTTTGGCACCCTTCACTCAAAAGTTGAGCTTTCGACTGGAACGCATGGAGAAAGCAGCTCAATCCGGCTTTCTCAATGCGATGGCCGCAGCCACCTATCTCGCGCATCGCGGCGTTCCCTTTCGCCGTGCGCACCACGTCATCGGCCAGGCGGTGCGTCTCGCGCTTGAGAAAGGCTGCGAGCTCGACGGCCTCACCCTCGATGAGTTGCAGCAGCTCTCTCCAGCTTTTGCCCAGGACTTCTACGCGAGCATCACCCTCGCCGCTACCGTCGACTGTCACGATGTCATTGGAGGCACGGCCCGCGCCCGCGTCCACGAAGCAGTTGCGAGCGCGAAGGCGCGGCTCGCCGCTATCCCTGTTCCCGAACTGGAGGTTGCCGGTGCCCATTCGTAAGGCTCGCCTCCAGGACGCTGAAAAGGTGCACGCGCTGGTCAACAGCCTCTCCGGCGACGGCACGCTGCTCAGCCGCCCCTTTGCGGAGATATGCGAGAACATTCGCGACTTCACGGTCGCCGAATCAAACAGCGGCGAGTTTCAGGGCTGCGGCGCCCTGCATCTTTACGGACCGCATCTGGCAGAGGTGCGCTCCATTGTGGTGCGGCCGGAATGGAAGGGCTGTGGTCGCGGTCAGGACTTGCTGCAGGCGCTGCTCGAAGAAGCGGAGCGGCACGGGGTCGGCTGCGTATGCCTGTTCACGCGCATCCCCGAGTTCTTTCAGAGCGCGGGCTTCTTTGTGGTAGAGGATCGCGCTGCGCTGCCAGACAAAATCTATAAGGATTGCCAGGTCTGCCCGCGTCTCCATCGCTGTGATGAAGTGGCAATGGCGCATGGCGTTCTGCCCGATGTTTCGATCCTCGGTCCGCGCGAACCGGTGGAGCAACTGGTTCGCATCGCAACATAATCCATCGAGCGGCACTCGTTACAAACTGGATTACGTAATGTCAGCCTTTAGGCAGGCGAAGGAGTTTCGGGCGAGGCCTCCAGCGGTTCGCTCGCAACCGCCGGCTTTAACAGCGGCCATCCCTTGCGCAGCACGTAATCCAACCATGCCCCGGCAATCTGCGACGTGAGCACGGCCGCGACAACCAGCGTCGTATAGAACTTCGAGCTGATGATGCCGGCATCAAACGCCACGCTCGCCAGGACAATACCAGGGCCACCCCGCGCGTTCGTAGTGATCGCAAGGTTGATCAGGTCCAGTCCGCGGAATCCCGCGAAGCGGCCCGCCAGCGAGACGGAAAGAATTTTAATTACACACGTTCCAGCGAGGAACGCCAGGATCATCCACAACGACACTCCGCGGACAAGATCGAGCTTCAATCCGACAATCGCAAAGTAAATGGGAATGAAGAAGGCGAACGAGACCTTGCCGATGGCCTCCAGTGCATCTGCAAACAGCCGCCGTTTTTTATGCACGACTGCGAAGCCTGCAAGGAACGCCGCAAACACGAGATTGACATCGAGGGCGCCCGCTACTGCACAGTAGGCCAGCAGAACACCGATCGCATAACCAGTAGGCGACTGTTGCGCCAGGACATTGAAGCGCGCTTTATTGATGCGCTTAACGGCGCGCGGAACGATCGTGAGTCCTAGCACGAAGTAAGCCAGTGTTGTGAGCAGGTGGTAGGACATCAGTTTCGGGTTCAGCGCGACCTTGCCCGCAGCAGCCGTGGCGATCGCCAGCGCAAGCCACAGGACAATGTCTTCCAGCACAGCAACGCCGAGGATCAGGCGCGCAAAACGTGTGTGCAGAATTTTGAGATCGGCAAAGATTTTGGACACCACCGGTACCGAGGTGACCGCGACACCGACAGCAAGGATGATGATCAGCGAAATGCGATTGCCGTTCGGACCGGCGAGGCTGGGACGGATCAACCATGGCCCGAAAATCAGGCCGAGCAGGAACGGAATGCCGGTGCCTACGATGGTGAGCCAGCCGACCGTTCGGCGCTCTTCCCTGCTGAAGAGTTGCTGCATTTCCGCGCCCGAGAGAAACATCAGCAGCAGCAGCCCGAGCCAGTAGACGAAGTCAAGAATGTTGCCTTGGTGTCTGGCGCTATCGATGATGTGGGCCGCGAAGGGCAGGCGGCCAAGCAGGGCCGGCCCGAGCACGACGCCTGCCAGTATCTCGCCAACCACCTTCGGCTGGCGCATCTTCATGAACAGGTAACCCAGCAACTGGGCGAAGCCAACAAGCAGAAGGAGGACGAAGAGAACCGCAGTCAGTTGGTCGTTAGACATATCTTGCTATCCGGTACTGGGATGCTCCCCTTTCTCCAGGTCTGCGGGTATATTCGGGCACTCAACAGGTGAAGTCTCAAAGAAAGACCGAGATGCAGATTCGTCATTATCCCCGTCGAATCGCGCGTCTTCAGGCGAAATCTGTATTTCAAGACATACGGGGGTTACCGATCTGCAGCCGTTAGTACCAGAAAGATACCGCATGCCGGATTCCCCGCCCATTCCGCTGCCCGCTCCACGCGAGATTTGGTGTTTCCGCTACATCCAGTTATAGTCAGACATATGCGACCGCATCGGTCGCCTTTGGAGCGAATGTCCCGTGACGGCCTCGAGGAACAAGTGATGGCGCTGAGTGATATCGCGGTAGGCGGGTCGGCGGTGGTGGCCTCGATTGAGCTACCCCACGAGGTCGGCGATCACCTGATGCACCTTGGATTTCTGCCGGAGGCCACCATCGACGTGTTGCGCCGCGCTCCTGCCGGCGATCCCACGGTATATCGCGTCGAAGGCGCCGAAATAGCCCTCCGCCGCGAAACAGCCTGCCACATCTTTGTGCACCCGGCGAACGCGTCGCAGCGGGAGAACGCATGAGCTGTCACACGCCGAGTCCGTCCACTGCTGTCCTCGACGAGCCGCCGGTCAAAGCCGGCCAGCCTCGCGGCCGCTTCCGCACCATCGCGCTGATTGGGCCGCCGAACAGCGGCAAATCCACGCTTTTCAACCGGCTCACCGGCCTCCGGCAGAAGGTGGCCAACTATCCCGGCGTGACCGTAGAGCAGCGCTCCGGCCGCATGAGCGGTATACGCCGTCACGACCTGACGCTCATTGACCTGCCGGGCGTTTATAGCCTCACCGGATATTCCGAGGACGCCCGCGTGGCTGTGGATGTGTTGAAGGGCGAGATGCCCGGCACACCCCGCCCAGACGCGGTCCTCATCGTGCTCGACGCGCTCAACCTCAGCCGTCAGCTCATGCTTGCGGGACCGATTCTCGCCCTGGGACTACCCACCATGGTGCTGCTGAATATGGCGGACCTGATGGAGGCGCGCGGTGGCGTGGTCGATCCGCTCGCACTGGCGCAGGAGCTGGGCCGCCCCGTCGCGCTGATCAGCGCCGCGCGTGGCACCGGCATCGACGCGATCGAACGTTTCCTGCAGCAGCACGGCAACAATCATCCTGAATTCGCAAAGACCTTGCCCGTGCTTCCCATTGAGCTGCCGGTATTGCAGAACCCCGGCGAGTGCCGCCGCTGGGCATCGCAGGTCAGCGCCCGGACGAAGTACAAGGCGCCAGCATCGCCGCTCTGGACACGCCGCCTCGATTCCGTGCTGCTCCATCGCGTGTGGGGTCCGCTCATCTTCCTCGCGGTCGTGGTCACGGTCTTCCAGGTCGTCTTCACCATCGGGCAACCGCTGAGCGACTGGATGGGTGATGGCCTCACCATCCTCGGCACCCGTATTGCGAACGCCATCCCCATTCCATGGCTGCAGGCCCTGGTCCACGCCGGTCTGTGGAATGGTGTGCAGGCTGTGCTGGTCTTCCTGCCGCAGATTCTGCTGCTCTTCCTCTTCATCGGCATTCTTGAGGACTCCGGGTATCTGGCGCGCGCGGCCCTGATTGCCGACCGCGTCATGCGCTCCATCGGTCTCAACGGCAAGGCGTTCATCCCGCTGCTTTCGGCTTATGCGTGTGCGGTGCCCGCTATCATGGCGACCCGCACCATCGAGAACAAGCGCGACCGGCTTGCCACCATCCTGGTCGCGCCGTTCATGACCTGCTCGGCGCGGCTGCCCATCTACACGCTTATCATCGCCGCCTTTGTGCCTAATCGCCCGGTGCTCGGCAGCCTGATTGGGATGCGCGCGTGCGTCATGCTCAGCCTCTACGTGCTTGGCTTTCTCGCTGCGTTGCTTACGGCAAAGCTGCTCAAGTCCTCTGTCCTGAAGGCGTCGTCTTCACCCTTCGTGCTGGAGCTACCGCAATACCGCTGGCCCACATTGCGTTCGCTCACCCTGCGACTCTACGATCGCAGTGCCCTCTTCCTGAAGAAGGCTGGCACCATCATTCTTGCTGTCAGCTTCGTGCTCTGGGTGCTCAGCATTCTGCCGGTGCACAACGGGAACTTCTCTGACCTGGCAGGCAGCGTCATAGGCAAGATCGGCCACTTCGTCGAGCCGGTGTTGCGGCCGCTCGGCTTCAACTGGAAGATCGGCATCGGCCTGCTAAGCTCGATCATCGCGCGCGAGGTGATTGTCGGCACGCTGGGCACACTCTACGGTGTCGATCCAAGCACTCAGGCTCTGAGCCTCCAGGCTGCGCTGCGACACGATATGACCATCGGGGGCGCCATCGCGCTGGTCGTCTTCTTCGCGTTTGCGATGCAGTGCACGTCCACCCTCGCCGTGGTCCGGCGCGAGACCAACAGCCTGCGCTGGCCGATCATCCAATTCTGCTATATGAGCGGTCTCGCGTATGTGGCGGCATTGATCACCAATCAGGTGCTCTCGCGGCTGCTGTAGAGCTACTCGCTGTAACCCGATACCTCGCATCTTCTGCGACAATAAAGACTGAGACCAAGCAATGATTTCTGTCAGCAATCTAAGCATGCGCTATGGCGCCAAGATCCTCTTTGAGGATGTCACCATCAACTTTATTCCTGGCCGCCGCTACGGCCTGACCGGGCCCAACGGCTCCGGCAAATCCACCTTTATGAAGGTGCTGGCTGGCGATCTGGATCCCCAGAAAGGCACGGTGGTCCGGCCGAAGAAAATCTCCGTCCTGCGCCAGGATCAGTACGCCTTTGACGCCTACCGCGTCATCGATACCGTCATCATGGGGAACAAAGGCCTGTGGGCCGCACTGGAAGAGCGCGAGGCCATCTACGCCAAGCACGACATGTCCGATGCCGACGGCATGCGTCTGGGCGAGCTCGAAGGCATCGTCGGCGAAGAGGACGGCTATACCGCCGAGAGCGACGCTGCAATCCTGCTGCAGGGCCTCGACATCCCCGACGAGTTTCACGAGCGCAAAATGAGCGAGCTGCAGGGCGGCCAGAAGGTGCGCGTGCTGTTGGCGCAGGCGCTCTTTGGCAAACCGCAGGCGCTGCTGCTCGATGAGCCGACCAACTACCTTGACCTCGACTCCATCCACTGGCTGCAGGACTTCCTGGAGCACTTCGAGGGCACGCTCATCACCATCTCGCACGACCGCCATTTTCTGAACAGCGTGTGCACGCACACGGCGGACATCGACTACGAGACGATCATCACCTACACCGGCGGCTACGACGACATGGTGGTCGCAAAGACGCAGATCCGCTCCCGGCTGGAGTCGCAGAACGAACAGCGCGAGAAAAAGATTGCGCAATTAAACGAGTTCATCGCGCGCTTCTCCGCCGGTACGCGATCGAGTCAGGTGACATCGCGCAAGAAAGAAGTCGAGCGGCTGCAGACCACCGAGCTGGCGCGCTCGAACATCGCCCGTCCCTTCATCCGTTTCGACATGCTGCGTCCGTCGGGCAAGCACATCCTTGAGTTCGACAGCCTTACGAAGGGCTACGGCGATCAGCAGGTCGTGAAGAACTTCAGCGGCTCCATCATGCGGGGCGAGAAAGTCTGCCTGATGGGCCGCAACGGCCTGGGCAAAACCACGCTGCTGAAGTCGCTGCTCTCCTCACTGCCTGACCTGGTCGAGAAAGATTTCCGGGTCGACGGCGGCACGGTGAAGTGGGGACACGAGGCGCAGGTTGGTTATTTCCCGCAGGACGTCTCCGGCCTCATCGACAAAGGCACAACGGTGGCGGAGTGGCTACATAACTTCGATCCGCAAGCGACCAAGGAGGACATCCGTGGCATACTCGGCCAGATGCTCTTCCGCGGCGAGGAAGGATTGAAGCCGACCGACGCCCTCTCCGGCGGCGAAGCGGCGCGGCTCATCTTCTGCAGGCTGATGATGCAGAAGCCAAACATTCTGGCATTCGACGAACCAACCAACCACCTCGACCTTGAGTCGATCAACGCGCTCAATATTGCGTTGCAGCGCTACGAAGGCACGGTGCTCCTCGTGACCCACGACCACGACCTGATCGACGAAGTGGCAACACGTATCTGGCACTTCGATGGCTCAGCCATCGAAGACTTCAAAGGGCCATACGAGGAATATCTCTCAGCCACCAGCGCATTCAGCAAGTTATAGATTCTAAAAGGCGCCGTAGAAAGACCAGAAATGCGCCCTCGGTGTATAGCTGGTGTAAATCGCGTGTATGATTTCGCCTTTTGTTTGCCTACCCACAGGGTCCGGCGCTACCCTCCCGGTATGCCAATTCTGATCCGAACCCGCCAAGCCCTGGTCAGGTGCAAGGTCTGCGGAGCGCAAACCCCGAGCCTGACACGTGGAGTTCCCATCCTTCCCGCACGAGTGCCCTGCAATGTTTGTGGAGCAAAGCAGATCTATCGACCATCCGAGGTGTTCATTGGCTCGGTGCCCCAGGTATGGAAACACGAGGCGACGGGCTAAACCATGTCAGCCCCCGAACTGAATCGAGTTCAGGTAGTGCGCTGCAAAGGATGCAAGCGATGCATCCCAATCGCTGTTGAGCCCATGCTCGGCTCCGTGACGATCAAATGCCCCATCTGTCTTGAGCGGCGCTCGTACATCGTCTCGACTGAGGTTTTCCTCGGCCAGGCCTCGTGGGAGATCATGCGCGTGCTACAGGGACAGCGCCGATAAACCCCAAAGAACCAATCCCGCCTTCCGCCGGTCGCGGTGATCGCCGGAATGATTGCGGCTGTGAGTGTGCTCGCCTCGTTCGGAAACGCGAGTGAGTTGGATCGAGAATCAAAGTTGTGCAACCTCAATCAGTTCACTGCTCATTCCCCAGGGAAAGGCTTCCTTGATCAGGAAACGCGGTATCTCCACAGATTGCGCATAATCAGATTCTCCACATTTTGTTGAAACACTATGTTCAGTACCGGGCGTCTATTCACTTTGTTATTCGAAATGCTCCAGCATTTCAAATCGGAGGCGGAACAACATGGGGTCATCTGTTCCATAAATGTTCAAGGAAGGCGGAGCTGTTCGAGCAACTGAGGGGGGTCGCTTTTCCCCACTTACTGGCGCACAGGGGACGATTCGAAAAGGAAGAGGCTGCGTGATTCGTCCCCACGTTGAACGTGTACCGGCTCGACAGGTCCATCAAGAAAACGCGCAATGGACGTGCTCCAGAAATGAAGCGCGCCGACATTGTTGGGTAGGACGCGAACTTCCCAGGGACCGGTCAATTGACGCCAGATATTTGCGGCCACGGCGTAGCCAACGCCGCGGCCGCGCTCACCGCGAACCACAAAGAACTCGGCCATCTCCCAAACGGATTCATCACCGGAGAATTCCGAGCCCTTTTTTACGAGCGCAAAGCCGGCCAATCGGCCGTCAGCCTTAAAGATGAAGGGATGTCGTCCAACTTCGGTCCAGTAGAGCGGAAGGCGCGAGTATTCAAAGCGCCCGTCCGACCGCAGCGTCATAGGGACATATTCAGTGAAGTCGTGGACGTAAAGCTGAATAAGGTTCTCCACGATGATGCGCTGCTCTATCGATGCGCATTCGACCTGGACATTTGGACTCATCTGGTGGCGCAAGGCCCACCTCCGATCGCTTCATTATCCCGCTGAATCGCTGAAGCAGATAAACCCAAAATTGCTAATGGAAACCTGTTTAAGCAACCCGATCTTCCTCATCAAAGCGACATACATGCCAATCCTGCTTTGCCAAAGTCCGCCTGATGCTTCACTCTTTTTGATTTGGTCCTTCGAGTCCTTCGGCAGACGACGAAGTCAGCCCAAGCTACACTTTGATGGCAACAGAAGTCGGGAAGATTCGATTTGCCGGACGCGTCAGATACGAGACGATCAACGCGACGAATGTAGCCAACGGATCAAGCATCATCCAACCGTCACCTGCATTGAAATGTGAGTAGCAGGCACTAATCACAGTAATTCCAAAGGCGGCGTAGGCCCATTCCTCCAGCCTCGGAAATCCCGGTGTGAGCAGTACACACACCCCAATGAGTTTTCCAATGCCGAGGAGATTCGAGAAGTAGGCGGGATAGCCGAGATGAGCAAGCGCCTTCATGTAGGCGGGCGTACGCAATAGGTTAGAGCCGCGGAAATCCCCATGACACATGCAACCAGGACAGTCGTTCCCCGCTTTCTTTAGCAATTGGCTCGATCAGTGCATTCTGTCCAACCATCTGCCTGGCTTGGCTCCAGACCGATGACCGCCTCGACACTTTGAAATGATGTCATCGGAAGAGACGGTCGAGCTCTACTGGTTAAGTCCGACGACTGGGCCGGTCTGTGACAGCGAGAGTTTGCAGGACCCCGCCAACAGGATAAACCGAAAAGACTCTCTGTCCAGAAAATTGCTCCTCCCGGATATCACAACACGCATAGCCCGCCTGTCTTAGAGACAGTAGTCGTCCACGAAGAAGCGTGCGGAGATGCAATTGCTGAAACTACTACAGGTGTCCGACTGATTGAAGTGGCAGGCGCGCACAGTGAAAAAAGGACGTAGATAGTAAGAAGCCGGTGCTGGCCGTCAGAGCCTTAGAATGACAACGTCGTTGTTTCGAATTATTTGGTTTTCTTCCGAAAGGGCCATAGTTATGCATGCCTGAGGCTCCTGAAGAATGATCGCAATAACGCGGTCTCGGTTGCTCATCCCTCACGCCAGCTTCGCGAGGCGCATGGCATAGAGATGACGTTCCCTGACGACCTTGTGCGGGTCCTTATCCAGGGGCAATTTAACGAACGCCGCGTGTCGTAGATGATCGGCTTCCGTCCATTCCAGGAATTCAATCTCTGCTGCATTTTCGGCTTGACCCACACTGTCGAATGCCGAACTATGCTCCGATTACTTCGTAACTCGATAAAATCGTTGTACAGGAACTGGTGACCCTCCGGGTTCTTTGTTGTATCGTGAAGATAACCAGAAGGTACAAGAGGATTTCTTCGCTACCACGCAGAAATGCGTGGACTGACTCGCAGAAAACAGCGCGTGGACCGAGCCTGTTTGGCTATGTCTCCGCGAAACATAGAGACCTTGCCAGATACGGACATGAGCACAAAAAGCGTCGAGAGTTCGGTCCAATTCCCCTCTTTACAACGGGCGAGGCGGGCGCGAGGGATCCGTCGAATTGACCTTTCCTCTGCTCAATTGGGTTCAAGCGAGGTGGCACGTGATATCAACCGGGACATCATTCTTGAGCTGATCCGACTTCGGCAACCGCTCGCGCGCATGGACCTGTCACGCCTCTCAGGATTACGTCCCAGCACTGTCTCTCTCATTGCTGACCAGTTGATTGGGGAGAACTGGGTGCGCGAGGGAGGTGCTGTGAAAGGGGCCCGGGGCCGTCCTTCGACGATGCTGACAGTGAATGACGAAATCGTCACCTTCGCCATGGATCTGCGCCCAGACCGGGCAATTCTCGCGCTCATCGACCTGACCGGCCGTTTCCACTCCCGCGAAACTATTGCGATGTCCTCCGATCCGAGGACATCGATGGCGAGGGTCATTGAGCGGATCCAAGCGTTGCGCGCGCAGTACTCGACCTACACTTTTGAAGGGCTCGGCGTCAGTATTCCCGGCAGGGTTGATCCGCTGACGCAGCGCATTCTGCTGGCGCCGAATCTGAGGTGGACCGATTACGACATAAGGACTGTACTTGAGACGGATCTGGGCATGCAGGTCGAGTTGGACAACGACGCAAACGTCTGTCTCCTCTCGGAACTCTGGTATGGTCGCCTGCAAGACGTGCAAAATGTGGTCCTGGTGGCGATCGCTGAAGGCATTGGGACTGCCATTATGTCCGATGGCCAACTCCTGATCGGCCACAACGGGCTGGCGGGAGAGTTCGGGCACCTTCCTGTCGATCCCAACGGCCCGAAGTGCGGGTGTGGTCAGCGAGGATGCTGGGAGATGTTCGCTTCGTCATCCGCAGCTATTCGTCACTACAACGCGAATAGACGCAAAGAGCGGGTCAAGGATATATACGGACTTCTCGTTCGCGCGGAAGAACGCGACCAACTCGCTCTACAGGCGGTGACACGGCAGGCGGAAGCTCTTGGCCGTGGTCTGAGACTCATCACGGCGAGCCTCTCGCCCGAGTTAATCCTGATCACTGGCGAGATTGCGGCCTATTGGAACAGATTCGGCGGCGTGGTGCAGAAAGCGATGCGGGAAAGTATGCTGGCGGGCCCACCACCCCGAATCGCGCCGGCTGGGGACAGTGACCTGGCGCGGTTGAGCGGCGCAGCCGCGCTGCTGCTGCAGCGGCATGCGAGTTACCACAGGTCAACGCATGCTCCCAGCGAAGCTCGGGTGGTTTCTGTCGTACAGAACGGCGACCTGCGACGCGGACCTCAGTCGCTGATTTCTGCCGAGGAGAGACCGTCGAGGCTTATCTCATAGGTATTGCAAAGGGCGGGGCTGAGATTCCTGCCGCAGACTCACGTGGAGTCTTTATTGGCAGTGTTAGGCTTTTCCGCGATCGAAATAAATCACAGACGCGCCTCTATCTTATTCGTTTCGAGCTCGGCATCAACCTGAGCACAAGCCGCTTGCCGCTTGTATGTTCTGTGGGTTAGCTTGGGGCGTGCAGTGGCGATGTTCTCTTCTTCTCCTAGTACTTGCAGTCAGTTTTCGTTGCCTGCAGGGGCAAGCGCCGCCCCCTGAAAATGAGAAATATGCCGGCCCACGGTCTGATTGTGTCGCCTGTCACAAGGAGGCGCAGCTCTACGCGCATACAGCGCATCACCTGACGTCCGCATATCCGAAAACTGCATTACTTGCACCCATTTTCCAAGAAGCCGGATCCCGACTCACCATCTCCGAACCGCCCCTATCGCCACTGTCGTTCCAGATGGCGAGCAATGAGGGCCGATTCTCTGAGACCGCCGTGACAGGTTGGGCGGATCAAGGAGTCATTCGTTTCACCGAACCAATCGACATCCTCATCGGTTCGAACAAACGCGGTCAGACCTATCTCTATTGGTCTGAAAATCAGCTGTTTGAATTGCCGGTCAGCTACTGGAAGGATGGTCACCGATGGATTAACAGCCCGGGTTACATTGACGGAACTGCCGATTTTCATCGCCCCGTTTCTCCGGGATGTCTTGAGTGCCATGCCACGGCGGCGACTGCTCTGTCTTCGGAAGCGAGCACAAACAGCTACGATCGCAGCTCGTTGAAGCTGGGCATTTCGTGCGAGGTTTGCCATGGGGCGAGCGCGCAGCACATTGCAGTGGAGCGGGCTGCAGCTGCCACAGGCGGCAAGGCCGCCGATTCCAAGATTTTCAATCCTTCACATTTCTCACGTGACCGTCAGATCGACCTGTGCGGGTTGTGCCACAGCGGGCTGCAACGCAGGCCGGTGGCCGCGGCGTTCTCGTACCGTCCGGGCGAGCCGCTCTCCAACTACTACACATACGTCCCTAGTACCGACACGGACCAGCCCGATGTCCACGGAAATCAAGTAGGGCTACTGAAACGCAGCGCGTGCTTTCAATCGTCGGCGGAGATGACCTGCTCCACCTGCCACAACGTGCATACCGTACGTACCGCGGCAAGCAGTTACTCGGTTCGATGCCTTTCCTGCCATCGCTGGGAAAGCTGCGGCGAGGCTCATCGGCTGGGTTCATCGATCCAGAAACGGTGCGTTGACTGCCACATGCCGGTGCAGCGAACCAATGTGATCGTCGCCACGACGGCCGGGCAACGCATCCAGGCCACGATGCGCACTCACTGGATTAAGGTCTATCGCACGAGCGGCTCCTCGAACTCTAAATAACAGTCATCCGCACTTATTGCGACGCCGTTGAGTCAAAACGCGCCGCCGAGAGCTAACACGCGCGACGGCGGAAAAGCGTCAGCGAACCTGCTCGGCAGGCTGCGAATGGAGCTGCATCTTTCGCAACAAGTTATCGTTCTCTTGTTTTTTCATCGTGCTGAGAAGGCGAAACTCACTTGCCGCCTCCTCCTTCTTCCCAAGTGACTGCAAGAGCTTCGCCAGGTGCCAGCGCGCTGAGGAATCCGCTGGATCGAGCGCCACGGCATGGCGCAATTCCGCTTCAGCTTGCTCAGATCTACCGAGCTCAGCATCTACGATACCGAGGTCGCGTCGGCTGAGTTCGGACTCCGGATCCCTTAGCAAAGCCGTTCGTAAATGCTGTTCGGCTGGTTCCAGCTGCTTCAACTCCAGAAGACAATCTCCCAAATATGCCTCGGCTTGCCCCTGACTCGGGTTGATGGCGATCTCCTCAGAAAATTCCGCCGCGGCTTCGTTGTAATGCCTCGTCGTCCAAAGCAAATACCCCAAACCAAAATGAGCATTCGGCTCTCGCGGGTTCGCCGCAACGGCCGCCCGGAAATGCTCAATCGCGCCCGCATCGTCACCGCTTTCATCCAAGGCCTCGCCGGCCAGCATTTCTGCCTCGGCGGACTCAGGATTGATGGCTAGGATTTTCCTATAGGCGTTCATAACGCACTCTTGCTGCTTCGCCCAAAGACAGCTATGTGCCAGGGTCAGCCAAAGCGTCAAACTGGTTGGATCGCGTTCTGCCCCTCGCTGAAGATACGGAATCGCTACCAGGTAATCCCCCATCCCGTAGTGAGTCATCCCCATCAGCAAGGTAAGGCGATCATCCCCCGGACGCCGTTTGAGCTCATCCGAAAAAGGCTGGAGAGCATCGGCAAACTGACCGTTCTTGAAGTAGGCAAGGCCCAAGTTCATTTCGAGGCCCGGGAGTTGTGGGTCCTTCGCCATAGCGCGCCGATAGAAGTCGATCGCGGCGCTGTAGTGTCCCTGCTCCGCCTCAAGCAGTCCCAGGTGCGCGAGGGTCTGAGGGTCATCCGGCTTCGCCTGAAGAATATTCATCCAGCTCGGCATTGCCTCTGCGAAGCGTTCCTGTCCTTCTAATTGCATCACTTCCGCAGGCGTGGACGCAGTCGCTCCCGCAACGGGCATCGCTGCGAAGCACGGCAGAGTTCCCAGAATTATTGTCACCGCGAAAGATCTCTTCATCTGAACTACTCGTGATAATGATACTCGGCACCTAATCGCGTCATGGAGAGACAAAAATGTCCGGGGAAGACCCCCGGACATCAGAGACCGAAAGTATGTTTAGAAACTCAGCTTACCGCCAAGTTGAAGGACGCGCGGATCAAAGGTGCTGGTGATCTGGCCGAAGTTATTTCCCGGGGCATAGGTGGAGGCAACAGCGTTGAACTGCGTGTGATTGAAGGTATTGAACGACTCGACGCGGAACTGGAACTTCACGCTCTCATGTATAGCGAAGTTCTTATACAAGGAGGTGTTGAAGTTGAATCGTCCCGGTCCGAGGACGGAATCCTTACCTGCAGTACCAAAGCCCTGAGTTGTACTTCCCGCCCAGGCCGGCAACGGTGAAGCAAAAGCGCTTGCATCGAACCAATGCTTGGCCGTCTTGAGATATTTCACATGTCCGACACGATCTGGCCGGTTTGTGTAGGCATTTCCGTCGCTGTTGAGGCCAACCGGGTCGTAATTGATGCTGAGCGACGGCCCTTGATTCGCGATAAGCGCGCCGGAGACCAAAGACATCGTTCCCGACAACTCCCAGCCCCCGATCGCCTGGTGTAGAAAGCCGTTTGCGCTGCTAAACGCTGGAAGCTGATAAATGTAGTTCACACTCAGCATGTGCCGGCGATCGAGCGCGCCCGACCCGCGATCGTAGTTGACGTTGAATGGGTTGCTAACGTTGTTGAGATCGTAGCTGGTGACGTCGATTTCATGGGACCATGTATAGTCGACTTCGCCGCTCAAACCGTGCTTGTTCTGGGCACGAAGGCCCATTTGATAGCTGTTGTATGTGCCCCGAGTCGTATTCTCCTGCTGCTTGATCCCGGTATAACCCTGATATGTGCGATAGATATTGGGGTTTGGCAGTGAAGTGTTATTGCTCGTCGGGCTGAATTTGTTGCCTGGATCGCCTTGGTCGGCACGAATCTGCAATGGTGTCGACAGTGGAAACGTATTGATATTCCGGTTGATATTCTGATTGTATGCCGTGTTTCCAACATACTGTGTGATCAGGATGAGAGCCGGTGCCAATTGATGCTGCAGACCCAAGCTGTACTGCGCGACGGCGGGAGCCGGATAGCTCAACGCGAGGGTGGTAAGGCCCTGAGCGAACACTGGGTTGGCAGCCGTCGCGCCAGTGACATAGCTGGTGTGGGGATCGGAGAAGTAGACGTTGCTGGCTGAGGGATCGTTGAAGAATGGTTCGTTGGTCGCGGCATTGTAAATATCGTTGCCCTGCAGGCGTTCGAAGAATGTGCCGAAGCCGCCACGCAGAATCGTTCTTCCGGAACCCGTAAGATCGAAGGAGAAGCCGACGCGTGGCTGAACCGTAGAGAAATCATTCTTGACTAGACCACGCGACAGTCCATTCTGGCCGGCCAGCTTAATCCCGTTTAGGTAGAACGGATGCGACGCACCCGGGGGTGTAGAGAAGCCGGGCCCGTTCGGATTCTGGCTGCCATCGGGAAGCCATTCTGGAGCCAAGTTCGGGTCATATGCACTGGGATCGAAGTTGGCCACTTGGTTGGCGCGTTCGAAAGCGTGGGGCAGCGCATCGTAACGAAGCCCGAGCTGCAGGCTCAGTCGCTGCGTCACGTGCCAATTGTCATTGCCGTAGAAGGACGTCGTCTGGTTTACATAATGCCGGATGGGAAGAGCCTGCGCCTGATCGAAACCGCTGGACAGACCCAGGACGAAGTCCATCATGGAGTCTCCCGTCAGCGCTCCGAAGTAATACTGGCCACCGGGATCGCCAAACAGTTGCTGGTTTTTGGTGTACCGGTTGTATCCAAAGCCGAACTTCATCGCGTGCCTGCCCTTCGTCCAGGACACATCGACCTTGGGATCGTAGTCTTGTGCAGCATTGTGCCAGGGTGCGGAGCCGGGGTTTTCCTGGGTCCCATAGAAGCCGCCGAAGTGCATGTTAGGCAGATTTCCAGAACCATTTACGAAGTACTTACTCAGCGCGAGACTAGACGGAGACTGAGAATTCGCACTATTTGTTATGTTGATGACGTTACCGTCATAATTCATGCTGGCTTCGACGAGCAGGGATGGACTGATGGTGGCAGTCAGCTTTACGGCGGCACTGTTCGATGGGTTCGAAAGTGTGCTCGTAATAGTGTTGTAGCTAGCGCCAGACCAACCTAGCATGGGCGACGAGTAGGCCTGGGTTACCGAATCGTGCAAGTAGTGGCCGAGGAGTTGCACCTTATCCGTGAGGCGATGGTCGATACGGACCACGTCGTCACGCACGTAGATGGGCTGGTTTGCGGACCCGAGATTGTAGCCGTTTGCCAGAGTTGGCTTGGGAATCACGCCCGTTGCCAGATAAGCAAGCGCGTTGGCATCGAACAACGAAGCCGGAATGACATTGCCAGGAAAGGGGTCTCCAGGCGCGAGTCCCGCTGCGGCCAGTCTCGCATTGAATGCCGGATCGCCAATCTTCGGCACGGTTAGCTGCACTGGGGTCTTCACAAAAGCAGGTGTTACGTAATGCAGATCCTGACCGGCAGTTGGAAAATCTTCTGCCGCCAATGTCGGCGACTGCGTCGGCGTAGAACCCTGAATCAAGCGCCGCCACTCTTCATTCCAGAAAAAGAACGTCTTGCTACGATTTTCATTGTAGACATGGGGTATGAAGACTGGTCCGCCGATGTTGCCGCCGAAGATGTTGTAGTTCAGCTTTGTGCGCGGCGTGACCGGGTTCGACTGCTTATTGAAATAATTATTAGCGTTATATGCCGTGTTTCGATTGAACTCGAAGATTCCCCCGTGGAAGTTTTGAGTCCCGCTCTTCAAACCAAGGCTGATGGTCGCGCCTGAGGAGATGCCGTAATCCGGCGGGTAATTGCTGGAGAGCGTCTCGAACTGAGCGATCGCATCCTGCGACGGCATGATGCTCATGCCTCCGGCGCCGCCACGATCGTCTGCTTCGCCTCCGTCGATGAGCCAAATATTGTGGCTCTGCCGAAGCCCGTTGAAACTGATAGTGAAATTCGCAGCGACAGATGTGGGCGTATTATTGTCCGGCAGTGCGGAACTGACGCCCATTCCAAGTGCCGCAAGCGCCGCGAAGTTCCGATTTTCCGTGGCGATTTCGCTAATCTGCTCAGAAGATATAAGCGTACTGACCACGTTGGAATCAGTCTGCAGCTGCAGGGCGTCGGCTTTTACAGTGACTGTCTCGGCCGCCGAGCCGACAGTAAGTTGCACGTCGGACCGCAAAGTCTGCGAGATGTTCACCTGGAGTCCATCCTGCTGATACTTACGAAATCCGGGCGCCGTCACCGTGAGGCTGTACGTTCCTACGTTTAGTGCTGGAAAGGTGAACAGACCGGCGCTGTTGCTTTGCGCTGTAGTCGTAAACCCCGTACCTGTTTGCAATAAAGTTAACTGCGCGCCCGACACGGCCGCCCCTGATTGGTCCACGACTGAGCCCACAACCTGCGAATTCTGTTGTGCGGCAAGAAAAACG
>JBJMGC010000138.1:0-6329 GCA_045808105.1 Acidobacteriaceae bacterium | reverse complement strand
TCCCGTATGCACCAGGTATCCAGCGAAGGGCATAATCACTTCCGACGGCAGCGGGATGCATGCCGACTCGATGCCCATCAACAACAGAACGCCCCAGTATCCCGAGGCGGAAATGACCGCAATGATGAAATGGGCTAATGCTGCAAGGATCTTCTCGGTCATCTCTTCTCACTCATGCTTCGGGTGAGTATACCGTTGGCCCTCCCCGGCCCCGGTACACTCGCGTACTCTGTCGCGAACTTTCTCCACCGCCCGCTTCATTTGCGCATCAGAAAAAAAGCGCCGATAGTTTGGTGTGTCGAACCGCCACCACCCATCAGCAGCAGAAGGAGACGCGGCAATCTTGCCTCAGAACCCCAGCGACAAACAGCACAGCAAACGGTGGCGCATATGGAAATGGATAGGAATTTCGCTGCTGCTCAGCGTCGCAGTGCTCACTGTTGTCTCTGAAATCATGCTGCGTCACGCCGGTCCCATCCTTAAGGGACGTGTCATTGAAACGCTCAGTACGCGCTTCAATAGCAAGGTCGACCTCGATACCCTCGACGTCTCCATCTCCCACGGTCTCCACGTCTCCGGCACTGGCCTGCGCATCTATCCGCCGGATGATGTGGTGGCCGCCGGGGCCAACTATCCCATCCTCGCCCTGCGTGAGTTCTCGTTCCGAGCCGGCGTCCTTGGCCTCTTCATCAAGCCAACGCGCGTCAACACCGTGCACGTCAGCGGACTCACCATCCACATCCCACCGCGCCAGATACGCGAGCAGGGCGCGCCATTAAAGAAGCGCCGCGGCAAAATCAAAATCCGTGTCGGCGAAATCGTGTTCGACGACTCGCAGCTCATCATCGGCACCGCCAACCCGCAGAAGGATCCGAAAGTTTTCGCTCTCAAACACATCGTTCTGAACGATGTGGGGTCGAGCAGCGCCTCGCCTTATGACGCGACGCTCACCAACGCCATTCCCCCCGGGGACATTCACGCGACCGGCACCTTCGGCCCCTGGAACAACGAAACTCCCGGAGACTCTCCCGTCACCGGCAACTACACCTTCGACCACGCCGATCTCGGTGCCATCCGCGGCATCGGCGGCATTCTCACCTCCACCGGAAACTTCGGCGGCCAGCTCGATCGCATCGTCGTCGATGGCAACGCCGATGTTCCCGCCTTCACCCTCGACACGGCGAACCATCCCGTGCCCTTGAAAACGCACTTCCATGCCATCGTCGATGGCACCAGCGGCGACACCTATCTGCAGCCCGTCGCAGCCACGCTCGGCAGCTCGCAGTTCACCTGCTCGGGCGCGATCGTCAATCACAAGGGGGTCGGCCACGATATCGATCTCGACGTGGACATTCCCGCCGGGCAGATTCGCGACTTCCTCAACCTCGCCGTCAAAACCCAGCCACCCGTCTTGAGCGGCACACTCAACATGAAGGCGAAGCTGAATATCCCGCCGGGCAAGCAGAGCGTCACGCAAAAAATCGGAGTGCGCGGCACATTCCAGCTCACCAGCATTCATTTCAGCAGCTCTGAAGTGCAGGACAAGGTGGACATGCTCAGCCTGCGCGCCCAGGGCAAACCCGACGAAGCGCATGCCGGCGCACCCGATGTTCATTCCCGCATGAACGGCAGCTTCAAACTCAACTCCGGCCGCATGGTCTTCAGCCGCCTCGATTACGCGCTTCCCGGCGCCACCGTCCAGCTCGCCGGGCAATACACGCTCGACGGTAAAAAATTTGAATTCACTGGCAAGGTCCGTACTGACGCGCGGCTCTCGCAGATGACCTCCACCTGGTGGAAATCCCTGCTGCTCAAGCCCGTCGATCCCTTCTTCCACAAACACGGCGCCGGCGCCGAAATCCCGGTCAAGATCACCGGCACCAACACTGCGCCCAAGTTCGGCCTCAACCTCGGCGGCAAAGACTAGCGCACTCCATCCGTACCCTCTCCACAAAAGAAATGCATGGCCGCGCCATGCTGCATTTGCTACAGTCAGTGCGCCATGAAGGGCCTCTCGCTGTTTTTCTCTGCTGTGTTTCTCTCCGCGCCTGCCTTCGCCCGCGACTCCACCCCCGTCTGGGTAGAGGTCCGCAGCCCGCATTTCATCGTCATGACTGACAGCAATGCCAAGCAGGCCGCGCATATCGCAGAGCAGTTCGAGCGCATGCGCGCCGTCCTGCATACCCTCTTTCCCGGTGCAAAGGTGGACCCGCCCGCGCCCATCCTCGTTCTTGCGCTGAAGGATCAGAAGGGCTTCAAGGCGCTCGAGCCGGCAGCCTACCTGGCGAAAGGACAACTGAATCTCGCCGGATACTTCCAGCCCGGGCCGGAGAAAAACTACATCCTGATGCGCCTCGATGGCGGACAGGAGCATCCCTTCGCCACCGTCTATCACGAGTACACCCACTTCGCCTTCAGCGGCGCGGCGGAATGGATGCCCCTGTGGCTGAACGAAGGCATCGCCGAGTTCTTTCAAAACACCGATATTCATGACAAGGAAGTCGCCCTTGGCCAGCCCAGTCAGGACGACGTCCTCTATCTGCGCCAGAACCGCATCATTCCGCTTTCCATCCTCTTTGCCGTCGATCACAACTCGCCCTACTACCACGAGGAGAACAAGGGCTCCGTCTTTTACGCCGAGTCCTGGGCGCTGGTCCATTACCTCGAAGTCAGCGGCCAGCAGAGTCATCAGGATCGCATCGCGACCTACGCGAAGCTGCTCGTCCAGAAGCAGGACCCGGTCTCCGCCGCCACTGCCGCCTTCGGCGATCTCAACAAGCTCCAGCGAGATCTGGAAATGTATATCCGCGAAAGCAGCTTTCGTTACTTCCGCATCGCCACCCCGCCCGCTCCCGATATTGCGTCATTTGAGACCTCAGCCGTTTCCCCAGCCGACGCTGATGCGCGCCGCGCCGAATTTCTCGCCTACAACGGCCGCACCGCTGAAGCCCACACGCTGCTCGACAATGTCCTCAAACAGGATCCGAACAACGCCGTCGCCTGCGAAACGCTGGGCTACATGGCGCTCCATACACAAGACATGGAAGGCGCGCGCAAGTGGCTCACCCAGGCCGTCAAGCTCGATTCGCACAGCTACCTGGCCCACTACTACTACGCATCGATGGCGATGAGCGAGGACAGCCTCAAAGACGCGCCCGCCATCGAAGCCAGCCTGAAGACGGCAATCAAGCTCAACCCCGCCTTCGCCCCGTCGTATGACCGGCTCGCATCGCTCTATCGCATGCAGCACGAGCACCTGGAAGAGGCGCACATGCTCGAATTGCAGGCCAGCGAGCTCGAGCCTGCGAACCTCTTCTATCGCATCAACGCGGCGCATCTGCTAGCCGCCCTCAACCGCGAAAGTGACGCATTGCACGTGCTGGAAGCCGCTCGTCCGCTCGCCAAAGACCCTTCCCAGACGGCCATGCTCGACCAATCGATTCGCGCGATCGAACAGAGCCAGAGCATGCGTGCCGAGCAGGCTCAGCACCCCGGCAATCAAGCACAGCGCATGGAGCGCTTCAAGACGGCTGTCATCGAAACCAGCTCCGCCGCCAGCCCGCACCCATCCGCAACCGCGGACGCGACGAAGCGAAACGCGCGAGGTATCATCCAGGCCGTCCACTGCAACGGCGCCGTTCTTGAACTAGAACTCCAGGGTGCTGCTAATACCATCGCCCTCTACAGCAACAACTACTTCAAAATCGAGTTCGTCGCTGTCAACGATGCGTCGCCGGGCGACATGCAGCCCTGCCAAGATCTCGAAGGCAAACCTGCAGTCGTCTCTTACGCGGAAACCGTCGACTCAACCGCTGCCGGCGAGATCGTCTCGATCACGATCGGCGGCAGCCAAGTCAGCGATCACCTCGCAGCATCCGCCACCGCGCCCAAGCGCGAAGCTCGCGGTGTGCTTCGCGGCATCCGCTGCGGACCGCCCTCGGTGCTTGAGCTGGAAGTCGACGGCGCCGCGAAAAAGCTCGCCCTCTACGCACCCGACTATTACAAGATCAGCTTCTTGGCCACCAATTATCAGCCGGAAGGCGAGATACACCCCTGCACCGACCTGGAAGGCAAGCACGCAATCGTGCTCTACGCCGCAACAGAAGACAAAACCGCCGCCGGCCAGATCCTCTCCATAGCGCTCAGCCGCTGATACCTATATGCAGCTGGTGCCCCTTAGAATGCAGTCGAGCCGAAGCATCCCGCCTTCTATCGCACGCCCCGCCGGAAGCAATCAAGCGAATGATCATTCACCATCCCCACCGCCTGCATCCACGCATACACAATCACCGGGCCAACAAACTTGAAGCCCCGCTTCTTCAAGTCCGCCGAGATCGTCTCCGACAGCTCAGTCTTAGCCAGCACATGCCCCGTACCCTCGACCGGCTTGCCGCCCACATGCGCCCACATCGTCTTGGCAAAGCCGTCCCCGTCCTTCTCCATCGCAAGAAAGATGCGTGCACCCGCAATCGTCGCTTCGATCTTCGCGCGCGATCGGATGATGCCCTCATCCGCAAGCAGCCGCGTAATGTCTTTCTCTGTGAACCGCGCCACCTTCGCCGGATCAAAATCACGAAAGGCTTTGCGGAAAGCCTCGCGCTTGCGCAGGATCGTCAGCCACGAGAGCCCCGCCTGAAAGCCCTCCAGCATCAGCATCTCCCATATCGCGCGCCCATCGCGCACCGGCCGGCCCCATTCTTTGTCGTGATAGACGCGCAGCAAAGGATCGCTCTCCGCCCACTTGCAGCGCTGCTTCTCGGTCATTGATTTGTCATTCCGACTTACTCATTTGATTTGTCATTCCGACCGAAGCCGTCGCGTCCAGGCGCGATCGGCGCAGTGGAGGAATCCGCTTTCTTCCACGCTCTCACGCAAAATACCATCTCAAGCCGGCTCCTGATAAAGCCCAATAACATTCCCGCCCGGATCGCGAAAGCGCGCCGTAATTTCCCCCGGATCGCCGCCGATCGGCTGCACAATCTGACCACCGTGCGCCTCCACCTTCTTCATCGCATCCGCTACGCTATCCACCATGATGTACACCATCAACCCTGGCGCAGCGCCAGGCGGACGCCCCAGCACAAACGCCCCACTCACCTCGCCCGTCGTGTCATCGAACGCAATCGCGCCATCGCCACGCGTCCGGATCGTCCACCCAAACGCCCGCTGATAGAAATCCGCCGATGCCTGCGCATCCCTCGTCGGCATCTCGATATAACAGATCTTTCCATTCTTCGCCGTTGGCATTGCGTAGACTCCTCGCCGCGATGAGTCTACGCGGTTACGGAAGGCGTGCGCGAGATGAATTCCTCGCCGTCATCCTGCTACCATCGATATAGAGAGAAGAGGAAAAGCACATGGCAGAGACACTCGCCGCCGCCCCCGCAGAAGCCGCCAAGCCCGAAGCCGCCGCTAAAGCAGAAACGCCCATCAAGCGCCAGATGATCGGCTTCACCTTCTTCAAGATCATGCCGGAGTGGCGCCGCCTGCCCGCCGCCGACCGCGCCGAGCACAAGCGCCTGTTCGCCGAAGTCCTCGCCCGCTGGAATCAGCCCGGCCGGCTGCTCTCGCTCACCTACTCCACCGTCGGCCTGCGCCCGGACTGTGACATGGCCCTCTGGCGCATCTGTTACTCGGTCGACGACCTCAGCGAGATGATGGCCGAGCTCATGGCTACCCCTCTGGGCGGCTATCTCGAAGTTGCCAACAACTACATCGCCATGACCAAGCGCTCGCAGTACCTCATCGGCCACGAGCACGAAGGCCAGCACGACTCGCGCGGCGCCATCCGCCCCGGCGGCCAGAAGTACATCTTCATCTATCCATTTTGGAAAACGCGCGCCTGGTACCTGCTGCCGCAAGCCGAGCGCCAGCGCCTGATGACCGAGCACATCCGCATCGGCCACCTCTATCCGCGCGTCAAGCTCAACACCACCTACTCGTTCGGCATCGATGACCAGGAGTTCGTGGTCGCCTTCGAGAGCAATCACCCTGAAGACTTCCTCGATCTGGTGCAGCAGCTCCGCGAAACCGAGATCAGCGCCTACACCCTCAAGGACACGCCGATCTACACCTGCATCCGCATGACCCCGGAAGCCATGCTCGACCGCCTCGGCTAACCGATCAGATAATTCCGTTTCTGAAGGGTGTCTCCAAGGATGCATACAAGAGCGGGAGGGATCGTACAACTGTTTGATTCGGCCAAGCTGTATGCATTCCTTTTCTGTGTGCTCGCGCTCATCACAGTGGAGAAGCTGCGTCAGTTAACCCAGGGTGCAACTCATGCAGGTAGGGCCAGCTTGGATATCAAAAACATTCTGCTCGCTCTC
>JBJMGC010000137.1:0-8334 GCA_045808105.1 Acidobacteriaceae bacterium | reverse complement strand
GCCTTCTCGGCGATTCTGGTGTATGCGCAGGAGCTGGTGCCGGGAAGGGTGGGGATGATCTCCGGGCTGTTCTTTGGGCTGGCCTTCGGGATGGGCGGATTGGGCGCGGCGCTGCTGGGCAAGCTGGCGGATATGACGAGCCTAAATCTGGTCTATCACGTGTGCTCGTATCTGCCGGCGCTTGGGTTGCTGACCGGTCTGCTGCCGAAGATCGATGAGAACCTGATCCGACGCGGCGCGAAAGAAGCCGAAGCGTAAGTCAACCCGCAGATATTTCCCGATAATTTCGATGTTGAGATATTGCAACGGGTAGTTCGAAGCAAGCCGAACGTCCTTGTGTTTGATCGGGAATAGAGCTTGGATACGTGCGAGTCGACTGCGGCGAGATGGTTCGTTATGCTCACAGCCATGAAGCTGCCAGCCGTATGCCTCGCACTGCTTCTCGGCTTCAGCACGCTCCCCGCGTTCGCGCGAAACCATAACCCGCCAGCGCAATCCATCTTCGACTTCCACAGTGGCTTCTGGGTCAATCTTCACCACTTCCTCTATCTCGAAGCGCTCACTGAGCGGCCGGAGGAGGCGCGCCGTCCTGCCAGCCTCTCGACGGAAGATCTCACTGCGCTGCGCGCGCTCACACCGCAGGAGCACGTGCTCTGGGACGAGGCGGTTGCCTACTATGCGCACTCGATGATCCAGCGCGACCTGCTGTTCGACCGCGATCTCATTGCAACCCAGATCGCGCTCGAAGACGCGGAAGCGTCATCGGATCTCGGCGGCACCGAGCTCGCACCGGAGTTGAAATCCGTGCTGCAGAAGGCGGCGCCCATCTATCGAAATCACTGGTGGCCTATGCACTATCGCAAGAATCGCGCCTGGATTCAGCAGCTTGAGCCTCTTATAGGGCGTTACGGTGACTCGCTGAAGAACTCGCTCGCGAAGATTTGCGAGACCCCCTGGCAAACCGAGCCCGTCCGTGTGGACATGGTGATGTACGCGAACTGGGCAGGAGCCTACACAACGGTGGGTCCGACGCGGGTGACGATTTCGGCGAGCGAACCGGCGAATCCGGAAGCAGGGGCGCTGGAGACGGTCTTCCACGAAAGCTCGCACGCACTGGTAGACAAGATGCGCGCCGCGATCGATGAAGCGGCTGCGGTAGAGAATGCACATCGTACCGGTCCGCCGTTTCAATCCGGCAACATCTGGCATGCGGTGCTCTTCTACACGGCTGGCGCGCTGGTGGCCCAGCAGATTCCCGGGTACGTGCCGTTCGCCGACAGGGGCGGCTTATGGAAGCGCGCCTGGCCCGACCCCGATCGCGCGCTGACCGCCGCGGACTGGCAGCCGCACATTGACGGCAGAACAGGCCTGCAGCCTTCGCTGGCAAAGCTCGTCAGTGACCTTGCGAGCCAGCACGCGCCTTGAAGAATTTCAAGCGCCGGGAGAATTCGAGCCTAGAAGCTCATCCATGATCGTCTTGACGTGGACGCGAGCGCCGTCCAGGTGGGGGAAGTCGATGTTTTTTTCGTTGAATACGAAAGCCAGGTCGGTTCCAGCGAGAATAATGGCATCCAGGTGCTCACGCTCGATGAGCTGGTGGGCAAGTGATCGTAACTGCTCGTAGTCTTCCGAAGATGCCTTCGCTTCTTGGACGACGCGCACATAGATGTTACTGACGAGATCGATTTCGTCACTGCTCAGCCCAATCACATCGCATCCCTGAAGTCTCCCGAAGAGGCGTGTTTCCATCGTCACGCGCGCGCCGAATACAGCAACCCGCTGCAGGTTTCTGCGAGCTGCTTCGGCCGCGATCGCGTCCAGAAGGCTGATGAGCGGCAGTGGGGTCATCGCAGCCAATTCCCCAGCGCAAATTTGTGGAGAGAACGCAGGGATGGTGGCCAGCTCTGCTCCTCCGTCGGCGAGGCGCTGAAGAAGGCCTGTGAGATATTCGGCCAACTCCTGTGCTTTGCGCTCCTGCGCCAGCCGCATGACTTTTCGCACATCAGCATGGACCATCAGGAGATTGGGAGAGAGGCCACGCGCGAGATGCGCATCGACGAGGGACTTGTAGTAGAAGATTCCGGCTCCGACACCCAGACCGGCGACGAGGCCGAAGATTCGTGATTTGTGCATGCGCTGGTGTGACCGACCTTGCGACTTATCGTGTTAACGCCGGAGGCGCAGTGTATTGGATTGCGCAGGCAAAGAAACGATCCATGCAGGCGGTTAAGATAGCGGCATGATTGCGCATCTTCGTGGGCGTCTTTTGAGCAAGCAGCCGCAGCAGGCCATTGTGGAGGCGGCGGGTGTGGGCTATGACGTTGCTATCAGCGTGTCGACCTATACGTCGCTGCCGGCCGAGGGCGCGGAGGTGGCGCTGCACATCCACACGCAGGTACGCGAAGACACGCTGGCGCTGTATGGATTTCTCGATCGCAACGACAAGCGCATCTTTGAGCGGCTGATCACGGTGAGCGGGGTGGGGCCGAAGCTGGCGATCACCATCCAGAGCGGGCTCCCGGCCGACCGGCTGGTGGCGGCGCTACGCGCGCAGGACCATGCGACGTTGACGCGCATTCCGGGCGTGGGCAAGAAGCTGGCGGAGCGGCTGGTGGTGGAGCTGAAGGACAAGCTGGAAGACATGGCGGTGGCTGCTCCAGCCGTGGCGGCGGCCGGTCCGGCGGCGGAGGATGTGCTGTCCGCGCTGGTGAATCTGGGGTATCAGCGACCCTCGGCGCAAAAGGCGATTGAGGCGGCGGTGGCGAAGGATAAAGGGCTGGGCGAGCACTTCGATGCGCTCTTCCGGGCGGCGCTAATAGCGATTCGGTAGAGCGATATTGCAAGCCGGATGTGGCCGCGAGTGCCAATTTGGGTGCGGCGGTGGACATCGCTGGTGCCGGCCTTGCGCATCCATTTTTCCAGGGCGTAAAGTGGCCTCGCCAGGAGGTGTGCGTATGCGCCATCCTTTCTCGTTTTCTATTCTCAGTCTCTCGCTAGCAGCTTTTGCCGTGCCTGCGTGTATCGCGACACCGACTCCGGTCACTGTCACCAATGCTTCGGCGTGTCCGGTGGAACTATCGGCTGCGCAGCACGGTGTGGGACAGCTTGTGGCTGTGGGTCCAAACGCGCCGGCTGTTCCGCCGGAGAATAAACATCCGGGGCAGTCGATTGATCTGTCGATGAAGAACACCCGGCTGCAGCGCATTGTGGCGGCGGAGCTGGAGGTGCATGGGACCTCCAACAAGAGCCGGGTGATGCCAGCGAACGGCGCCGTCCTGAGCAACCAGCCGACGGCTGACGCAATGCGGAACGTGCACCTGGTGAGTTCGGTTCCCGCGGACCAGACGCGCATGCGCACTGTCTCGGTACATGATCTGACATCGGTGGCCTGGATTTCCGTGATCGAGCTGCGCTATGCGGATGGCTCGACATGGCACGCACGTCCAGGTAGCGAGTGTCGCGTGGTCCCGGATGGGATGATGCTGATCGCGGACAAGTAGACCAGATCCAACAATTAGCTGGCGTTGGCGGGTCGGAGCTCAATCTCCGACGAGCCGGTGCGGCCGCTGCCATCGTCGCGTACGACAAAGCGCAGATGATCGGACTTGCTATAAGGCATTTCGAATTTGACGCTGGTTTCAGTCGCTGACGAGGGAGTGGCGCCGTCCGGTAGCGAGACCGTGTAGACGCGGATGGCGCGAGCCTTCCACGAGCCGTGCTTGTCTTTGTCTGCGCCAGCGATGGTGACCTGTGCGCTAAAGACGCCCTTTGCATCCGATGTCCAGCTGAGTGATGTGGTGAGAACAACCAGGCGCACGGCGACGTGTGGCGCCGGAGATTTGACCAGCTTGCTGAAGCTTATGGGAATGGGTACACCGTTGTAGGGGATGGGCGTAAGAAGCGCGCCCGCCAACTCCTGCAGTTGGCGTTTGGGATTGGCGGCAGGTCCTTCGGGCATCGCGTAGTAGCCGTCGCGTGTCTGCACGTTGAGATCCGGCCGGTTGATCACACTGATTCTGATCTTGCGGAATTCGCCGTGGAAATTCCTGTTGGAGGGTGAATAGGCGAGGGTGTAGTAGGTATTACCGTCGGTAAGGCTCGTGGCGATCTCGCGATCGACATCGTTGCGACCGAAGAAGGCATGGCCGCCGGTTTGCGTTGCCAGCGTCTGAATGGCCAGGTTGCCGAAGGCGGCGTCATTCGCGTGGCTGAGCCCATTGAGATACGCCGTGTAGAGGAAGTTATTAGTGATGGCCCGAGCAGCGGGCACGGAGGCTCCCTGAATGCCTCGCGGATCGACGCTATAGATGCTGACGCGTGCTCTCAACAGTTGGTTGGAGAGGTGGCGGATGGAGTCGAACAATTGCTTTTCAGAATCCGCGGTTATTTCCAGCGTAGACAATATGGGCAGCCCGGGACTGATCCAGACGATGTTTTTATGGCCCGGCACACCCGTGCTCGCGATGGCGATCTGCTGCAGAGCCGTGATCGAGATGTTGATGCGGTCCAGAGCCAGATACAGGTTGCGCCGCAATCGCCAGGAAAGTACCGGCTGGTGCGAGCCGAGAGCCCTGTCGATGGCAGCGGCATCTCGCGTGTAGTTCTGCAGGACGCGCAGGCCATCGTTGGTGAGGATGTAGAGTGCGGTGGGCTGCTCGAGCTTGACACCATCGTGGTGAAGTAGGCGATTGATGGAATACCGCGTGTAGGCCATGTCCTCGAAGTGCGTATTCAGCTCGTCGAGCAGCAGTATCGTGTGGGGCGCGGCGTCTTCAACCGAAGTGCCCGCGGTGACGGCATCGAAGGACTGGACCTCCTGCGGTGCATTGTCTTCACGGATGACGAAGTCGTTCCGCGTGAGGCCGGTAACGGCATTGCCCTTCTTGTCTGTGACCACCGCGTCGAGGATGACGTTGCGCGCGTTGGCATTGAAGGAGGGCGTGACGTAGCCGGGTGAGGGAGACTGCTGCGAAGATGCGGAGAAGGATGCCGGTGCTTGCGCGAGAACCGCAATGGCGGTAAGCGGGAGAAAGAAAAGGTAGCGGAGACGCATGGACCCCCCAGTGCCGCATGCACCAACCAAAGTAATCATGCAGCAGGCAATATCAAAAGACGCCTGCTGGGGCGGGAAAGTCGCAATGGATTTGAAGACAAGGGCCGGAACGGGACGACCAGGTTCAGGACAAGAGAGGCGGGTGGCTGAGGGCAGCCAGGAACGGCACCCCTATTTTGCACCGGAAGGGTTACGTTTTCTGTGAGGCCTCGCGCCCAATAAACCGGGACTGGTTCAACGCGCGCAAGCCGGTATACGAAGCGGAGATCAAGCGTCCGATGCTGGCGGTGATTGAAGCGTGACCGGGGCGATGATGGACTTTGTGTCGGAGCACATGCGCGCACCGGAGCCGATCATGATGCGGATCTACTGCGATACGCACTTCTCGAAGGCCCAAGCTGCCGTTACAAGCCGCACGTGTCGGCTCCGCTGCAGAACTGGAAACTAGTGGTGGCCGCCCGAGCTGGCGCCTCCGGATGGACCACCGCCCATGTGCCCGCTGCCCCCTGCTGATGGACCGCCGCCCATGTGCCCGCCGCCTCCACCGAACGAGCCGCCGCCCGACGGGCCCATGGAGCGCCCGCCGCTTGACCCGGCACCAGAGCCGCCAGGACTAGCCGACCGTCCCCCGGGAGACGCGTTGCTGCCAGTCGGCATGGTGTGGGTGGCGCTGACGCCATTGACGCCGTGATTCGCGGCCATTCCGGTCTCGTTCCCCGGCCGACCAGTGGACATCGGCGTAACGTATGCCGGCCTCTCCACGGAGCCGTGCTGCACCACGCCAGAGGAGATGTGGTTCAGCTTCCCGAATGTGCCGCGCGGTACGCCCAGTCCGGCCGAGTCCCTGCGGAAGACAAACGAGTCCTTGTCGTTGAGTTTGGACGCCACCAGTGGCTTTTGGTTGACCGCGATGATTGTGGGACCGAGCGGGTGGGGCCTTGAGGGCGGGCGGAGGCGCAATGGACCCTTCGGCGATTTCACAAGTGGCGTGTTGCCGATGCCATTCCACTGACTCCCGGGCTGCCATCCCCATCCACTGCCGGAGCAGTAATTCCAACTGCCGGAGTGAAAGGCTGTCCAACCCCAGGGATAAGGTGACACCCAGCTATAGCCGCCGCCGGGATACCAAGCCCAGGTGCCGTTGTTGAAGGGGCTCCAGTTGGCGCTGACCAGATACGGCTGCCACATCATGCCGCAGCCGCCCATGTTGGTGAAGCCACCGTAGTAATTCATGTCCGCCAAGCCATAGCTGTAAGGCACGGACGCGTAGTTGCCGCCACTGGGAGCAAGCCGCTGGTGATACTCGACTGAGTGCTTGTCCCACTCGTCGAATGGGCCCTTTTCATTCTTGCTGAGGAGCGTGGGAGGGGCAGAATTGGCTGGGTCGAAGAGCAATGCTTTCTTCTTGCCGACCGTCGTTGTGGTTGCTCCATTGGCCGCCTGCACCGTGCCATCCAGCACATCCAGCCGCGGCTGCTTGTCATTGACCGCGAGTTCGATGTGAGCGGAGGGCCCAAGGGCGAGCGTCTCTTTCCCGAAGGTGACGTTCACGTTGTTTTGCTTGCCTTTTGTAAGGCTGACGTAGATGGTGCCCTGCACCACGTGAACCGTCGATGAGCGCGCACCATCACTGCCGAGCGAGAGCACGGGAAATTCCACCAGGCTGTGCGGTGTGAGGCGCAGGCTGCTGTTGTCCTCAAACTCGACTTCGGCCACACCCTCGCCGGTGCGCAGCCGTCCGCCCTGGGTGATGGGCAGGTTGGCGAAAGCCGCCTCAAACCCGTGGCCGGTCTGGCGGTCCAGTTGCACGTCGCCGTTCACTTCACTCAGCCGCACGATCCGGACTCCCGGCGTGGCCGCGACCGTTTGCGCGGATGCGGCGCTCTCCGTTGGAGGGATGTTGGGTGGCGTATCCGTCGCGGCTTCCTGTGCAAGGAGCGGTGTGGCGCAGAGCGCGATAGCTACAAAAGCGGTGGAAAAGAGAGAGCTTGTCGATACAGAGTGTGTCATGGGAGCAACCCCCGTGGTCCTACCCGTCTCTCCCGGCAGGGAGCGCCGGCGCTGCTTGCTGGCCGAAACTCACCTTGCGAGGCGACCTGAGTATAGCTCCGCGAGCCCCTGGCTGGCAGGGAACAATTGTTTGCGGCTTGTCATTTGTTTAGCGCGGCTGACAGGTTTTGAGCAGGGCCGGAGAACTGGTCCTGCCAGGGTGGGATCGGAGGATGGCTCCGCCAGGGGATGGCTGGCTTCGGCTTTCTCTGCGGCCGGCAGCTACGGATCCTGCATCTGCCTGGGCACCTTTTGGATGTAGATGCGGCGGGAGAAGGGCGGCAGCCAGGCGCGATAGGAAACCGGTGCAAAACTGCTTTGCTCAAAACACCAGATCGGCGTGAGAACGATGAAAAATTTGGGGTGTAGCGCCGGAGTGTAGCCGTCAAACCCCAGGCGACAATCGGCGGGGCGGCGGAGGTCCTGCAGATTCAGGTGATACGCGTCAGCTGGGTAGGCAATTTTGGACTCGTTGATATGGCCAGCCAGGTTGATCTCCGTCCAGGCGTCATATTCAAAGCCGGCCTGGACGGCGTTTTCGGCAACTCCGTGGCTTCGCACTTCATTCACTGCTGCAATGGTCGCCCGATTCAGCGCGAACAAGTCGTGTGTTGCGCATATCCCGTAAAAGGCAAAAATGGAGAGGGTCACATAGGAGACGGCGGGAAGCGACCTGGCTATCTTTTCCTCGTAGAGTTTCAGCAGATACAGGATAACGATCGGCATGATGCCAAGGAGGTATCGGTCAAAGATATAAAAGCGGAGCCCTCGTGGCACCAGGAGTATGGCATACGCGATGCAGTACGGCAGATAGAGGTAGAAGAGTGTCTTCCAGCTGGCCGTCCAACTTCCGGGTGAAGAACGATCGCTATTCTTACGCCAGAAGACGAAAAGCCATTGCGCCAAGGCCACCCCGCTGACGATAACGAGGATAGACAATCCAGCCTGCACCGGAATCGGAAGCGCTACGGGCCGCCGGCCGAGCATTACCCAAGATTGCGGGGCTAAAGCTTCGGAACGGAGGACGTGGTGTATCCACGGCATGAGCCATTCGTCCAGATGGCCTTCCAGGCTGAGGATCCAGTAGGCGATGCCGAGTAGCAGTGCCACCACACCGAGCTTGATCTGAGCCCGGCGGCCCATCGTACGGGCAGCGACAAGCCACGCGATGAGGACGGGCAAAATCACCAGGAGGAGGCATAAGAATGTGTCCAGGACAACAGCCGGGAAAG
>JBJMGC010000136.1:0-12972 GCA_045808105.1 Acidobacteriaceae bacterium | reverse complement strand
GAGGACTGGAGGATCAGGTCGACATGTTCGCGCTCGCCAGCAGACAGCGTAAGGGCGGCGGGTGCTGGAGTACGCAGCCCTGATTTCTCGGCTGTCAGCATATAGTTGCCATTAGGGCGCGCAGAGAAGGTGTACACGCCTGCGGTGTCCGTACGCGTCTCGAGCGGATTTGAAGCACCCTTTTCCTCAAGCCGTACAGTTGCATTGTCAGCCGGCTTACCCGCCGAGTCGAAGACGCGACCCTCGATCGTAGCGCCTGCCGCGGGTTGCGCAACAGGCTGCTGCGCGGCTGCTGCCGGGCCTGTGAGCAGGCTTGCAACGGCAACCAGCCCACTCCAAAGAGACCGGCGGGTTGTGGTCTTACGGAAAGACCGCGATTTATGCGAACCATTCACGATAAGTATCAATTGCACTTCTATCTGCGGATTCTACCCGCTCTGTTCCGTGCTTGCCGGAGGTGAGGCAAGCGCTTGCATGTATGCTGGAGCCGATTGCCGTAGCGGCGTCTGCGGCCCAAGGAGAGACGGTCGATGGATCGAAGAGGCTTCATCAAGACTTCCGGCACGTTGCTTGCCGGTGCGACATTTGTGCCTGGCGCCTTTGCTGCGGAGCGTGATGCAACCGCCGCTGCGGAGACGAGTGGACGCATGGTGCTGCCCATGAATCGCGGCTGGCTTTACAGCCGCACCGCCGAGGAAGGTGCAACGGCCCGCGACTTCAACGACGCGCAATTCGACCGCGTGGTAGTCCCGCATACAAATATCAAGCTGCCATGGCACGGCTTTACGGAGCACGATTACACGTTTGTCTCTACCTATCGCAGACACTTCAAACTTCCGCAAGCGACCGCAGGCCGGCGCGTGTTCGTTGACTTTGAAGGTGTGATGACGGCTTCCACTGTGTGGCTGAACGGGCAGAGGCTTGGGGAATATAAGGGCGGCTACACACCATTCTGCTTCGACCTGACTCCGCATCTGGATGCGCGCGGGGATAACGTCCTGGCCGTGCAGGTCGACTCCACGGAGCGTCCGGACATACCTCCATTTGGCTACGAGGTGGACTATCTCACCTTTGGCGGTATCTATCGCGAGGTTGCGCTGCGGGTAGTCCCGGAGACGTTCCTGGAGAACATCTTCGCCGCGCCGAAGAACGTGATGACGCAGCCGGCCGTCGATGTGAAGTGCTATCTCGAACATCCGGCGAATGCCAGCCACGAACATTACTCGTTGACAGCAGAAGTGCTGGATGGCGAGCGGGTGCTGGGAAAAGCGACAAAAGAGATTCCGGTGTCAGATTTAGCGCATGGACAACTGGAGCATACGGTCGAGATCACGCAGCTCGAGAAAATCGAGCTCTGGGATTTGAGTCACCCGCGGCTGTATCACGTGCGGGTGAGATTGATGCGTGGCCGCCAAGTGGTAGACGAGCAGATGCGCCGGATAGGCTTTCGGGAAGCCACCTTTACGGATCACGGCTTTTCGCTCAACGGAAAGATTGTGAAGCTGCGCGGGCTCGATCGCCACCAGACTTTTCCCTATGTCGGGCAGGCGATGCCGGGCCGGGTGCAGCGGCGCGATGCCGACATTCTGCGCACGAACTTCCATTGCAACATCGTACGAACATCGCACTATCCGCAGTCGCGGCACTTTCTGGATCGCTGTGATGAAATCGGGTTGCTGGTGCTCGAGGAGATTCCCGGCTGGCAGCACATTGGCGACAAGGCATGGCAGGACATCTCGGTTGACAATGTGAGCCGCATGATTCGCCGCGACTGGAACCATCCATCGATCGTGCTCTGGGGAGTGCGCATCAATGAGTCGCGCGATAACCACGACTTTTACACGCGCACCAACGCGCTGGCGCATCAGCTCGATTCGACGCGGCAGACGGGCGGCATCCGGTACTTCCAGGAATCGGAGTTCCTGGAGGATGTGTTCACGATGAACGACTTCGGATGGCCGCTGAAGAAGCCGAATCATCCACGCTATCTGAATACGGAATTCGTGGGGCACACCTATCCATGCAAGACATTCGACAGCATGGAGCGTCTGCGCGAGCACACAATCCGTCACGCGCGCGTGCACGATGCGCTGGCGTCTGATCCGCAATATGCGGGCGGCATCGGCTGGTGCGCCTTTGACTACAACACGCATGCGAACTTCGGCTCCGGTGACCGTATCTGCTATCACGGTGTAGCGGATATCTTCCGCGAGCCGAAGCCTGCCGCATTCTTCTATAAGTCGCAGTGTGATCCGGCGGAAGAGATCGTCCTGGAGCCGGCGTTTCATTGGGCACGCAACGATGAGTCAGTCGGCTTTACGAAAGGGCTGATCTGCTCGAATTGCGATCACGTGAAGATTTACTCCATTACCAGTACAGGCGAGCACCTGTTGGCCGAGGGCGATCCGGATCGTACGCAATTCCCTCACCTGAAGTACGCGCCGTTTGATGTGGAGTTTGGCGAGAAGATCCGCGAGAACTGGGGCGACCTGCGCATCGATGGATACATCGCTGGCAAGCAGGTGATCTCGAAGCGTTATTCTGGCGATGGCGTAGACCATCAGTACGTCGTCCAGCCAGACGACACCGAACTAGTCGCGGATGGGGCTGACACGACGCGGGTGGTGCTAAGGATGAATGACGAGTACGGCGCAATCCGGCCGTTCGCAAACGATGGGATTGCCTTGGAGCTGGACGGGCCAGGAACGCTGATCGGAGATAACCCGGCAACGCTGATCGGTGGCGCGGTGGCGGTGTGGGTTCGTGCTGGCGAGCAGCCAGGAACGCTGACTCTGCGGGCGAAGCATCCACGGCACGGCACCAAGGAAGTTCATTTCACGTTAAAGGCGGCAGAGGCCGAGCAGGTTTGAGGCAAGTCAGGCGCGGGTGCTCGACTCCGCATCGGCGGCGGTGGCGTAGTTCTTCAGGATGGTGTGCACCTTTGTCAGCTGGAGCAGCGCATGGATGCGCTCGTTGGCGCCCGCCAACAGCAGCTTGCGGCCATTCTTCTCCGCGGAGACGTAGCAGTTCATAAGCAACCCGAGACCGGATGAGTCCATATAAGGCGACTGGGTCAGATCGATGATCAGCACTGCGGGCTTGTGCTGCGTGAGCTCGCGTTGGAACTCGAAACTGTTCTGCAGGGTGAGGGGCCCGCGGAGTTCAAGAATGGTGATGCCCTGGCCGCTTCCAGGAGCAGCGGTTACGGTCAGCGGTTCGTCGCGCATGGCGTTGAGTGTATGGAGCGATTGGTTACGAGCGTATGAATTCTGCCGTGATCGTCCGAGTTGTCATCGCTCCAGGCGCTCGAGGTCGGTGGGGGTGTCGATGTCTAATTCACCCCCGGGCAGGGGTATGGTGTAGACCGATTCGGCGTGGCGAGCGAGTAGGGCCCCGGCGCCTCGGTCGCCGCTGAGCTGGCGCAGCTCCGGGAAGTGGGTGGCGGCGAAGAGCGCGGGAACGCCCAGGGTGCCGGCATAGCTGGAGGCGACGATGCTGTTGCCGGTCTTGCGCCACGCACCTACCAGCATGCGGAGGTGCCGGGAGGTGACGGCGGGCTGGTCGCAGACGGTGAGGCAGACCGCGTCGGGATCGTCGGCGGCATTGAGGGCAGCCAGCAAGGAGCTGGCCATGCCTGTTTCCGCGGATGGGTTCTCGACTACCTGCACCGGCAGGCCAAGTAGCAGAGGACGATGCTCTGCGGCACGCGGGCCGAGCACGATGATGGGCATGGTAAAGCCGGCATCGAGCAGCATGCAGGCGGCCCGGGTGAGTAGCGGTACTCCGCGGATGGGTGTGGATTGCTTGTCCGCGCCGAAGCGCTGGCTGGCGCCGGCAGCGAGCAGGACGCCGGCGACACGTTCGTTCCCTGCAGGTTTCATATCCTTGGCTGCATACCTTCTCACCTCACATTATCAAGTCGTAGACTGTAGGCATGCAGGAGCATGCCCGCATGATGGCTGCCTGGAAGAACGCAGGCGGGGTGTGCGTGCTGGTGACGGTGGTGGGCACGCGCGGATCTTCGTACCGGTCGCCCGGGGCGCGCATGCTGATCCTGCCGGACGGCTCGCGGATTGGCGCGGTAAGCGGTGGCTGCCTGGAAGGCGAGTTGTGCCGGCGCGCGCACTGGTGGACCTCCGAATCACCTGCCGTGGTCAAGACCTTCGACACATCCACGCAGGAGGATAACGAGGGCTTTGGCCTGGGCTGCGGCGGCGGGATCGATCTGTTGCTGGAGCGTCTTGCCGAGCCTGGCGTTGCCGATGCGACGCATCCGCTGCTGGCGCAGGAACGGGTGAACCGGAGCCGCGACGCGTCTGCCTTGGCGGTGCTGGTTCACGCGACGGAGAGATGCGGACTTCGCGTGGGCGAGCGCTTTGCACCGGAGATGACGGATGCTCATCCGGAGCGGCCGTATCCGCAGGTTGCGGCGTTGCTGCGGCGCTGCATGAATATCGGGTATTCGTTTACGCAGGAGCTGCGCGAGGGCCCGCTTGCTGGATGCCGATTCTTCCTGGAGTCGTTAACGCCGCCGGTGCAGCTGCTGGTGTGCGGCGCCGGGACGGATGCGCAGCCGGTGGTGACGCAGGCAGCGGCACTTGGCTGGAGCGTGATCGTGCTGGATAAGCGTGGGGACTTTGCGCGGCCCGGGCACTTTCCTGAGGCTGCGCGCGTCATCGTCGCGAAGGATGCTGCGGCCTTCGACCGACTGCGGCTGGATAGGCGGACGGCGACGATTGTGATGAGCCACAGCTTCGCCCAGGACACCTTTTTTCTTGAATCGCTGCTGCGACAGCCGCTGGGGTACCTGGGGGTGCTGGGGTCACGGCGGCGGACGCTCGATCTGTTGGCGCGGCTGGGGTACGATGCCGTGCCGCCCGAGCTGCATGCGCCGGCGGGGCTGGACATTGGGGCGGAAACGCCGGAGCAGATCGCGCTCTCCATCCTGAGCGAGGTGCAGGCGACGTTTGCGAAGCGGCGCGGCGGCGAGCTACGCGAGCGCGACGGCAGCATTCATGGCCGCGAGGTAGTCGACAGCACGAGCGACGATGCGGCCCCGATTCGCTCGCGCGACTCCGGGCTGTAGCAACGTTCAGGCAGCCGGGTACTGTATCTGCCCCCCTCCCGGGCCGGGAGACTGGCGCGTAACTCTCATACTTGCAGTGATTTAGAGCCTATTCGGAGGGCTAAATTCGTCCAGCTAAAGAGGTTATCGCTAAATTCGTCCTGACAAAGGACTTGCGAGGCTGAACTCGTCATCTCGACGGCGGCTGGTTTCTTTTCGTGCCTATTTCAAGCCTAGCAAATTGGATGGGGTCAATTGGCACATTCTGCACGGTCTCCTGTGTCCATTCCCGAATTGGAGATGTAACGTCGACTTGCTCAGTGTGGGGCCTCAGCTCCGGACTCGGCGGAGGGGTTCGGTGTTACCTGCCCGGTGGCAGCGGATGAGAACTGGCCGGGTGAAAATTGGGCGGATGAGACCTGCTCTAGACCGCACGATGGGCAGAATCGTTGTCCTGCTTCTACTGCCCGCCCACACCGCGGGCACTGCGAGAGGCTGGGCTTGCGGAGCGCGAAGTAGAAGAGGAATCCGAGCAAGTTGGGAACCAGGGCCGCGAGGAGTGTCCAGAGGACGGCCGGCATCGCGCGGCGGCGTGCGTCTGCGTAGACGTAGCCGAGACAAAGGATCCAGAGCGCGGCGAAAGTGCCCATGAACAAGCCCATTCCGGTGCCGGCCAATGCCATGAGCCGATGGTTGGGCGGTGCTTGAATGATCCCAACGACCAGCCCGATGAGGACGCCCGAGGCGACGATGGCGAACGCGAGCATCTTCGCCGGCCTGGGTACGACACCCCAAAATGGATGAGAGTTCATATAGTCCGTCCTTTCCTCTCCGCCGACCGGGCGGAGAAGAGGAGTACTACGGGCAGCAGAAGAGAGAAGCACCAGGAGGGCACAATCCAGAAGGTGAACAGCCCAGCCTGCGTTTGCGAGAGCGGAAGGTGGAGGAGGCCGGCAAGCGAATTGCCGATATTCAAGGCGGCGAACGAGCCGACGATGGTGAGCAGCAGCGCCGCGAGGCTGACGTGGAGGATGCGCCGGCGATTGGGGTGCGCGGCCTGCAATTGCTGTGCGCGCAGCGCGAGGGATGCGTGGACTTTTGCCTGAAGGCCTGGGTCCGCGGCGAAGGAAAACCCGCCGAGAGCGGCGATGGCGCGGTGGCTGTCGCTCGCGTACTTCTGGCACGCGGCGCACGCGGGGAGGTGCTTCCGGAGCTCCTGCTGCTCCTGAGGCGAAGCCTCGCCCACGAGCGATTTGTCGATGATCTGGCGCATTGCCTTGTGCGGATCCGACTGGTGAAGATCAGCCTGCATACTCATCTCCCTCCATTTGCGCTCGCAAGATCGCGAGGCCCCGGTAGATGCGTGACGATACGGTGGTGAGCGGTACGCCCATGACGGCGGATATCTCCTGTAAAGAAAGCTCTTCCTGAAAGCGAAGCACGAGTGCTTCGCGATAGATGGGCTCCAGGTTCTGCAGCGTGTGCGCGATACGGTGGGCCTGCTCGGTGCGGGCCGCTGCTTCGAATGGCGATGGAGTGCTGGAGACAGGGGTCGCGGGTTCGCTATCCCGCTCCGAATCGCCGCTGGAATCATTCGAATCCAAGCTGAGGATGCGCCGCTTGCGCAGGTGATCGATGGTGAGATTGCGTGCGATGGCGAAGAGCCACGGCTCGAAGCGAGAGCGCCCGTTGTAGGAGCTACCACGCTCCAGAACGTGAAGCCACGTTTCCTGCACCAGATCGTCGACCGAATCGCGACTGCCCAGCAAGTAGATGAGATAGCGGACGAGACGAAACTGATACTGCTCGACCAGGTCGTGCAGGAGGGCTAAGTCTCTCTGACGAAGACCGCGTGCAATCCGCTGCGTATCGGTCGTCACAGCCTCCGCCCATGTCCCGTCGTATTGAAGCATACGAGGGGTATACGGAGCAGGCCCTGGAAATTACGCAGGGATTGGAGCTAATTCGCAGAATCGGCGCGGATCTGTGCCGCGCCACGTCGCTTCATTCGCTTTACGTACAGGAATGTCCAGAGCGCCAAGCCGCCCATCGCTCCGTAACCAAGGATGGGGCTGATGATCAGATAGTGTGGAATCGACATGCGGAAGACGAGCAGGCAGGCAATCGCCGTTTGGGCGAGCAATCCGAATCCCCACACGAGAGTCATCATAGTCATGCCGCGGCGAAAGTGCTGTTTATCGCGGAGAGATTCGAATCGTTGGGCCTCAGCCTGGGATTGTCGTAGTTTGCTGGCGCGGGCGAGCTGATAAATCAGCGGCTTTCCGATTGCGGCCGAAACCAGAAAGGCGAGGCCGATGATGCCGGTTACGAGATTCTCACGCAGTTGCAGGAATCGCACGGAGCCTCCGCCGAGGAAGGCCAGGAGGGACAGGACTATCCCGGCGAGCACGAGAATCGAGACCGCATCCACGCGTCGCTTGCGTGCAAACTCAATGAGGCCCCAGAGAATGGGAGGCAGGGATGCCGCCAGCAGCGCGCGAACCTGGCCTAGATAGGCCTCGGTTCTGATGTAAATGACGTATGGGAGAGCGAGGTTGACGAGAACTTCGATAGCGACGTCGACGAATGCCTTGCGCGTGAGACGCATCGCTCTTCGCCTCCTTTGAAGGAGTGTGACGTAAACGATAGGTGACGACTACGCTTGCAGTCGAATCGGAGGCGGTAGGTTACGGCTCGACTGATTTCTTTCCGATCGCAAGCTGCGCCGTAGCTGCTGTCAGTTTCGAGCGCGCGTTTCCCTGGCCAGCAACGCGGAGGCGATCTGCTCCCACTCGGCATCGAGAGACAGAGCGCAAACCGGCTGATGGGCGCGGTTGTACCAGTAGGCCGCGTTGGATGTGTCGCCTTCCTTGCGGTGGAGATAGGCGTGGACCCATGCGGCGTCGACTGATTCCTCAGCTTGCGCGATTTCATGGGCCTGGTTCCAGTCGCCTTTGGCTTCCCACCAGAGTGCGGTTAGGAGTAATGGCAGCTCCGCTGGCGGGCCTGGTTGATGCAGCGATTCGCGGAGCTGGTCCAGATCATGCAGGTCTGGGGTCATGCTGTGATCATCTTCGCCGACCAGCTCTTTACGAAGGCTCCGAAGCGATCGAGTGCCTTGGGGAAATCGTCTCCGGCGAGGGCAAAGCCCAGACGGAAATGCGCGGGTACATCGAAGCAATCGCCAGGAGCCAGCAGGATGCCATGCTCGGCAGCAGCCTGACAGAACGGCCGCGCGTTCTCTCCGCTCAACAGCCAGGGGAAGGCGGTCATGCCGCCTTGCGGTGGAATCCAGCCGAGTACGTCGCGATGGTCCGCCATGAAGAGCTCGAGCAGCTTAAGGTTTCGGGTAGCGGCTTCCTGCGTCTTGCCGAGCACGGCGTCGCGTTTGCGAATTGCGATTTCCGAAAGAATTTCTCCGGTGGTGGTGTTCGAGATCGAGAAGTAAGCGCGCGCGGTCCAGTATTGCTGGCGGCGATGGGCGTCGTGCTCGATCATCCATCCCGTGCGCACACCGGCGATGGAAAATGCCTTTGACAGATCGGCGATCACCGTAGCGTGCGGCAGACGCGCCGCCGATTTCGTTTGGCTTCCGTGATAAATGGGGTGATAGACCTCGTCACTGATGAGCTGGATTCCACGCTCGGCGGTGAAGTCGTGCAAGGCTTTCATTTCGTCGTCGGCGATAACCGCGCCCGTCGGATTGTGCGGACTGTTGATCAGGATGAGCTTGGTTTTCGAGTCAGCAAGCTGCTTGATCTCGTCGGGATCGATGCGGAAGCCGTTCTCGCGGCGCATGCGATAGAAGCGGGTTTCCAAACCAAGAGATTCGGGGAGCGCCGAGAAAGTCGTGAATCCCGGCAGCGGGACGATCACGTTCGCACCAGGCTCGGCGGCCAGCCACATCAGGGCCAGGAGCGCCTCGGAGGCGCCGGTCACGATCTGCACGGCCTCTACCGGAACACCCTGCATTTCGGCGATCGCCTCGCGCAGACTGTCAGCGCCGGCGGGCCGGCCGTAGGCCAGCTTGTGGTTCAGGAAGCGGTAGCGCGTTTCGTCATCGGCGAGCGCGAGGATGTCGTTGACCGTCCATGCCGGTCCGGTACTCGCAGCGAGGTTGAAGTCTATGCCATGTTCGTACTGGTCGAGCCAAACATCGAGCAGGAAAGGTTTGAGTTGCATGCGGGCACCTCGAAGGAGAGGTTGGTCTCTATTATGGATTCCGCGAGCCGGCGCGCGGATGACTTTTTACTTCCCGAGCGACAACTCCGCAGCTTTGTTCTCCACAAACCCTTTCGCCTTGGCGATGAACTCCGCTAGCGGCACAGACCCCTGGTCGCCTTTGCCTCTGACTCTTACGCTGACCGCGCCGGCTTCCTGCTCCTTGTCACCGAAAACGAGGATGTACGGGAATTTCTGCATGGTCAGGTCGCGGATCTTGGCGTTCATCTTTTCGTTGCGACTGTCGAGCTCGACGCGCAGGCCGGCGGCTCTTAGCTGAGCCTGGATGCTTTTGCCATAGTCGTTGTGACGTTCTGCGATGGGGACGAGGCCGACCTGCACGGGAGCGAGCCAGAGCGGGAAGTTTCCGGCGTAGTGCTCGATGAGATAGGAGACCATGCGCTCCATGGTGCTGACGATGGCGCGGTGGATCATCACCGGCCGGTGCTGCTTGCCGTCGGCGGCGGTGTAGACGAGATCGAACTGGCTGGGCAGATGGAAGTCGACTTGGACGGTGGAGTAGGTCTCTTCGTGGCCCATGATGTCGGCGAGTTGGATATCGAGCTTGGGGCCGTAGAAGGCGGCATCGCCGCGACTCTCGCGATAGGGAAGGCCGAGCGAATCGAGAGCTTCGCGGAGGACGCGCTCGCCGAGCTCCCACATCTCGTCGTTGTCGACGTATTTCTCTTTGTTCGCGGGATCGCGCAGCGAAAGGCGATAGCTGTAGTTGGTGATGCCGAGATCACGATAGGCGCGCTCGACCAGCTTCATGACATTTGAGAACTCTTCTTTGATCTGATCGGGAGTGCAGAAGATGTGGGCATCGTTCAGGGTCATGCAGCGCACGCGGCTGAGCCCGCTCAGCGCACCTGAGCGTTCGTAGCGGTACATGGTGCCCAGCTCGGCGAGGCGCACGGGAAGATCACGATAGCTGCGGAGCTTCGACTCGTAAATAAGGATGTGGTGCGGACAGTTCATGGGTCGCAGGACGACCTGCTCGGTCTTGAGGTCCATGGGCGGAAACATGTCCTCGTGATAGTGGGCCCAGTGGCCGGAGCGCACATAGAGATCAACCTTGGCGAGCGAGGGCGTGTACACATGCTCGTATCCGGCTTCGCGCTCGAGCTGGAGGATGTACTCCTCGATAAGGCGGCGGATGGTGGCGCCCTTGGGCAGCCAGAGCGGCAGACCGGAGCCCACGTCTTCGCTGACCGTGAACAGCTCAAGCTCTTTGCCGAGGCGGCGATGGTCGCGCTTCTTTGCCTCTTCGATCCGGTTGAGGTAATCGTCGAGGTCCTTTTTCGAGAAGAACGCGGTGCCGTAGATGCGCTGAAGCTGCGGATTTTTCTCGTCACCGAGCCAATAGGCTCCGGAGAGGCTCATGACCTTGAAGGCCTTGACGCGGCCCGTGGAGGGCACGTGAGGACCGCGGCAGAAGTCGACGAAGGTGCCGTTGCGATAAAGGGAGATGTCGTCGCCGGGCTTGGTGAAGCGCTCGATGAAATGGACCTTCATGAAGTCGCCCTCGGCGCGGTAATCGGCGAGGCCGCGCTCGCGCGGCTCGCACTCGCGGACGAAGGGCTCGTCGCGCCCGACGACTTCGGCCATCTTGAGTTCGATGGCGGAGAGATCGTCGGTGGTGAAGGGCGTGGGGCGATAGAAGTCGTAGAAGAAGCCGGCATCGGTGGCGGGGCCGTGGCCGAGCCTGGTCTCCGGAAAGAGCTCGAGCACCGCGGTGGCCATGACGTGCGCGGCGGAGTGACGCACGACCTGGAGCGCGTCGGAGTCCTTTTCGGTGAGGAGCTGGAGGTGCACGTCTTCGGTGAGGGGCGCGCGCAGGTCGACCAGGCGCTCGGCTTGGGCGTCGGGCGCGGCGTACATGGCCTGCTCGCCGGGCTCGGATTTTTCGTCACCAGGAGTAGGCGCGGCGTGGGTGGCAACAGCATGCGCTGGTTTAATCCGGGCGACGATGGCTGCGGCGGCGAGGCGCGGCGAGATGGACATCGCGACATCGTGCGCGGTGGAGCCTGCGGGGAGCTGTTTGATGGAGCCGTCTGGGAGGTGGACCTGGATCTGGTTGTCGGGCATGGTCAGTCCTAAGGATAGGGGAGTCGCGGGGAGGCGTCGAGGCTGGGCGCCCAGGGGGAGCGCCAGTCGGCGGAAGCGATTTCATCCTTGGACAGGTAGTCAGGTAGACAGGCGGCGGGGGAGGAGCGGCGAAAGCGCCGCTGATCGCAGCCACAGGTTGGTGGGCCTAATTCCCGCCAGTCGTGGTGCTGGGGAGATCGGCCGTGGCCTGATGGAAGACCGAGACCCATTGCCCATTCTTTCTCTGCCAAAGCGAGTTGTCGTGCTCTGCCCCGGGCGTGGTTTTTCCCTTGCAGGCGGAGGTGTAGTTCTCCATGTAGGAGACGAGGACCAGATCGGGCGAGAGCCACTTATAGGAGAAGCCGGAGACGGCCGGGTTGCTGACGGTGCATGGATCGGACTTCAAACCGGCCAGCACCTCCGCCTTCGACGAGGCCTTCCAGCCCGGACCGAGCGCGACGATGTTGTCGTCAAGGTATTTGGTGAACGGCGCTGTGTCGTGCGCCGCGGCCGCCTGGGAAAGCTCGGTTTCCATTTTCTGGAGACTGGTCTCGGTCGCGGGGTCGCTCATGTTGGCCATGGCTGGCGTTGCGGCGCTTCCTGCGTTCTGGGAGGTGGCGTCGGGCGTGGCTTGTGAGAAGGCGGCGCTCGTGGTGAGCAGGAACAGCGTGCAATAGACCCGAATCACGTTTTTCATTCTCGTTCTCCTCAGTGCATTTGGCCCAGCGGAACAGTAGCCCTCAGCAGGAGGGGCGTCAAGAAGAGTTAGAACCTGCATGCAGATTGGATCGGGAAGCGTTTGCGTTGCGAATCAGGTACCGGGAAGGAACGCCTGATGCCCGCCTGCTCGTTCGTTTTTTATCCCTTGTACTTCTACAAGAGTTGAGGTATTTCTCCTGTAGAAGCGAAAGGGTAGACCATTGACGGCTGAACGTATTGATCTTCCGCAGGGCACGCTGGACCTGCTTATTTTGCGGACACTGTCGCTGGAACCGCAGCATGGCTGGGCGATCGCTGAGCGCGTGCAGCAGGTGTCGAGCGATGTCCTGCGCATCCAGCAGGGATCTTTGTATCCCGCCTTGCATCGGCTGGAGCGCCGCGGATGGATCAAGGCGAAGTGGGGCACATCGGAAAATAACCGCCGCGCGAAGTACTACGAGTTGACGCGGGCCGGCCGGAAGCAGCTTGAAGCAGAGACCGAGAGCTGGCGAAAGCTGGCGGCCGCGGTCGCACAGGTTCTGGAGAGCATCTGAGGTGCGCTTATGTGGCGTGAGAAATGGAATGACCTGCGATTTCGCCTGCGGGGGCTGTTTCGGCTTCGTGCTGAAGAGATGGAGCTGAATGAGGAGCTTCGCTTCCATTTCGAACGCCAGGTGGAGAAGTACAAGCTGACCGGTCTGGCGGAGGAAGAGGCGCGCCGCCGTGCGCGGCTCGCGTTTGGCGGGCACGAGCAGGTGAAGGCGGAATGCCGCGATGCGCGAGGCACCAGCTTTGTCGAAAACGCGCGGCAGGACCTTCGCTACGCCGTGCGGCAGTTGCGAGGCAATCCTACATTCGCAGTCGTCATCGTGCTCACGCTGGCGCTGAGCATCGGGGCG
>JBJMGC010000135.1:0-26826 GCA_045808105.1 Acidobacteriaceae bacterium | reverse complement strand
TGTTTGCGTGTGCCTGCCGCAGGCTACCTTTCTCATGGCATCCAGTCCGCGCCGCCCCGCTATCGCCGTTGCTGTCTTCCTCGCTGCCTGTGCCGCTGCTGGCACGCTTGTGCAGCGTACCGTAGGTGCCCAGGCTCAGGCCGACGAATCGACTCTGCGGAATGACCTGCGCTCCTTCACCACGGTTTACAGCCTGGTGGAGCAGAACTACGCCGAGCCCCTGAACGGCGACAAGGCCGAGCGCGCGATCTACGACGGCGCCATCCCGGGCATGCTGCGCGTACTGGACCCGCACTCCAGCTTCTACGATCCCAAGGCCTACGCGAAGATGCGTGAGGACCAGCACGGCAAGTACTACGGCGTGGGGATGACCATCCAGCCGCAGAACAACAAAATCGTCGTGCTCTTTCCCTATGAGGGGACACCCTCTTTCCGCGCCGGCCTGAAGCCTGCCGACATCATCATCGCGGTGGACGGCAAGTCCACCGACAACATGGACTCGACCGAAGTCGCCAACATGCTGAAGGGCCCCAAAGGCACGCATGTGCAGGTGACGGTGACTCGCTTTGGCCAATCCAAGCCGCTGAATTTCGATCTTGTCCGCGATGAGATCCCGCACGGCTCGATCGACCTGGCGTTCATGATCAGGCCCGGCGTGGGCTACATCCACATCACCCAGTTCCAGGAGACCACCGGCCACGAAGTCGGCGAGGCGCTGGACAATTTCGGTCCCAGCCTCAAGGGCCTGGTGCTGGATCTGCGCAGCAACCCCGGCGGACTCCTGACCGAGGCAGTCTCGGTCTGCGACAAATTCCTGCAGAAAGGCCAGGTCATCGTCTCGCAACGGGGACGCGCCTATCCCGAGCAGACCCAGCGGGCCACCCACGGCAATGGCGGCAGGAGCTTCCCCATCGTCGTGCTGGTGAACCACGGCACCGCTTCCGCCGCGGAGATCGTTAGCGGCGCCCTGCAGGATCACGATCGCGCCATAGTCGTGGGCGAGACCACCTTTGGTAAAGGACTGGTGCAGACGGTCTATCCGCTCTCTGACAACACCGGCCTGGCCCTGACGACCTATCACTACTACACGCCCAGCGGCCGGCTCATCCAGCGCAACTACAGCGGCGTGTCGCTCTACGACTACTACTACAACCACGATCAGCCCTCCTCCTCCGAAGACAAGAACCGCGAGGTCAAGCTGACGGATTCAGGCCGCACCGTCTACGGCGGCGGCGGCATCACGCCGGACGACAAGATCGACACGCCGAAGTCGAACCATTTCCAGGATGTGCTGCTGGAGCATTACGCGTTCTTCAACTTCGCCAGCCATTACCTGGCCAATCACACGGTCGATAAGAATTTCCAGGTAGACGATGCGGTGCTGAACGAGTTCCGCCAGTTCCTGAAGAGCCAGCAGATCGCGTTCACGGAGCAGGACTTGAACGGCGTCTCGGACTGGGTCAAGGCGAACATCAAGTCGGATATCTTCACCACCCAGTTCGGCGAGCTTCAAGGTCTCCATGTCCGCGCCGAGTGGGACCCGATGATCAGCCAGGCCATTAGCTATCTGCCGCAGGCACAGGCCCTCGAAGACCAGGCAAGGAAGGCAGATGAGCAGCGGGCCAGTGCTGCTCTGCACGCCAGCCAGTAAGTCTTCATCTGCTGTCGGCCCTGTGACGCGGTGGCAATTCAACCTGCGGAGGACAGTGATCATGGCAGAGAAGGTCCAGAAGCTGGGTCTTGAGCGCGACTACAAGCAATACCTATACTTCATCAACAAGCAAGGCAACGTCGCGCGCAAAAAGAAGGGCGGGGACGGCGCCGAAGAGGTTGTCGCGGAGACGAAGCTGGTTCGCGAAAAGGGCTATCTGTATTTCATCGACAAGGAAGGCGACCTGGCCCGGGCCGCACGCAAAGGCAAGTCCGAATCAGAGGCAGGCACGGAAAGCCACGGCTGATCCGAGTGGACGCAAAGCGACGGGTCATACCAGAATGACCCTGCTTAGCCGCTACCCGACCTCCGCCGGCCTTTCCTCCTTATTTTCCTGCGATGATGGCCTGTTTCTGGCAAAGACCCGCGTCTCGCCCTCGCGAATTACTGCAATCCTGTCCGCCAATCCCATCTTCCCGGCGGAGGCCAGCAGACGCGGAAGCGGCTCCTCCAGCGGCTCCGCGGAAAGCCAGAAAGTGCCGTAGTGCATGGGCACCATGAACTCGGCTCCAATATCCTCAAATGCACGCAGAGCATCTTCCGGACTGGTGTGGACGGCACGGTAGCTGTCCGGGCTATAAGCTCCGATCGGCAGCAGCGCCACTTCCGGGTGCAGGCGCTCGCCGATCTCGCGAAAACCAGCAAAGTATGCGGTATCGCCGGAGCAATAGAGCCGGCGCGCTCCGCCCGCCACATAATAGCCGCCATAGCCGCGATGGCCGTCCGTAATCCAGCGAGTGCCCCAGTGTTTGGCCGGTGTATGGGTAATCGTCAGGCCATGCATCTCATAGCTCTCCCACCAGCGCAGCTCGATAACCTGAGAGAAACCCAGACCGCGCACGATGTCGCCCACATCCGTCGGCACGACGACGATGGGCGCGCGGCCAGTGCCCCGGCGCGTCGCCCGCACCACACGCCGCAGTGAGCGGCGATCGAGATGGTCCATATGGGCGTGCGACAGCAGTACGACGTCAACTGGTGGAAGATCGCGCACCCGAACACCGGCGCGCCTTTGGCGCCGAAGCAGGATCAGCCAGGTGGAAAAGACCGGGTCAAAGAGCAGGTTCTGCCCTGCAGCCTGCACCAGAAAGGACGAGTGACCGATAAATGTGACGCCCAGCTCATTCGGTGTGACCAGCCGCGGACGCTGATGCGTGCCCAGCATCGGCGTCACCGCCGACCGCCAGAGGAGATGGCCGGTGTACCGTAGCCTGCGCCTTATTTCAGCCCAACGCCCCATTTACCTTTCCTTGGTTCCAATTCGTTGGATGATCACTGATTCAAGGCTGACGCACCAGAATCCAGTGATCCGATTCGATGAAGGCTCCACAGGGTGCCCTCTTCCGTGCGAAGGACAGGGCTGACCTTCCAGCCAACAACGGCCGCAGGCGTTTCGCTGTTCCGCGTATACAGGTAGTCCACCCGATACCGCCGCAGCGCCTGCGCAACATCCATCCCCTGATAGTGCTGTAAGACTCCCGCGAGCACAGAATGTCGTAGGCGATCAGTACGCGAATCCAGGAATGGGGAGTGTTCGAACAGGTACATACCGTATGTTTCGAATGAAACGCCGTCGGGAGCTGGATCTTCACCTGTCAACTCGCCTGCGACCGTGGCGGCGGAATCTCCCGCTAATCGGTTTGCCAGAAGAAGCCGCTCCAGAAGTTCGCCATCCGACCCCGCAGCCCGGGTTCCATTTACAACCAGCAGCCGGTTGTGTGTAAAACACCGGCATCTCCTCGCATAGCCGTAAATTCGTCGTGGCCACGACGGAACCGCGCGCGCTGTGCGACTCCAGCCAATCGAAAAGCGCTTCATCCGACGCTTGCAAGCGATGGAAGGAACCCGATTGAAGACCGGCAGCGACCTGGGATGCGGCGCATAGAACCGCCAGCAGCGCAAAGCTGGCGCCTCCGATCCAGGAAGGCAGTTTCATTCTCTGTAGCCGCCACGCGCTCAGAAGACAAAGCAAGAGGACGACGGCAGGTTGAATCACCATGTGGGTAAAGTGGAACTCCGCCTGGACCTGGAATCCAGTCACAATCTGCATGTTCAGACCAGCCAGGCCGCCCAGGGCAACAGCCGCCGTCAGCAGCACGGCGTAGTGCATTGCATCGCGCCGATCTGAAACGGCTGCCCTGCTTCGCATCCACAGCCAGCATCCGAGCAAAGCCACTGTGGTGGCGCCCCACAACAACGTAATTTGCATCGCCTCATGGGAAATTGATCGCGAATAGATCATGCCGAGGCGCGCGACGCGCTCGTAGTACACACCGGAAGCTTTGGAGGCATGCGTCCAAAGCAGGAACGGCAACGCTCCCGCGATAGTGCATAGCAGCGTGCAGAGACATCGCCGGGAAATCTGCATCGCAGGCCACAGTGAGAACAACGCCAGGAACACGCACGCCGCAGACCACGATATGGCGTAAAAAGTATACGAATAAAAGAGCAGGCTTCCCACGAAGCCGGCGCATGCGAAGCTCAGCAGTGAGCGGCTACGCAGAGCGCGCCACGCCAAAAGCATGGCTCCCAACAGCAGCACAAAAGACACACTTGGATTCGGAGTTCGCGCAGCCTGCAACGTGTTCACAAGGGTTCCCTGCCAGTCACCGCCAAGCCAGTGCAGGATTCCATTTATCAAGGTGCGAATGGAGAACGAAACGGCCATCACGATAAGAGCCAGGCTGGCCGCTGTCGCCTCCGGAATAGTCCCAACACTCAGCAGTTCCATCAGCATCCACGCCATGATGGAGGGAAAGAGAAAATGGAAGAGAATCTGCGCTCGCGCAAGGCCTTGTCGTGGATGTCCGGGAGCAAGCACCTCAGCAACTCCCGCCTCTGTAAACGACGGAAGAATGGAGTACGGGAAGATCGAATCGCGATGCTCCCAGCTATCCGTATCGTCTGCCCGGCGATGCTGCACTAGCGTTGTGTTGGCCTGCGCGGCATACAGAAAGCTTTCGTCCGAAACCACATTGCTCGGTGTGGTAAGAGAGAATGGCGTGTACCCATGGATCGAGCGAAGTGCGGTGATGCGGACAAGGTGAGGCAGCAGAAACAGCAGTCCTATAAGCCCCGAGTAGGCTAGATGTCGCCCACGCGTCCCGAACCGTCTTGTCTGGACAACATCGGCACGAACCGCGCCGTCACAGATGGCAGATTGCATTAGCTCCCCTTGGCGTTGGCAGCAGCCAGCCTCTGCTCCGTCACCTCAAGACATTCCTCGTCGATCCGCTCGCATGGTCTAATCTATAGGCACTCTGCGTTCCAAGCTGTTATTGCATAGCTATCAGGAACTGTGATCCCGCATCACGGTTTCTTTGAGGTGTGGATTGCGTACAGGCTGTCTCGTCTTTTTTTTGTGGGGTTCGACCGCTGTCACCCTCGCTCAAACAGCTCCCGCCGCACCGGCCAATGGCAACGATGCCGCTACCACTCGCCAGGTTCCCGCGCAACAAGCCCCGGCGCCGCCGGTCCAGTTTACCCCTACGCTGCCGGCCAAGCCGGTTCACTATTCGGGCAGTCTGGGCTCCACGTACATTCCGTTGGATAGCTGGATGTATCCCGAGATCATGCGCCTCTATTCGCTGGGGTTCCTCGACACGGTTTTTCTCGGAATGCGGCCTTACACCCGTACCAGCGTGGCCCATATGCTCGATGAATCGGCGGGCAGAATCTATAACAGCAATAGCGACGAAGCCAAGGAGATTTACAGCGCGCTCAGCCGCGAGCTCGCCCCCGACCTCGAGTTACCCATCGACGCGCATCGCGGCCACTCCGAGTTAGAGTCGGTCTACACCCGCGTGCTTGGCATTACCGGTCCGCCGCTGCGCGATTCCTACCACGCGGGTCAGACCATCGTGAACGACTACGGGCGCCCCTATGCCGAAGGCTTCAACAACATCACCGGCGCCAGCGTCCGTACAACCCTGGGCCGGTACTCCGGCTACTTCCGCGGAGAGTATCAGCACGCGCCCACTCTTTGGGGTTACCCAACACTGGTAGCCGATTATTTTTCCTTCAATGACGAAGTCATCCCGCTCACCTACTACAACCCCACCATGCAATATGGAAAAACATTGCTCGGCGTAGATACATTTCGGGTTCAAGAGGCATATCTCGCCGCGAATTTTGCCAGCCACGAAATCTCAATCGGCAAGAGCGACGAATGGTTCGGTCCCGGACGTGGCGGAGCTATGGGCTACAGCAACAACGCGGAAAACATCTACTCCATTCGCCTCAATCGAGTGGAACCAGCCTACATCCCGTTCGTCTCGCGCGTTCTCGGACCCATCCGTTATGACATCCTCTATGGCAGCCTGCAGGGGCATACCGCTTACAACTCCGTCTATACACATTCGGAAGGCTTCAGCTTCAAGCCCACCGCTAACTTTGAGTTTGGTTTCGAGCGCACCATCGTCTTTGGCGGCAAAGGCCACCAGCCAGTCACCTGGCATACCTTCCTCAAGGGATTCTTCGATATCAACGACACCACCGTGCCCGAGAAAACCGGACGCAATGATCCCGGCGCACGCTTCTCCGCGTTCAACTTCTCTTACCGGGTTCCGTTTGTTCGCGACTGGCTCACGTTCTACAGCGACTCCGAAGCCCACGATGACGTAACGCCAATCAGCGCTCCGCGGCGCGCTGCACTCCGCCCTGGCCTCTACCTCTCGCATTTCCCTGGTGCTCCAAAGCTATCCTTGCGTGCCGAAGCGGTCTCGACCGACCCACCCACCGGGCGCAGCGTTGGAGGCAGCTTCATGTATTGGGAGGCAGTGCAGCGGCAGGCGTATACCAGCAAAGGCTTCACCTTCGGCGACTGGATCGGGCGCGAGGCCAAAGGCGGCCAGAGCTGGCTCACGTATAGCCTGAGCGGCAACGAGTGGCTGGAGTTTCAATATCGAAATGTGAAAACGCCAAAAGATTTCGTGCCGATGGGCACCACCCAGAACGACTTCACGGTGAATGCGGTGAAGCGCCTGGGCAAAAACGTGGAAGTGAACGCTTGGGTCCAGTATGAGCGCTGGAAGGCCCCATACCTGTTGAACGGCGACACCTCCGCGCAGAACGACACCAGCATCGCGCTGCAGGTCACACTCTACCCGCGCAACATTCATCGCTACTGATCGCGATCGATATCACGGCATCCGTGGACCTTCAGCTCACACCAGGCAGTAAAGTGCGCGCCAGACGCTGCAGTTCCTCCCGCACGTACAGGGCATGGATCAGCATCGCGACCACGCCGGCGATCGCCGTTGCGATCACACGATGCTCCGCCGTGCTGGCCTCCGGCGTTCGGGCGACCGCAAGGATGAAGACGATATACGCGGTGAGCGGCACAGCATACAGCGCATAATTCACGTTCTGCAGCGCGTATGCCAGATACATGGAGACGACGATGAGCAGGCTCAGCCAGATTCCATCAGGCCGAAGAGTCGTCGCAATCAGCGTGGCCAGTCCTGCGCCTACGAAGGTCCCGCCGAGCCGCGCGATGGAACGCACATTAGTCAGCAGAAGATCCGGCTTCATGATGATGAGTGCCGTCATCGGTATCCAATAGGCATTCGGAAAGTGCAGCCATTGCGCGATGCCCTGAGCCACACAGCCCGTCAGCGCAAGAAGCAGCGCGTAACGAAAGGTGCTGGAGCGGAAGGTAAGGTTTTTCATGACCGCTCGACGCTGCCAGCCTGGCGTGTGGATTCCCGGCTCCGAGTAGGTAGTGCGCGCGGGGGCGAAGAAGCGCCATAGCAGCAGGATGCAGAGGAACTGCAGAAACCCTCCACTCAGCACGCCTGCCGCGCGCAAACCCGCTGCATGGGGCGTCCCGGGAAGCGCGCTCGAGACCACCAGAAAAATGCAGCACTGCTGTCCCACCCAGGATGCCGGCGAGCTGATGGCGTTCGACATCCCATAGCAGAAGGCCCAGAACGTCACCAGAAGCAGCAGTGCCCATGGACGATTCGCCGCCAGCTCACCCACGGCTGCGGAGAGCGCCATACCGAGCGTCGCAATCACCATGGGCCCGCCGCGAAACCACAGCGGCCTTTGGAAGGCGCCGAAGCCCACCGACTGCGCACTGCCGGCCATCACAAGCGCTGCATTGCGATTGCCGAATACAAGCGCGGCGATCAAAGCAATCGCGATTGCCGGAAGGCAGAGCAGGCTCGCGCGCCACTCTCCCGCATCCCAGTCCACACGGCGGAGCTCACGCGTCAGGCCAGTAGTTGCCATCGCTGAAGATACTAACGGTCGAATGCTTCCTCGTGATGAGAAGGGCGCGACCCGCAGCCATGCTACGAAGCGCTTACCGTGACCTCTTCGAGCGCCAGAGTCAGAGTCGGCACGCTGGCATCCATACGGATCGCGGAGCAATCCTTCACGATCCAGTCAGGTTTCGCCGCGACCAAATCTGAAATGGAAGAGGTCGTCGTGAAAGCGAGGACCCGCGCACCGGCATTCCTGCCGGAAGCGATCCCGGCAAGAGCGTCCTCTACAACAATGCAGCGCTCGGGCACAAAGCCCAGGCCAGCAGCTCCCTTCAGATACGGCTCGGCGTTGGGCTTGCCATGCGTGATGTCGTCCGCGGTGATGACAACACTCGGCCGCGGCAGGCCTGCAGCGCGGATCCGCACCTCCGCCAGCGGGCGCGTGCAGGAGGTGACGATGGCCCAGCGATCCTTCGGCAGCGCTGCAAGCAATTCCTTCACGCCGGGTAGCGGAACAATGCCATCAACATCGGCGATCTCGGCTTCTTCGATCAGGCAATTCTCGGCCTCGTGATCGATATCGGGCAACAGATCGCGCAGGCTGGTGATGCTGGGGCGTCCATGCACATGCTGCAGGACCTCCTCCACGTTCAGGCCTCGGTTCGAGGCCCAGCGCGACCATACTCGCTCCACCACGGGTATGGAGTTGATGAGCACGCCATCCATGTCAAAGAGCAGGGCCTCTGCGGAAACTTTCGTCATCCATCTATGCTAGCTGACGAAATGCGAAGCGCAGCCGCCTCTGCTACTTCGCGGGAAAGAGAAAGCGAAGAAACGGATCGACGCGTTTCGCCCATGCGTCCTCATTGTGACGGGCTCCCGGCACACGCAGATACTGCATATCTGTCCCATTGCGCCATCCTCGCCTCTCCAGCAGGCGATGCAGCTCATCGCATTTCTTGATCATCGCCGGCCCCTCGGCCAATCCGATGTCCAGCCAGATGCGTGGCCGCGGTTCCGGCCGCGTCCGGCGGACGTACTGCAGCATCTCGCCGCGCGCCCACCATACCGAAGGCGACAGCACGGCCAGCCGTCCAAAGATATGCGGCCAGGTGAGTCCGAGATAGAGAGACACCAGACCGCCCAGCGACGAACCGCCGACTCCAGTGTGCTCAGGCCCGTCAAGCGTGCGATAGTTCTGATCCACCCAGGGCTTCAGCTCCTCCACTAGCAGGCCACCATAGAGCTTCGCCTTGCCTCCGCCCAGGTTGCGATCGCGCATCGGCGTGTACTCCTCCATGCGCTCGATCCCGGTGTTGTAGATACCCACAACGATGAGTGGCTCGATCACGCCGTCGCCGGTCAAGCGGTCGCGGGTCGTCTGCACATCCCAGAAGCTTCCTTTGACGAAGCTGGTCGCTCCATCGAAAAGATTTTGTCCATCCTGGAGATAGAGAACGGGATAATGCCGCTTGGACTGGAAGTAATCCGGGGGCAGCGAAACGATGACATCGCGCCGCGCCGGAAGAAATGTGGAGACGAACTGCCGGTGCAGCCGCAGCCGGTCATTGCCGCCGACCATGACTGGATCATCGAAGCTGATCGGCTCTAGCAGAGCGGCGGTGCGGCCATCTGTCACGGCTGGAGCGGCGTTCCGGTTCGGTGTTTTCAAATCCAGTGGCTCAAGGGTAAGCTATTGCGACTCTGCTACAGTAGAGCGGATTTCCTGTGCATGCGGCTGACCGGCTTCAGCAGCCGCGGTTTTTCGTCAAGAAAAACCGCGCCTCACAGAATTCGACGAGAACACGTGCAGGAAATCCGCTCTAGGTGCTCTGAAAGAGCGTACCAAGGTCAGCCGTCTCGAGCTAGTATCCGCTCACCGGCGAGAGCGTGGAGCGGGAGAACGATCGAGCAAGCATGAATCGCGAATATCACAAATGGTATTCAGAGCGTCTGGGCCGGGACATGGAGCTGCTTGTCTTCGGACGTGCCGGCGTTCCAACGATCGTCTTCCCCAGCTCGCAGGCACGCTTCTACGAATTTGAAGATCGCGGCATGGTCGGCTCCATCGGCCACAAGATCGACAACGGCGAGATCCAGCTCTACTGCGTCGACTCACTCGATTCCGAGAGCTGGTACAACCGCCACGTGCCGCCGCGCTGGCGCGTAGCGCGCCAGATCCAGTACCAGGAATACATCCTCAACGAGGTCGTCCCGCTGGTCCGGCTGAAGAACCAGAGCCGGCACCTCATCAGCCTTGGCTGCAGCTTTGGCGGATATCACGCGGTGAACATCGCGCTCCGTCACCCCGATGTCTTCACCGGCTTTCTTTCCATGTCCGGCGCATTCGATATCTCGAATTTTCTGCACGGCTACTACGATCAGGATGTCTACTTCAACATGCCACCGCACTACTTAGCGAACATGAGCGATCCCTGGTATCTGGACCGCTACCGGCAAAATACCTATGTGCTGGCCACCGGCTGGGACGACCAGTGCCTGCCCCAGAACCAGCGCCTCTCGCATCTGCTGGGCAGCCGCGGCGTCCATCACCAGCTCGCTGTATGGGACAGTTGGAACAGCCACGACTGGCCCACCTGGCAACGCATGATGAATGTTTATCTTTGATGGCATGATCCTGGCAGACACTAGGAGCGAGCGACAAATCAGGAACCCGCGATGCAAGGAGCAATCATGAACCCGCGACGGAAGGAGCAAAGATGAAAAAAATCGGCGTCTTGTACGGCATGGAGAACACCTTCCCCGGAGCTTTGGTCGAGCGCATCAACGCCATGAAGCTTCCCGATATCACTGCCGAATCCGTCCAGATCGGCGGCGTGCGCGAGGCCGCCCCCAGCGGCTATGCCGTCATCATTGACCGCATCTCGCACGACATTCCCTTCTATCGCGGTTTTCTCAAGAACGCGGCACTGACCGGGACCATCGTCATCAACAATCCCTTCTGGTGGTCCGCGGATGACAAGTTTTTTAACTACGCGCTCGCTCGCAAGCTTGGCGTCGCCGTGCCGCACACCGTCCTCTTGCCGCACAAGCAATATCCCACCGGCACCACCGATCGCTCGATGCGCAATCTCGAATACCCGCTCGACTGGAAGGGCATCTTCGACTACGTCGGATTCCCTGCCTTCCTAAAACCCTTCGACGGCGGCGGATGGCGCGACGTCTACCACGTGCACAACTGGGAGCAGTTCTTTCAGGCCTACGACCAGACGGGCGATCTCTGCATGACCCTGCAGAGCGCGATCAAATTCCAGGAATACTTCCGCTGCTACGTGATCAATCAGCAGAAGGTCCACATCATGCCGTACGACCCACGGCGTCCCTTTCACGAGCGCTACGTGAAGGACCCGCCGGCCTACGCTCCCGAGTTGCTCGCCCGCATCGAGCGCGACGCGCTGACGCTCTGCCGCGCGCTCGGCTATGACCTGAACACGGTCGAGTTCGCTGTCGAGAACGGGGTGCCCTACGCCATCGACTTCATGAATCCAGCGCCCGACGCAGATGTGCACTCGGTGGGCGAAGCAAACTTCCGCTGGATCGTGAACGCCGTGGCCGAGATGGCCGTCGAAAAGGCGCATCAGCATGCCGGAACGCCCGCTGGCGGATTTGTCTGGTCTTCATTCCTCTCCGGCCAGCCGGTCACCAAGCCTGCCGGATCGGCGGCAGCAAAGAAATCCGCCGCCAAGAAAGCGCCGGCCAAGAAAGCTGCCGCAAAATCCACGAAATCCTCGGGGACGTCAGCCTAACGAACACCAGCCTCTGGAGCCTCATACCATGCGACCATCCTTCACGCTCGGCATTGAAGAGGAGTACCAGACCGTTGATCCGGAAACGCGCGACCTGCGCTCGCACATAAAAACCGAGCTGCTGGCGATGGGCAAGCGCCGGCTTGAAGAGCGCGTCAAGGCAGAGATGCATCAGTCGGTGATCGAGGTGGGCACCCGCATTTGCCGCACCATCACGGAAGCCCGCGACGATCTCTACGATCTGCGCCGGCAGATGATCCACATTACGCAGGAACACGGCCTTGTGCTGGTCGCCGGCGCCACACATCCATTTGCCGATTGGCGAGCGCAGGACATCTATCCGGACGAGCGCTACGAGCGTGTCGTCGAAGACCTGCAGCAAGTGGCGCGGGCCAACCTGATCTTCGGCCTGCACGTGCACGTCGGCATCGAGGATAAGGAAGCAGCGATCCGCGTCATGAACTCGATGCGCTACTTTCTGCCGCATATCCTCGCGCTTTCCACCAACTCGCCCTTCTGGCGCGGCTATAACACCGGGCTAAAGAGCTATCGCGCGAAGGTCTTCGATAAGTTCCCGCGCACGAATATTCCAGACAGCTTCGGCAGTTGGGGCGAGTTCGAGCAGTTCTGCAACCTGCTGATCAAAACCAACTGCATGGATAACGCGAAAAAGATCTGGTGGGACATCCGCCCGCACCCGTTCTTCAACACGATCGAAGTACGCATCTGCGACATCCCCATGCGCGCCGAGGAGACCATCGCGATCGCCGCGCTCATCCAGGCGACTGCCTGCAAACTGTGGAAGCTGCACGCCAGCAATCAGGATTGGCGCCAGTACAGTCGTGCGCTGCTGATGGAGAACAAGTGGCGCGCCGTTCGCTACGGTCTGGAAGGCAAGCTGATCGACTTCGGCAAGGAGACAGAGGTGGACGAGCGCGAGCTCATCCTCGAATACCTGGCCTTCGTCGACGACTGCGTCGATGAGTTAGGCTGCCGCGAGGCAGTGGCCTCCGTTCGTACGATTCTCGATACCGGTTCGGGCGCCCAGCGCCAGGTTCGCAAGTTCAAGGAGAGAAATGGCGACCTGAACGCCGTCGTCGACTACATGGCGGAGGAGACACGCGCCGGGCTGTTTTAGCAGCCGCTGACACGATACACTGCACACTCCCCTCGATCACCATGACCATCACCCGCACCCAGCTTCTTGACGTTTCCTTCCCGTCCGACTTCACTCCAGGCGCACGCAGCGCCGTCAGCACCTGCCTGCGCATTCAGCCGTCTGAAAAAGTGACTCTCATCACTGATCAGGCGACAATCCAGATCGCCGCCTCGATCGCGCGCGAGCTGGAGACCATCGGCTGTCCCTGGAACGGCTTCGTTCTCGAAGAAGTGGCGCCCCGCCCGCTCACCGGCATGCCTGCCGAGGTGCTCGCCGACATGGAGAGCAGCCAGGTGTCTATCTTTGCCGTGCAGGTGCAGCAAAACGAGCTGCTCTCCCGCAGGCAGATGACCGACGTGGTGAACCGGCGGCGGATGCGCCACGCCCACATGGTCAACATCACGCCCCAGATCATGCTGGAAGGCATGCGTGCCGACTTTGCCGCCGTGGATCGCCTGAGCCAGCGTGTGCTCGATCGCGTCAACAAGGCCACCGCCGTGCGCGCCACCACCGCCGCAGGTACCGACATTCGCGCAGAGCTCAATCCCGGTTACAAATGGCTGAAGACCAGCGGCATCATCAGCCCGGACAAGTGGGGCAACCTGCCCGGCGGCGAGGTATTCACCGCGCCCGGCGAAGTAAACGGCACCTTCGTCGTGGACGGAGTTGTCGGTGATTACCTCTGTCAGCGTTACGGCTCACTCGCTGCGACTCCGATGAGCATCACCATCGTGAAAAACCGTATCGTCGCGTGCACATCCAGCAATGCGCAGTTGCAGGAAGATTTCTGGGAGTACACGCACCGCGACGAAAACTCCGACCGCGTCGGCGAGTTCGCCATCGGCACAAACATTGGAGTCACCCGCGTGATCGGCAACATCCTGCAGGATGAAAAATTTCCCGGCATCCACATCGCCTTCGGCGACCCCTACGGCCAACACACCGGCGCGAACTGGAGCTCCTCGACGCACATCGATGTCGTCGGTCTCAACTTCAATATCTGGCTCGAAAGCCCCGCGGACGACGAGCAGATCATGCGTGAGGGCCAGTTCCTGATCCAACCCTGATTTGAGCAGGAATGAGGAGGCAGCGTGCTGCCAGAGCTGCGGCAGGCATTCAATCGTGATTACCGGCCCGAGCTCTACCAGGCTCTGCTGGAAGACTGCGCGCGCCAGGCACGTGCTCCGCTGGAATTTCGCATCTCGGAGACGCCCTGCTTTTTCCCGCATGCGCTGATGCAGAAGATCGTGGACACCGGCGCCGAGCTTACCCATCAATTGCTCGGCAATGCAGCATTCCTCAAAGCGTCCGAAGAGGCAGTCCCAGAGCGTTTCCGCGTCCCGCATTGCCCCGCGCATCCACATTTCATGACCGCGGACTTCGGCCTGGTGCGCGAAGACGATGGCTCGCTCGCTCCGCGCCTGGTGGAGTTGCAAGCCTTCCCTTCGATCTTCGGCTTTCAGACGGTGCTCTCCGACAGCTTCGCGCGCGCGTTCAGACTGCCTTCGGATCTCGAACGATTCCTCGGCGGCCATGATGATGCCAGCTATTGGGCGCTGCTCCACCGCGTGATCGTCGGCAATCACGCACCGGAGAATGTCGTCCTGCTCGAAATTGAACCGGAAGCCCAGAAGACGCTACCCGACTTCCACGTCCACGAGGACCGGCTCGGCATCCGCACAGTCGACATTGCAAAGCTCAAGCGCGAGGGCCGGCGCCTCTTCTATCGCAACGGCGATCGCGATGTTCCCATCGAGCGCATCTACAATCGCGCGATCGTCGACGAGCTCGAGCGAAAAGGTGTCACGTTGCCCTTCGACTATCGCGACGATCTCGACGTCGAGTGGGCTGGCCATCCCAACTGGTACTTCCGTATCAGCAAGTTCGCCATTCCCTGGCTGCATCATCCGGCAGTGCCGCCGGCGGTCTTCCTGGATGACTGGTACAACGGCAAAGGCCGCGAGCTGCTGCCCGAGAATCGCGAGCAGTGGGTCTTCAAGCCGCTCTACTCCTTCGCAGGCAAAGGCGTACAGTTCGCGCCCGCTGATGCTGAGCTTGCTTCCATACCCGAAAACGAGCGGCACAATTTCCTCCTGCAGCAACGCGTAAAATTCGAGCCGGTCATCGACACGCCGCACGGACTCACCCAGGCGGAGGTGCGCATCATGTATGTGTGGCCGGACGATGGAACGCTTGAGCCGGTCATCAGCCTCATCCGTATGGGCCGCGGCAAGATGATGGGTGTCGATCACAATCGTAATCAGGAGTGGGTTGGGGCCTCAGCCGGATTTTGCCTGAAGGAGACCTGAGCGCAATGCAGACCAATTCGAATCAGTCGCAACCGCTGATCTTCTGCCTTTCCACTTACGTCAAGGGCGAGGCCTTCCTGCGAGAATGTGTGCGCCTCGGCTGCCGCGTCGAGCTTCTCACTCTCGACAAGCATCGCGATGCGGACTGGCCGCGCGACATCTTGAATGAGATTCACTTCATGCCGGAAGACATGAGCTCCGCGCAGATCGTCAACACCGTGATGTATCTCGCGCGCTCGCGGAAGATCGATCGCATCGTCGCGCTCGATGAATTCGATATGGAAATCGCAGGCACGCTGCGCGAGCACATGCGGCTGCCCGGCCTCGGCGAATCGGCGACGCGCTTCTTCCGCGACAAGCTCTCCATGCGTGTTCGCGCGCGCGACGCTGGATTGCTCGTCCCCGACTTCATCGGCGTCTTCCATCACAGTGACCTGCACCACTGGATGCAGGAGGTTCCCGCGCCCTGGATGTTGAAGCCGCGCACCGACGCGTCCGCCATTGGCATCCGCAAGCTGCACAGGCCGGAAGAACTATGGCCGCTGCTAGATGAGCTCGGCGATCGGCAGTCGCATCATCTGCTGGAGCGCTTCGTTCCCGGCAACATCTTCCACGCAGACGGAGTTGTCTGGAGCGGCCACACGCTTACTGCGCCGGTTCATCAATACGGCAAGCCGCCGTTTCAACTCATGCACCACGGCGGCGTCTTCACCACCCGCACCGTGGACCGCGCGTCTGTGCCGGCGAAAGAAATTCCGCAGCTCCATGAAAAGCTGATGGCGGCGCTCGGCTTGGCGAATGGTGTCACCCACACGGAGTGGATCTGCTCCGCCGCGGATGGCCGCTTCTATTTCCTGGAAGCGGCGGCGCGGGTGGGCGGAGCCTTCATCGCCGATGTCATCGAGCAGGCATACGGCTTCAATCCGTGGGTGGAATGGGCCCGCATCGAAGTCGCTCTCGCCCGCGGCGAACAATACACTCTGCCCAAGCTGGGCACCGACTATGCCGGCAGCGTGCTCTGCCTTGCGCGTGACGCAGTTCCGGTCACCGATCACTACGACGCGCCAGAGATCGTCCACCGCATGCAAAAGCGGCAACATGCAGGGCTCATCGTGCGTTCCCCTGATCCCGCGCGCGTCGAAGCCCTCACCCAGGAATACGCCCGCCGCTTTGCTGAGGACTTCCTCGCCATCGCGCCGGCACCCGCCAAAGCCACAGCGTGATCCTCCGAGAGATTCTCTCTCGAATCAAAACCTCCACCGGCATAAGCGCGAACGAGAAGAATTTCTGTAAATGGACCGACTAGTTGGTAGTCTTGCGGAACCTGTACTTCGTCCGAACGGTGTTCCAGTTGATCTGGGCTGCCGCTGTGCTCTCGACGGCACTCACGCAACCACAGGTCGCGGCCATCTTGCTCGTCTTGTACCCGCTATGGGATGTCGCCTGCACTCTCTACGATCTCAGGACTTCGGGCCGCCAAGAGCAGTAGCACTGCCCAGAAGTGCATTGCATCGCCTTGACGGTTTTTAGCAAGCCGCCGTACTCCATCGCAATCTTCGGTGGATGGGCACTCGCAGCCGGCCTGCTTCAGCTCGTTGCCGGGCTCATTCGCCGCAAGCCGCTCGGCGGACAATGGGCGATGATTCTGAGCGGCGCGCAATCGACCGCAGCAGGCGTCGCATTTGTACTCGGCGGCCTTAGCGGAAAGTTCCACGCGAAGGACATGGGAGGGTATGCCATCTTCGGCGCGGTCTACTTCCTCATTGGCGGAATTCTGCTGAGTCGAAAGCTCGCAACATACAAGGTGGGTACCGCAACCCGCGAGACTCACGTATCGTAAGGCTGTCCGCAAGTTCGCACTTTGCGGCGCCTTCACCTATGCCCTTGCCGTTCCGCGCCTCCATCCTCTGCATGCTGCTGGCAGCACTTCCTGCCGTCGCCCAGCAGCCCACAGCCGCTGCAGCGCAACCAGATCTCGTCCCCGGCAACTTCGTCGACATCACCGCGAAGGCCGGAGTGCACTTCGAAGGCCGCGCATCGCATACAACAAAGAAATACCTGCTGGAGACAATGGGCTCGGGCGTGGCGCTCCTCGATTACGACAACGATGGGCGCCTCGACATCTTCTTCGTGAACGGCGCTCCGCTTGCCGATCCAACGCCAAAAGGCACCATCCCGCAGAAGACCGGCCCTGAATACTGGAACCGCCTCTTCCACCAGAAGAAGGACGGCACCTTCGACGACGTGACGGAGAAGGCTGGCCTCCAGGGCATCGGATACGGGATGGGCGTCGCTGTCGGTGACTACGACAACGACGGCTATGAGGACCTCTACGTCACCGCCTACGGAGGCAACCGCCTTTACCACAACAACGGCAACGGCACCTTCACCGACGTCACGGCAAAATCCGGCACCGCTGGCAGCGGATGGTCAACCTCGGCCGCATGGGTGGACCTGGACAACGACGGCCTGCTCGATCTGGTGGTGCTGCGCTACCTGCAGTGGGACTTCGACGACATCTACTGCGGCGAGCATCAGGCGGGCCATCGCGCCTACTGCCATCCCGATGTCTTTCAGCCCATCAGCCCTCTCGTCTATCACAACGATGGCAATGGACACTTCACGGAAGAGGCCGCCAAAGCTGGCCTGAACAAACCGGGCAAGGGACTCGGCATCGCACTCGCCGATTTCGATCGCGATGGCAAGACCGATATAGTCGTTGCCAATGATTCGATGCTCGAGTTCCTCTACCGCAACAAAGGCGACGGCACCTTTGACGAAGAAGGCCTGAACGCAGAGATCGCAGTCGATGGAGACGGCCGCACCTACGCCGGCATGGGCATCGACTTTCAGGACTACAACAACGATGGCCTACCCGACCTGGTCATCACCGATCTGGCGAACCAGAAATATGCCCTTTATAAAAACAACGGCGATGGCAGCTTTACTTACGACAGCTACATGAGCGGCATCGGCGGCATGACATTGCTGCACTCGGGCTGGGGAATTCACTTCCTCGATTACGACAATGACGGCCTCAAGGATCTGCTCATCACCCAGGGCCACGATCTCGACACCATTCAGCTCAACTTCCCGCAGCTTCGTTACAAAGAGCCGATGCTGCTCGCGCGCAACACCGGCAAGCGCTTCGTAGACGTGTCTGCTAACTCAGGCGCGGTCTTTCATCAGGCCTGGGTGGGCCGGGGCATGGCAGTGGGCGATCTGGACAACGACGGTCGCATCGATGCGGTTGTCACCACGAATGATGGGCCGGCGTATGTGCTTCGCAATGAAACGGCGACCAGCAACCACTGGCTCACGCTCTCGCTGGTAGGCCATCGCAGCAATCGCGACGCGATCGGGGCGGAGGTTCACGTGACGACGAGTGCCGGCATCCAGACGGTCACCGTCTCGAACGCGGGCAGCTATCTATCTTCGAATGACAAACGCGCGCACTTCGGCCTGGGGAAGGACCCGGTGGCCAGCAAGGTGGAAATTCACTGGCCCAGCGGCATCGTGCAGACACTCACCAATGTGAAGGGCGACCACATCGTTCAGGTAGACGAGCCGTCTCAACCCGCGGCCGCGCACAAATAGCCGCGGCCTCCGCGATTGCCTTAGCCGGCGATGGCGTCCATGCCCAGCCAGAAGGTGGCGAACTGCTTCAGGTTCTTCTTGTATGTCCGCGTGACGTTATACTCCTTGCCATTTTTCAAGCGCAACAGATACTCGCCCGTCAGCAATGGCTTTACCGCCTCCACCTGCGCCGCATTCACCAGCACCGAGCGATGAATGCGAACAAAGCCATGAGGCGCCAGGCGATCGGCCAGCACGGAGATCTGCTCGCGCAGCAAATGGGACCCCGACTCCTGCCGCAGCAGCACGTAATTGCCTTCCGCTTCCGCCACCACGATCTCCGCGACCTCGATAAAGAGAATTCTCCCTTTCGACTTAATGGCGATCCTTGGAGTAGCTTTTGCAAGCGTCTGCAGGTGAGGCAGAATCTCGGTCAATCTGCGCTCACGGTCTTCCGCGGAGTGCCGCTTCGCATAATCGATCGCGCGATGCACGCGCTCCGCTGAGAACGGCTTCAGGATGTAGTCCGTCGCATGCCGCTCAAATGCGGCCACGGCGTGCTCATTGAATGCGGTGACAAAGATCACCGCCGGCATTCCATTGCCCCGGCTGCGCAGAGTATCCACCATCTGCATCCCGGACATCTCTGGCATCCGGATATCCACCAGCAGGATGTCGTACGTGTGATCGCGCATGCGCCCGAGTGCCTCGATGGCATCCACCGCAATATCCACTACCTCAATGTCGGAACGTTCACCCAGCACGCGTGTTAGCGATTCGCGAGCCAGCGGTTCATCATCCACCACGAGAATACGCATCTATCTATCCCCTCATTTCCGGTTCTAACTGGTGAACCGTTCTTGTCTTTCGCTCGGCATTTGTGTTCGAAAAAATCGGCAAAACAAGCGTGGCCACGGCAATTTTCTCTCTTCGGTGAAACAGCAGGCGCGCATCCGTCCCATAAAGCAGAGAAAGCCGCGTCCGGATGTTCTGGTGGCCCACTCCCATCCCGTGCTGTATCTCGCCGTTCACGCTGTTCTTCACTTCCAGCTTCAGCGCCTCCTGGCTCTGTCTGGAGGTGATTTCAATCCAGCCCTGGCCCCGGCAGTTTGCCACCCCATGCTTCACACCGTTTTCGATCAGCAACTGAAACATGAACTGCGGCACCAGCAGATCGCGTGTCTCCGGCTCAATTTCCCATCGCACAGACATGCGGCTGCCCAGCCGCATGCCTTCGATATCCAGATAGTCTTCGGCAAGATGAAGTTCATCGGAAAGCCGCACCAGGTCTGACGCATCCCGCTTTAACGTGCGCCGCAGCAGGCTGGACAGCCGCAGAATCATCTGCTCCGCGCGGTCGGCGTCGCTATGCACCAGCGAAGAAATGCCGTTCAGCGTATTGAACAGGAAGTGCGGCTGTATCTGCATCTGCAGCGTCTGCAGTTCGCTTTGTGCCAGCGCCTCCTTCAATCCAAGCTGCTCCAGCTCCTGCCGCTGCAGCCGCTGGAAATAGACCGCCGCGTGCGCCGCGATAACGACCGCGAGATAAAACACCAGCTCATCGCCAAAGGTGGTGTACGTGAGCCCGATCAACGCCGCAAAGCTGCGATGCCCCCACTGCTGCGTCTCGGGATACCACGGGGGCAACAGGCTCCAGCGAATCACAGCGAACAACAGAACGAAAGGAATGAAGCCGGCGAGGTAATAAACCATCCGGCGCACCACACTGCCGGCAGTTATGGGCGCTTTCGCCGCAATCCAGAAGATCGGAGGCGTCAGCAACGCGACAGTAAAGAAACGCACTCCGCCAAGGACCAGCAGACTTCCCAGAGAAACCCTAAGGTGCTCTTCTTCAGAAATGCGATACTGCTGCCACGCCATCAGAGCGGCCAGCGGCATCCAGAAGGCTATGGAGAGCCCATATCCAAACAGCGCGCGTTGCCAGGTGGATGCGGTAACTTTCACGATCAGCATTGTATTCTGGCACAACGATCTCGCGCTTTCTGGGACCAAACGACAGTGCCGTCCCGGAAGAACCACGTTTCATCCCTTTATTTGGTTAGCTGAGACCTAAGTCGAGCAAATTCGACACATGCTGAAGGCCTTTGCCGCGTGCACTCGAACTCGTGCGAATCATCGCTGGTCCTGGTTCGCAAAGCGAGGTTGGATTTGCCGCGTCGCCTTACCTCGACCCGCTCATACGTCTCGCCAGACTGTCGCGTTCCGTGTTCATCGAGCACAGATATGCCACAGCGTCAGCTACTTTATAGGAGGGCCATCCATCCACAGCTGTCGATCCACTGGATAACCCTTCCGCTCGGAACAGCGCATGTATCCCTGGGCCACCGGTGTAAACTTGCAGTCAGCCTCGGGATGCAAACCAGCGGTGGGTTCGGCGCCGCACTTCCGGGCAATAGGTCGTCATGATCATGCGAAAGTGGCGGAATTGGCAGACGCACTGGACTTAGGATCCAGCGGGGAAACCCGTGGGGGTTCAAGTCCCCCCTTTCGCACCATTCACTTACGGCATCTCTAAAATTGCTGAATCGGCATCCCGCGTGATGAAGACGCCCACAACTGAGCCTGTCCAATGTTAAGAAACGCCGTATTCTATGCCTCCACCTAAGGGCATAGACGGACAGCGAATTTCGGACCACTGCGGGCCGACGAAAGGTGAGCCCGCGTGTTCAGGCGCGGGCTACCACTGCACTCCCGGATAGAGACTCGGCAGACGGGACGCACGATATACGTTCGTACCTTGCACTTGCATGCTCCATACCGTCTGCGGAGTGCTCTGCTGCGTCACCTCATAGATCGCGGAGTTCTTTCCCAGCCCACAGAGGGCGTAGTGAACATCTCCATTCGCCAACTGATCCGTGCTGCCGCCGAAGAAGCTGTACAGCGTGGAAGGAAGGATCTGATGAAACGTCAGCGTCGCTGTCTTTGCGCCTTCATCGATCTGGTACACCGGGATAGTGGTGTACAGGCATGCCGGAGATCCCGGAGCGCCGCAGACCACCCCACCTGGGAACTGCCGGTCGTCCCCATTGTCCATGATCCCTAGCGAGAAAACCCCAGCAGTTGCCGCACTGAAAAAGGTGGGATCATGCTGCGCGTAGATCCAATCAGTCGGATCGACGCCACCCTTCAGCGTCAGGTCACCACCTACGCCCAAACGCCAGAGGATGCTGCCATCCCCTGTTCCATCCGCGTACTTCACCTTCACCACCCAGTTCTGGTGACGCACCGAAACAATCAGGTTTCCATCGTCTTTCGAGTAGGTGACCGCGTTGGTGTGCGTCCAGTCAGGAAACTGATAGGGATGGCGGTTGGGATCCAGATGGTTGAACTCGTTCCATGCCCACACCGGTTGCAGGTTCTCATCCAGATCGATGATGACGTCGCCCAGCACCGTGCTCGCGGGCAAGTTTGTCAGGGCCGGTTGCGTCGTAGCGCTCAGGTTCATCCGTGTGCTGGCGAGCACCAGCCAGTGGCCGTTGGGCAGAGCATCGATATCGTGATGAAAGACGTCAAGTTTCACGTTACATTCCGCACACGTGGCTGAAGCCAGCCGGTCGTTGAGGTCAGCTACAGTGATCTCTCGGACGGTGTCGCCGGCCAGATTCACTTCGCGAATCTCATCGATCGCATCGGCTGAGAGAGGACCGGTTAACAAGACAGCGTTAGAGCCCCCGACCGTCATCAGGAAATTCCCGTTTGGCAGAAATTTGACCCCGTTAATGTAATTGAGAGTGGGATTGCCGGGGTTGCTGTAGGCCCACAGCGGGTTGCCGGATAGATCGGTGACGATGACACCACTCGGTTTCCCGACCAGCGGATTTAGTAATTCGACCCCAGGTTGCGGCGTCATACCGGCAGCAGCCACAGTCGTTGCATTCAGTGCCATGTTCGATGGCACGGCGCCGGTCGTAAACGTGTGATCCGTGTCAGTCACAGTAATGCCATTCGCAAATGTGACTGCAGCCTGCATGTGATAAGTCGTGCTTGCCCGCATACCGGCTACAAAGAGGCTGACAGGCCCACCTGCGGCTTCCGAGCTTTGGCTCCACGTATTTATTCCATACTTGGTATCGGTGCCGAAATTCACACTGACGCTTCCGGGGAAGGGTAGCGTGAGGGTGTAAAGGGCCACCTGCGGATTGTTAGTCGCCGTCACCTGGCCGACCGGGATGGCAAAGGAACTCCCGGAGATCGCTACGTTCTGTTGTGTGCCCGCAGCCACTCCTCCCATCCCAAGATTGAGCGTGGTCGTCTGCACACCCGGCGTCGAGGCCGGCGTGTAGACAAGGACAACATTGCAACTCGCGGCAGGTGCCAGCTGTTGACCGCAACTGCTGGAGCTTGCCGCAGCCCCCGTCGCAACCACAAAGCTTGTATCGCCACTCAGGCTCGGGCTCAACGTAAGCGCTGCCGAGCCGGTATTGGTCACCGTCACGGCAGTTTTCGAGAGAGCATTTCCTACAAGGTTGTCGCCGAAATCGAAGGAGAGCGTGCTCACAGACGCTGTCGTGATTGCCTGGGCAATGATCAGAGACGCTTTTGCAGTCTGCTGGATCTCACCCGAAGATGCGCTGACGGGGACGTCAATCTGGCTGGGCACTGAATCGGCTGCTGCAGAAAGAGTGATCTGTCCCATGTTGCCGGCCGCTAGCGACAGGGTCGAAGGCGTCGCTGTCACACCGGCGGGAAGCGATCCCAGCTTGACTGCCACACTTCCGCTGAAGTTGTTCACAGACGAGGTGCCGACGGTAAGGACCTGTGATGTGCCCCCTGCGGTCAGCGTCACAGACGTGGGCATCACCTGCAATGAAAAGCTGGGGGAATTCGCCGTCGTGGCCGTTGTCGTGCTCGTGCCACCGCAACCAGCCAGCGCTCCGAGGACCACAGATGTACCTAAGTAGAGGAATAACCGTTTCATTTGATCCCATCGAGGAAAGAGAGTCTGCTGCCAAGCAATCTGCTTTTGTTAGGGGCCCCATGCGCACAGCACGATTGCTACGACTGCCGTTACACGTGTCTCAACCGCTGATCCCTAAACAGCATCAGCAAGAAAGCCGAATGTGACTCGACCGGGAAAAGTAGATCCGTTGCAGGTCCGGTCAATCCATTTTGGGTATCTGGCATTACCTTAGGTTCGAGATCGTACCTGCGGGAATTGACCTTTCGTTGTAGCTGTGACAGCGCAAGCGGCCCTTAGCTTGAATGTCGGAGCCCGATAGGGAAGAGTAGAGATGCTTGCCCGGCTTGAACACTGAAGCGTCTTCGTCACCGGATTGATCTGACACTAGCTACAGTTGCAGATTCGGCCTCGTCCCGCTCTGGTTTTTCTCCAATTTCTTGTATGAGCAGGTGATCTACAACGGGTTTTTAGTAACTCATATCGCTACGAATAGACCACAATCCAAAACAAATGGCCGTCCCGAAGGACGGCCATCTTAGAGCTATGCTCTCTTCCTACCAGCGATAGAACACCGTCTTGTGGAAGTAAGCCGTAATCGACCCGCTACCGAGGTGACCGTCCATCTGGATGTTCATGAGCAAATCACCTCGTGCCCACCCTAGATTCTTTGCCGACCCGCCGCTGGCGCCCGAGAAGTTACTATGGGTGCCGTCAAAGTTCACCCAATCGTGCGTCACATAGCCATTGCTGTCGCGGTGGAAAGCGACCTGAATGTGGTGCCAGGTGTTCGCCGCCCAGGTCGTAGGATTGCAGGGAATATTCGAGCTATGCCAGTGCGGACCGCCGCTGACATATGTCCATTCCCAGCTATGCGAGTACACAGAGCACTGGGTGCCATAGATTACGGTTGCGCCGTTCGACATCACCTGGTTCAGATCCAGCTCGAGATTCGCCATCTGACTCGGGTTCTTAACATAGACATACGTGTCCATCACGAAGTGCGTGGCCGAACCGTCGTTACCAAACGAGTTATGCCAGCGCTCGCCACCGTTACTCGAGTAGGTCATGTAGAACTCGCGGGCGTTGTCATAGCCCGATACGCTCGCCGGAAACACCGTCGAGCCTCTCGAGCTTCCGGGTGTCCCTGCATCGTGTTCATACGCCCAGTTATTCGACGTGTCCAGATCAGCCGATGCCCTGGCGTAGGACGGAATGCTGGCCGAAGGACTGCTGGGCGTCGGTGTGCCGCCGCCCCCCGTGCTGCTGCTTCCGCCGACACTGAAGGTGGTATTCACGACCGGGCAGATTCCAGCGCTTGTCCACGCCTTGAAATGAATCGTGTGGCTTCCGCTGCCGATCGAGTAGTGCGTAACGTCCACGTCGTATGGCGTCACACCCATGGTCGTGGCGCCGCTGTCTACCGAAAATCCGAATGCGGTTGGCGCCAGGCCATTGCATCCCACATTATGGGCCCGCACCCAAACGGGTGATGAGTTAGACGTGCCGTTCACCGGACTTGCTACTGTGATGTTCGCTGCGAAGGCTGCCTGTGCTGTTACGGCTCCGGAGAGTACTGCGAAAGTCGAAAGGATGAAACCGCGCCACTTGGCCGGGGGGAAGGAACACTTCTGGGAAAGAAACATGAACTACTCCTACGGGAATTTGGTTTTGACATTGCGTTTGCTTCGGTGTGGCAGCAATCAGCAGCAATGCTCCTTCGGCACACGTCGAGCGGGGTGCACCGCAACTGTTTCGGTGCGGCCGACGCGAGGGAGGAGGGTCTACGTACGGGTGTTACAGGTACGCAGCTTCACTCTTCTGTATGCCCGGTAACGTGACGTCTGGGGGCATCTCGTAGGTGATTTGGTAAATAAATAATACAGCCCGCGATATGATCGGAAAGTCCCTATTTTGTGTTAGTTACGGAACGATTACCGTGTAAATAATAGGCTGCAGCCGGCAACAAAACCCTAGCAACGTGGCACGTTCTTACGCTGCTGTGGAGTTAGACCGCCGAGAAATAACACGCAAGTGCTGAACATGTAACCCTTTTGGGGGACGCTTCAGCGCTGAAAATCCTCAATCCCGTGTCAAGCAAATAAACAGCAGCTTATTTAAAAAAACTTTGTGCAGAGCCGATGCCGCCGCGGACACGCAATCACTCGGAAGCGACCGCATCCCCTATACTGAAACGGATTCGAAGCGCATCTGAATCCAGATACGCATCAGCGTTCTTCCCCAACTCTCCTGAATTCACTTGAAGGCACATCAAAAGAGCATAGGCATGGCAGATATCCACCAATCGAATACTCAGCCCCGGATCACCATCAGCGAAGCCTCCGATTACCGCGAAGGCTACGCAAACAGCGTGCAGGTGCGCGCCAGCGTCTGGGATTTCTTCCTCTCCTTCGGCACTGCACACCAGGATTCGCCGGACCAGGTCACCATCCGCGGCTTTCAGGGCATTTACCTCAGCCCGCAGCAGGCCAAGGCCCTGTTCAACGTGCTGGGCCAGAACCTGGCGCAGTATGAGCAGGCCTTCGGCAACATCTCGCTCGAGCCCGTCCCCACCTCTTCCACGCAGCGTCCGCTCAATTAAGACTCAGCGGAGGCAGCAATCTTCTCCTTCCTCCGATTTCCCGCGCGGCAGCAGCCAGATCAGCCATCAGACCAGCCCTTCCCTCTGTGGCTGGTCTTTCCCCTGATCTTCGTCGGCCTCTATCTCTCGCACTTCGCTCTGCTGCGGCTGCCCTACTATTGGGACGAGGCTGGCTACTACATCCCTGCCGCCTACGATCTCTTCCGCACCGGGGCGCTGATTCCCTTCAGCACGCTCTCGAACGCGCATCCGCCGCTTCCATCCCTGTATCTCGCGCTATGGTGGAAGCTCTCCGGCTTCACCCCCCTCACCACGCGGCTCGCCGAGCTGATCGTCGCCTCCATTGCGCTGCTGGCGGTCTATAGACTCGCCATTCGTGTCACCGGCCAGATCTCGATTGCCGCGGCAACTACGCTGCTGACGGCGATCTATCCTGTCTGGTTCGCGCAGAGCACGCTCGCCCACGCGGACCTTTTCGCCGCCGCGCTTACGCTTTGGGGATTGGTCTTCTATCTCCCGGGCGGAAGGACTGCGCGCATCTTCCCCGCCGCGCTCTGCTTCGCGCTCGCCGCCCT
>JBJMGC010000134.1:0-25415 GCA_045808105.1 Acidobacteriaceae bacterium | reverse complement strand
GGTCAGCAGCGGTGACATATCCCCATACGGCAGCTTGGGCAGCGCGACCGGTTTCAGATCAATGCCCATCGCGCGAAGCTTGTCCAGCGCGGCGAGCTCGTAGCGGCGATCGTATGCGCGGCGCGCACGCGCGGCTGCTCGATCCCGCTCTGATTTCAACCGCTTCTGTTTCTCGATCTCCGTCTCAGAGCCCGGCGGCTTTGTCGGCTCCTCGGGATGCTCTGATTCGAACGCTTCCTTCAGATAGCCCACGCGCAACGTGCGCCAATCAAATTCTGCGTTCCATGAAAAGATGGCGTCGCGCGTCGCGAGGTCTTTCCCATCCGGGCCATGAATCGCTTCCAGCACGATGGCGCAATCCTCCACCGCACGGCAGAGCGGACCGAGCTTGTCCATCGTCCAGCTCAGCGCCATTGCACCCGTGCGCGGAACAAAGCCGAACGTAGGCCGCAGCCCCGTAGCGCCGCAGCGCGTCGACGGCGATGAGATAGAGCCCAGCGTTTCCGAGCCAATCGCAAACGCGACACAGCCAGCCGCAACCGACGATGCTGAGCCCGCCGATGAGCCGCTCGAGCCCTGTTTCGGGTTCCATGGATTGCGGGTACGTCCGCCGAACCACTTGTCACCCATGGCCAGCGCACCCAGCGTGGTCTTCGCCACCAGTACTGCACCTGCCGCATCCAGCCGCTTCACCACGGCCGCATCTTCATCAAAACTCTGATGCTCAAAGCCGCCCGCGCCCCATGTCGTTGGATAGCCCTTCACCGCCAGCAGGTCCTTCGCTCCCCAGGGCAGCCCGTGCAGCGGCCCGCGATACTTGCCGGCAGCAATGTCACGATCCGCTTCACGCGCCTGCGTTCTCGCGCGCTCTTCAGTCAGCGTGACGACGAAGTGCAGCATGGGATCGTAACGCTTCAACCGCCCGAGGTACATCTCCGTCAGCGCGGTCGAAGATACTTTCTTCGTCCGCACATATTCGGCGAGTTCGCGCGCGGAAAGAAATGCCATGTCCTCAAGATTCGATGGAACCCGCGCGACAGCAGGCGCTTTGCTTACGCGCATGGGATGGCGTTCGGTGCTCACCGTAGCGCCCGCAGGCAACGGATCGAAGACATACGCAGGAGCAACGCTGTTCGGAATATGCAGCGCACGAATCGCGGCATAGGATATGCGCTGCTGATTCAGCCCATCGAGCATCATGGTGCGCTGCTCCGGCGTGAGCGGCACACCCGCAAGCGCGGCCGCAGCCTCAAGCACGTCGCTGGTGATCGGCTTCGGCGCGTCACTTCCCTGCTGCTCTGCCTGCGCGGCCAGCGTGTAAAGCGCCCCCGGCAGCAGCGTCCCGGAAAATCCTGCAGCAGAGCAGACCCTGAGAAAGTGGCGGCGATCGAGTGGCATGGCGCTCCGGTTGGTTGGCGATGCAGGATGTTAGCATTCGCGCATGGCGCTGCTTGAGGTGCATGCAATCTCGAAGAGCTATCCTTCGTCCTCCGGCGCGGCGCTGGTAGTGGACCAGGTGTCATTTACGATCGCGCGCGGCGAAACGCTGGGCGTGGTCGGCGAATCCGGCTCGGGCAAGAGCACCGTGGCGCGCATGGTGCTCGGCCTGATCGAGCCGACTGCGGGCGAGGTGCGCTTCGATGGCGCAGTGGTCGCGCGAGCGCGCGGCGCGCGGCTGCGCTGGATGCGGCGTCGCATGCAGCCTGTTTTTCAGGATCCCTATGCCGCGCTCAATCCGCGCATGCGAGTGGAGCAGATTCTCTGCGAGCCCTATCGCATCCACTCCGCGCTGGCCGGCAGCGAGGCGCACCTGCCGCGCGGACGCAAAGCGCAGCGCGAGCGGATCGCCGAGCTGATGAAGAGCGTCGGACTCGACGACTCTGCGCTGCCCCGTTATCCGCATGAGTTTTCCGGCGGCCAGCGTCAGCGCATCAACATCGCGCGCGCGCTGACGTTACGCCCGGAGCTGCTGGTGCTGGATGAGCCAGTCTCCGCGCTCGACGTCAGCGTGGGCGCGCAGATTGTGAACCTGCTGCGCACGCTGCAGCGTGAACATGGCATGGCCTACCTGTTCATCACGCATTCCATGCCGCTGGTTCGCTATTTGTCGGATCGCATCGTCGTCATGCAGCGAGGCAAAGTCGTGGAGGAGGGTGAAGCGGATGCCCTGTGCCGCGCACCGCGCCAGCCGTACACGCAGGCACTGATCGCAGCCACGCCGCAGCTGCCCGCCTGATCGCGCAGCCCGACTCAGGCAAGCGCCAGCGGAATTGCCGTCTCCCAGCGTCCCTGCGCCTTCAGGATCAACTCGACCACCTCGCGCGCAGCGCCCTCGCCACCGCGACTTTCCGTGACATAGTGGCTGATCGCCTTGAGTTCCGACGCCGCGTCGGCCACGGCAATCGCAAATCCGGCGCGCCGGCTCAGCGGCATGTCAGGAAGATCATCGCCCAGGTATGCGGTCTCTTCATCCGTCACGCCGGCCTTTTGCAGACACTCCTCGTACGCGTGTGTCTTCGTTGCCTGCCCCAGATACACGTAGTCCACTTCGCACTCCCGCGCGCGCTGCGCCACGGCTGGCGACTTGCGGCCGGTGATGAAGCCGGTGCGGATCCCCATCGTGTGCGCAAGCTTGAGCGCAAGGCCGTCGTGCGGATCGAAGTTCTTCATCTCCGCAACGCCGCCATCATTGGGGAGAGAGATGAGGCACACGCCACGCGAGATGGTTCCGTCCACATCCATGAGTAACAGGCGAATGCGTTTGGCGCGAGTCAGGACATCCGGTGCAGCTTCAGGCATGCTGCGATTGTGACACGCCAGAGCTAGTGCCGGTGTCCCACATGGCTATGATCGTGAGCCCCTTCCACGACTTCCACGCAGCCATGCACCTCGCCGCACGCGGCGTGCTCGAATTGCACCGTGGTGTGATAAATGCCATAGCGGCTCAGCAGGTGCTCGCGGATATCCCCCAGGATGCGGTTGCTTTCTGATGGTGGAATGTCATCGATGGTGACATGCGTTGCCAGCGCACGCGTCTGCGAGCCCAGGCTCCACACGTGCAGATCGTGCACGTCGAGCACACCCTGGATGGTCGCAAGTGAAGTGCGGATCTCCGGCACGGAGAGCCCACGCGGCGTACCCTCCAACAGAATGTTGAGCGTCTCGCGCACGATGGAGACCGAGCTCCACAGGATCAGCACGGCAATCAGCAGCGACAGCACCGGGTCGATCCAGTTGAGGTGCGTGAACAGAATCGCGACGCCGCCTACGATTACCGCCGCGGTCGACAGCGTATCGCCCAGCATGTGGATGAAGGTGGAGCGGATGTTGATGTCGCGGCTGCCACTGAAGAGGAAGGCGGCGATCACGCCGTTCATCACCACACCCGCGGCGGCCACAATCATCATGAGCTGCGGCTGCACCACCACCGGGCTGCTCAGCCGGTGCAGCGCCTCGATTCCAATGCCAACCGCAATGACGATCAGAGTCAGCGCATTGAGAAATGCCGCCAGCACGCCGGCGCGTTGGTAGCCGAAGGTCTTTGCATCCGAGGCAGGACGCCCCTGGAAGTACACCGCCACAAACGAAAGCAGCAAAGCCAGCGCATCCGAGACGTTGTGGCCAGCCTCCGAGATCAGCGCCAGCGAGTGCGCTCTCAGCCCGGCAATGAAGGTGACCAGCACATAGACGAGCGTGGCCGCCAGCGACAGGCGCAGGATGCGCTGTGTGCGAGGGGTCTGGGCGCCGTGAACGTGCATACCTATAGTGTATTGGTGCGGTTATAGAAACCTCAATTGTCCGGAAGAGTGATACGGGTGGCTTCCGGCGCCCGAAAGACCGGCTCGATATACCGGCTCGATTCCAGTTGCGTCCGTTCGCGCCGTCTAAAATGATTTAGACTCCACGCATTGTGATGGATCAAACGATCGAGAACCTGATTCGCCTGCAGCAGCTCGACGGAGAGATCCGCCAGCTCCGCGCCTCACTGGAGGCGACGCCCCGCCGCATCCGCGGGATGGAAAATGAGCTCACCGCGCATGCCAAGACCATCAGCGAGCTTGAGCAGCGTCAGCGTGAGGAGGAAGCCCGCCGCCGGCGCGATGAGAGCGACCTGAAAGATCATCAGGCAAAGATCGCCAAATCGCGCCAGCAGCAGAATACGGTTCAGAACCAGGCACAGGCCACCGCGCTCGAGCACCAGATCACCTTTGCGGAGCAGGAGATTCGCCGCCTTGAGGACGATGAGTTGGAAAGCATGGAGCGCTCCGACGTCATCGAGCGTGACCTGCTTGCCGCGCGCCAGCAACATGCCACGCACGCAGCGTATCTCGAAACTGAAAAAGCCTCCGCCGCACGCAGCAGCCTGCTGGAGCAGGCCGACCTCCGCAAATGGCAGGACGAGCGCGCCGCACTGCGACCGCAAATCGATGAAGACCGGCTGGCGGAATACGACCGTATCGCCGCCGCGCGCGGCACCGCGTTGGCTCGCGCACGTGACCAGCGCTGCACCGGCTGCCAGATGGGCCTGCGGCCGCAGTTGTGGAATCAGTTGCGCGATGGACAATCATTCAAATGCGAAAGCTGCGGACGCATCCTTTACGTCGACAATCGTCGCGAGCCGCAAATTGAAACCGGACGGCCAGGCGGTGCCGGCGGCATTCCCAACGCGCACACCGCATGAACCGTATCTGCGTCGACATGGACGAGGTGCTCGCCGATGCCCTCGGCAAGCTCATCCGCCTCTACAACGCGGAATTTTCCGAGAGCCTAACTGTTCAGGATATGTGGGGCAACTGGATGGTGAATGTGCTCCCGGCCAGCCGCCAGGACCGGCTGATGGCCTATCTGCAGCAGGAGGATTTCTTTGAAGACCTCGACGTCATGCCGGATAGCCAGCGCGTCTTGGAACGGCTCTCACGCCGCTTCGAGATATTCGTCGCCACCGCGGCCATGGAGTTTCCCCGCTCCTTCGGTCCAAAATTCCGCTGGCTGGAGCGGCACTTTCCATTTCTCTCGCCCAGCCATTTCGTCTTCTGCGGCGATAAGAGCATCCTGCACGCCGACTATCTCATCGATGACATGCCGCGCCACTTCCAGCGCTTCGCCGGCCAGGGTGTGCTTTTCACCGCGGCACACAACGCCAACGTGGCAGCGCCGGTGCGCGTGAACAACTGGCTGGAAGTCGAAGACCTCTTCTTCCCCGGCTGAGCTTTACTGCTTCTGCACCGGTGCGCCGTTCACCACTGTCCGCATTGCGGGCATCGCCGGGCGAACCGTTCCCGTCTTCACCGCGCCACGCAGCATCGGCGCGCCCAACGGACGGAGGTTGTAAGCCGGCTGCGCTGCGGATGCCTGATGCATGGTGACGATGATGGCCGTCGACGGTGTCTTGCCAGCGCAGCGGTAGCTGTGCGGCGCGCTCGCGTCAAAGTACACGCCGTCTCCGGGATACAGCACCTGCACTGCATCGCCGTGCCGTACTTCCAGCTCGCCTTCGAGCACATACAAAAACTCAAAGCCCGGATGGACGTGGGGACGGATCTCCTGCGCCTTCTTGACCGGCAGAAATTCTGCGTAGTAGGGATCCAGCTGGCGGTCCGGCACCATGAATCCAATGCTCTCGAAGAAGTAGGTCGGATCATCCACACCGGTTTGCGGCAGCCGCACGCGGTCGTTCTTGCGATGCACACGGAACAGCGCTACCGGCTCAGACTCGAAGAAGAACGACAGGTCCTTGTTGAAGACCATGGCGATGCGCGCCAGGTTGCGCAGTGTCGGCACCACGCGCCCGGTCTCCAGTTGCGAAAGGAAGCTCGCGGAAAGCCCCGTATGCTTGCCCAGTTCCACGAGTCCCATCGACCGTTTCAGGCGCAGCCGCTTGATCCGTTCGCCGATCCGCTTCTCGGTGATGAAAGACTCCGCGGTCGCACCGTCCACTCCGTCCACCGCGGCGCCGTTCCCAATTGCGGCTCCGTTGCCGTTCATCGAGAGGACCGCCCCCCCGGGCTCCAGCTTGGTCTGCTTCGCGACCTCGTCTTTGCGTTGTATCGTTACAGGTTGCATTGCTTGCGCCTCTCCTTGCATGGCATCCCCGCGTAGTGACATTGCCGTCCGTGGTCGAGTTCCACAGCAATACAGATGCGGCGTTTCATGAAATGAAAAAGTTCTAACGTACAAAATGACCAAAACGGATGCGGCATTTAACGCCATTTCGCTTTCTCGGCCGCATCCAAGGCGTTGGACAGGCTCAACAGGCCTGACCGATGGCCGGCAGTGATGACCCGAAAGCTCCTGATGTGCGGCGGAACAGGCCTTCTCGGCAAGGCATTGACGCAGCACCTGGTACGCGACGGCGTACAAGTCGTGCTTCTCGTTCGGCGTCCCATCCGGCGGATGCCCCATTCGGATTCCGGCATCGTCGAGGTAGAGTGGCACCCGGAAAATCCCGAGCACAACATCGATCTCGCGCCGCTCGAAGGCTGCTATGCCGCGGTCCATCTGTCGGGAGCCAACGTGGCAGGTCATCGCTGGACGCCTGCTTACAAGCGGCTAATCGTTAGCAGCCGCATCGACAGCTCGCGCGCTCTGGGCCGTATCTTTGGTGCGCTCACAGCTCCGCCCCCGGTGGTTGTCGCGGCCTCCGCCGTCGGCTACTACGGCGAGCGCGGCAACGAGGTGCTTACCGAAGCGTCGCGGCCCGGTACTGGCTTTTTGCCCGAGGTATGCCAGGCGTGGGAGGCCGCCACCGCCGCGCTTGCTCCGCGCGTCGTCCAGTTACGTTTTGGCGTGGTTCTTACTGCGCGCGGCGGCGCGCTGCCGCAAATGCTGCGCGTCTTTCGCCTCGGTCTGGGTGGCCGGATGGGCAGTGGGCGCCAGTGGATCAGCTGGCTCTCTCTCGCCGATGCCGTTGCCGCGATGGAGTTCGCCATCGAACAGCCCCACCTCAGTGGCGCCTTCAACACCACCTCACCTCATCCCGTCACCAATGCCGAGTTCACCTACACTCTCGGCCACATCCTGCGGCGGCCCGCCTTTTTTCATGTGCCCTCGCTCGTCCTGCGCGCGGCTCTTGGCGAAATGGCCCAGGACGCGCTGCTCGCCAGCACACGCGCCATTCCGGAGCGACTCGCCGCTGCCGGATTCCTATTCAACGACCAGCTGCTGGAGCAGACGGTCAGCGAGATGATCTGAACCCAGCGTGGTAGCGAGCATGGTATGAGCGCGGCCCCGGCGCGTCTCCGTCTGCTACGCTGAAATCCAATGACGCAGCGCGATCGCACAGCAAAAAACTGCCGCTGGATTGCTCTGCCTCTGCCGCTTTTCGCAACGTGCTTCATCGCCGGCTGCGGCGCGCCGGCCGCACCCCTGCCCCCTACCCTGAATCTGCCGCAGCCAGTCCGCGATCTCGCCGCAAAGCGCGCGGGTGATGCCGTTCATCTCACCTTTTCGGTCCCGCAGAAAACAACCGACAAGCTTCCTGTGCGCGGCCCGATGACCGCCCAGCTCTGCCGAAGCGTCGAGAGCGGCCCCTGCCAGCCCGCCGGAACCCTGACCATTGCTGCGCAGCAGAAAGCGGCCGTCATGGACGACAGACTGCCCCCCGACCTCACCCAGGGACCGCCGCGTCTCCTCACCTACAAGGTGGCCATCCTGAACCACGCCGCAAAATCGTACGGTGACTCGGCCCCGGCCTACACCGCGGCTGGCGCCGCTCCGCCGGCCCTCCCCGGCTTCAACGCCACCCCGCGGCGCAGTGGCATTGTCCTCTCCTGGCGAGCAAACGGCCTCCCTCCGAGCCCTTCGCGCTGGATCCAATTCGACCGCACCCGCACCTCTGCCGCCCCACCCCAGCCGGAGCCTGGCGGCAATTCCAGCCGCAATCTTCTGCCTGGCGGCAAGACTGCCGAAGAGCCCGCGGAGCAGATCCTCCGCCTGACTGAAAGCACCGTCCAGCACCAGGGTTTTGCCATCGACACCACTGCGCACACCGGCAACAGCTATCGCTATGTCGCCCAGCGCATCGAGCAGGTCACCCTCGCAGGCCGCAGCTTCGAGATCGCCAGCCTGCCCAGCGCGCCGGCAGAGACCGCATACCGCGATATCTTCCCGCCGCCGGCACCCACCGGACTGGTCTCGGCCGCAGACACGGCAGCCAAAGCCATCGATCTCGATTGGAACCCGAATGTGCAGTCCGGCGTGGCCGGCTACATCGTCTATCGCCGGCCCGTCGGTGTTGGCAATGTCGTCGGCAAGCGTGTGGGCGAGAATGTCCAGCCGCAGCGCATCTCACCCGCCAGCAAACCGGTCACCACCTCAAACTGGAGCGACACCACCGCCGTCCCCGGACAACGCTACGGATATTCTGTCAGCGCCGTCGACGCCTCCGGCAACGAGAGCCCGCGCTCCACCGAAGTGGAAGACCAGTGGAACACCCCAACTGCGCAGCCCAGTTCAACCCCCACGCCTCATCCCTGAACCTCAGGAGCACTCATCGATGCGTTATTGCCGCCTGCAAACCTCGAATGGCCCACGCTACGCCACGATCGAAGATCGTGACGGCGCCGCGTGGGTGACCGCCCTCATCCCCCCGCCGCCGGAGTCGCGTGTCACCTACGACCCGGCAGAAGCGTTCACTCCGGTCAAGATCGATGAGGCTGCCCTGCTCCCGCCTGTTGAGCCTTCGAAGATCGTCTGTGTCGGCCGCAACTATCGCGAGCACGCCACCGAGCTGGGCAACGAAGTTCCCGCTGAGCCTCTGCTCTTCTTCAAGCCGCCGTCGTCTCTGCTCGCGCCCGGCGCTGCCATCCGCCTGCCTGCCCAGTCTTCTCGCGTGGACTTCGAAGGCGAACTCGCCATCGTGATCGGACGCCAGGCCCACGCGCTGAGCGGCGACACGGACCTGCGCCCCTACATCCGCGGCTACACCATCGTGAACGACGTCACGGCGCGCGACCTGCAGAAAACGGACGGCCAATGGACCCGCGCCAAGGGATTCGACACCTTCTGCCCCTGTGGCCCGTTTGTCTCCAGTGAAACCAATCCCGCCGCCGGCGTCTTCGTAGAAACCAGGCTCAATGGCGAGCGCAAGCAGCACGGCTTCACGCGCGACTTCATCTTTCCCGTGCCGCGGCTGCTCGTCTACATCACGGCCGCAATGACGCTCGAACCCGGCGACCTCATCCCCACCGGCACACCAGCCGGCGTCGGGCCCATGTCCGCAGGCGATACCGTAGAAGTTGTGATCGAGGGCCTCGGCATCCTGCGCAACTCAGTGACATAGCCCCGCCCATGCGAAGTGAAGGGGATCTGGCTAAACCGGCCGCCCCATTCTGAGTGGACGCGAGGGGTTGAATTGCCCCAATCTCCAACGATTTCTGGGCGAACACACCCGCAACCCCGCGCGCATCTTAATAAAAAGACAGCCTAACAAGTTGATAGAATAGAAGAGGACAGGGGAGTTCATCATGGCAAAAACAGTCCTAGAGCAGCTTCGCAGCATGACCACAGTGGTGTCCGATACCGGCGACTTCAACGCGATCAAGAAGTTCAAGCCGCAGGACGCAACCACGAATCCCTCGCTCATCGCGACCGCAGCGCAGATGCCTGAATACTCCGACATCGTCGACGGCACGCTCAAAAACGCACGCACCCAGCTCGGCGAAAGCGCCGACGAGAAGAAGGTCGCGAATCTCGCCTTCAAGCAACTGGCCGTCGAGTTCGGCAAGCGCATCCTGCAAATTGTTCCCGGCCGTGTCTCCACGGAAGTTGACGCGCGCCTCTCCTATGACAAAGAGAAGTCGGTGAACATGGCGCGCGAGATTATCGCCGAATACCAGAAGGCTGGTGTCGGCCGTGATCGCGTGCTGATCAAACTCGCCTCCACCTGGGAAGGCATCCGCGCTGCAGAGGAACTGGAGAAGGAAGGCATTCACTGCAACATGACGTTGCTCTTCGGCCTGCACCAGGCCGTCGCCAGCGCCGAAGCGAAGGTCACGCTGATCTCGCCCTTCGTCGGACGCATCCTCGACTGGTACAAGAAAGACACCGGCAAGGACTACCAAGGCGCGGATGATCCTGGCGTGCAATCCGTCACCACTATCTACAACTACTACAAGCATTTCGGCTACAAGACCGTGGTCATGGGCGCGAGCTTCCGCAATACGGGTGAAATCAAGGAGTTGGCCGGCTGCGACCTGCTGACCATCGCTCCCAAGCTGCTGGCCGAACTCGAAGCCGATACTGCCGAGCTGCCGCGCAAGCTCGACCCGGCGAAGGCGAAGGAAATCAAGATCGAAAAGATCCCCATGGACGAGGCCACCTTCGAGAAGATGCACGCCGCCGACCGCATGGCGCACGACAAGCTGAAGGAAGGCATCGAGGGCTTCGCCAAGTCCCTCGAAGAGCTGGAACAGTTGCTTGCAAACCGCCTCGCCCAGCTCGAACAGAAAGAGCTGGCGACGAAGTAAGCCACACTCACTGCATCACACGAGAGAAGGGCAGCCCAGCGCGGCTGCCTTTCTCTTTTGCCGGTTCTCGCTCAGGGCTGCGCGACCGCGCCGTTTTTCAACGCCCACTCTACAAATCCATCGGGCGCATTCTTCACTCCGGCGATGTTTGCGGCTGTCACTTTTTTGAGTTGTTTCCAGTCCACATTCCGCAGATCCGCAAATCTCAGGTCAGCGCCACTCATATCCGCGTCGTCGAGCTTCGCGCCGGCTAGGTTGCTTCCCCACAAATCGGTGTCCCTCATATCCGCTGATTGAAACGAGGCATGTTCGAGATCGCTCTCGCGGAAGTTCGCCGAATGCAGGTTGGCACTCGTAAAATCCGCGAATTGCAGATCGCTGCGCCGTAGATCGGCTGCGCTGAAGTCGGACCGCAACAGGTTCGCACGCTCCAGCTTCAGTCCCTGCAGGAATGCCGAGGACACATCGACTCCTACCAGTGGAACTTTATCCGCGTTGAGTTCCTGGAGCGCCTCAATGCGGCCGCCGCTGCCGCCTTTGCCTTGCGCAGTATTGATCACCTGCCAGGCCTGGTAGTGCTTTTGCTTGATCCGGTTTCCGGAGTCGGCGAAGTAGAAAATGACCGCCACCAGTATGGAGAACCGCCCCAGGTAATCCAGCACCTCCAGAAAGCTCCAATGGCTTAGCAGGTAGGCCATCCAGTCCCATATCCATTCAAACGCGATGAACGGAATCAGCCAGGACTTCGTGACACGGCTGGTGAGACTGTCCCAACTGCATGGCCGCTCTCTAGCGGTGGGCGAAATCATGAATTGCCTTTCGATACGATATTCATGGTGAGGGTAATCCCCTTCGAGCGGAGCGGGTTGCCTCATCCAATCCCCGCAACGTACTGATCTGGTTGCCTATCCCGGAGAAACGCTCTCGCACTCTCTTATGTGGACTGCTAAAGAACTATTACCCAGACCCAAGCGTGCTATTGGATTCACGCAACTGTCACGCTACATTCAACGTTCATATAATCCCCGGGCTAACCCACTCACGACGGTGAGGTAAGCCTGAGCCGGGGAAAGTGGATACCAGCAAAGTACGCTGGAGCCGCTGAAATGGATACCGGACGCGGTCCACGGACATTGTTGCACTCGTTTGTTGTTGAAAGGACTGTGCCATGGTTCCCCAGGAACACATGCTCCGTTCGCTCTTCCACGAGCTCGTGGGAGATTGCTACACCCAGGGAGCCGGCGTTGACGACGCCGAGATCTCCACGTATGTAGCCGACCTGCTCACCGACTTCACTGAAAACGAACGCATCTACTCCCTGCGCGACGAGATTGGCCGTCCTTTGCGTGATCTGGATGCCATGCTTCTCGCGGCGGATCCGATCAATGGCACCGCTGCGTCTTTCGACGCGGAGCGCTCCGCGCGCAAGCAGATCGGCGACTACGCGCTCTTCTTCGCCGGCATGTATCCGGAGGCCATCGGTGTTTCCTCCCGCCCGATCAGCTTCGAGCGGCTGGTGGAAACCGGGCGCGACTCCTACTCCATCGTCGCCGCCTTCAACCTCTTCGAGTACGCGCGGGAAGCGGCGCTCTTCGAACGCCTCTCCGAAAAGTTTGAGACTTGCATTTTCGGCCTTAACCTGGTGCGCAAGGAGTTAGACCGCCGCCGCGCCCTCACCCCCGGCAAGGGCAAAGAGCAGCAATATCTGATGTAATCGTGATGTGCCGGGCCCCATCCTGACGAAGGTCAGGGTGGGAGCCGCCGCCTGGACGGCCAGTCCTCATCTGTAATGCGCGCAGAAACCCGGCGCGTCCATCCCCAGCATCCCGCCGCCACGGCGAATCTCCCCCACAATGAGCGAGCACGCGTTCTGCGCGTTGCACGGGGGATGAGTTGCCGACGAGACCTGTATGCACTCGTTCACCACAGTTGCGCTGCGCTTCGCTCCAACGGAAACCGGGCAGCTCGTCTCGCTGCTTGCGGTCGCCATGCCCTGCCCGAATGGAGATTGCCCGGGCGACTGAAGGCCGGGCAAGTCACAGGCCTGGGCTACCGGTGCTGCCTCTCAGCGTACTTAGCACTTCCGTTACAAAACAGACCGGAGACATGGTTTACAGCGGGGCGCGACGGCGACTTTACCTCAGCATTGGGCAACGCATGACGATGTTGTATGCCCTGGAAAGAGAGTCGTATCTTGGATCAACGTTTGCAGTTCTTGTCGAGTTATCAGAAGGAAGACATGTCTGTAGCGGACCTGTGTCGTGCGTATGGGATCTCGCGTCCAACGGCCTACCGCTGGATCAATCGCTACAACGAGGCAGGGCCGGAAGGACTCGTGGATCGAAGTAGCCGCCGCACAGTTGCTCACACGCGACGCTGGAGCCCATGGAAAACACCATTCTCGTGCTTCGGGCCAAGCATCCGTCCTGGGGCGCACGCAAGCTGAAGGCAAGGCTGGAGATGCTGCAGCCAGACGTGGTTTGGCCTGCAGTTAGTACCTTCGGCAACATCCTGAGCCGCGCGGGCCTGACCAGTCCTCAAAAGAAGAGAAAGCGCACCACGCCATGCTCAGAGCCGTTCTCTCTAGTCACCGGTCCGAATCAGCTTTGGTAGCATGGATTTCAAAGGCTATTTCGCCACTGGCGACGGCAAGCGCTGCGATCCGTTCACCATCACGGACGCGCATAGCCGCTATTTAATTCGTTGCCAGATCGTCTCGCGCATGGACCTCAGCCAAGTTCGGGCGATCTGCGAAGCAGCCATGCGAGAGTACGGGATGCCAGCAAGGATCAGGACCGACAACGGAGCGCCGTTTGCGGGCACAGGGCTCTTAGGGTTATCAAAGCTCTCGCTCGGATGGATGAAGCTCGGGATCGTGCATGAGCGCATTCAAGCGGGTCGGCCACAACAAAACGGCCGCCACGAGCGGATGCATCGCACTTTGAAGTAGGACACGACCAAACCACCTGCGGCATCCCTTCGAGCACAGCAGAGCCGCTTCGATAACTTCCGCTACGTGTTCAACAACGAGCGCCCGCATGAAGGTCTGAACAACCAAGTTCCCGCGAGTCTTTACATCCCCAGCGCGATACGACCCCCGCGGAAGTTGCCGGAGTTCACGTACCCGAATGGGCTCCAGTTGCGACGAGTCAACAATAGCGGCGACATTAGGTGGCACAAGAACAGAATCTTCATCAGCGAAGTACTCCGCTTCGAAGAGTTGGGAGTAGTGTTGATCACGCCGGGGCTTTATAGAGTCTTCTTTCGAGACATGGAGATAGGAGAACACAATTCCGAAGAGCTTCGCTTCAGAGCTGCGCGAAGGGTGCTCTGAGCCTGTCAATGAGTGCATTGGCCTGAAGTTGTCAGCCGAGACCGCCCTAAATCGATACAAGTCGGCTTCTCCGGACTGGTCCCATGGCTCAAATCCTGCCTTATAGGAATGGGCCTCACCCTGTTACACTCGACGCAAAACAAACCTGCATCTGCTGGAACAAGCCGAGAATGAGACGCTGAATCAGGACTTTGGCGCGGGCGAAGAGGATAAGGATCAGCCATGCTTGACGTTCAGCGATCCGCGCCAACCGCACCCGCACGGTACGCGTCCGCGAGCACTCCGCGGCTGTTTTATCTGGCCATGTCGTTGCTGATGCTGGCGCTGGTCACCTACGGCTTCAGTCGTACCGTCGGGCCGGCACTGCTGAATGCACATCGCCCACGCCACGTTGTTCTCCTGCTCAGCATCCACGGTGTGGTTTTTTACGGCTGGATGCTGCTGATGGTCGTGCAATCCGCATTGGTGCGAGTTCGGCGCATCCGCATCCATCGGTTGCTGGGTTGGTTTGGCGCGGCAGACGCCGCGCTGGTCGTGATCATGGGGCTTTGGGCGGCCTTTCATCAGTCGCCGCCAGTGCCTTTTGAGATGGTCGGCATTGTCAGCATGGCAGGCTTCGGAGTTCCGGTAAGCCTGGCCATCCGCTGGCGCAAGCGTCCTGCATATCACCGGCGGCTGCTGCTGATCGCCAGCGCCATGCTCGCCAACGCAGCCTTTGCGCGCTTCCCCGGAACCTACCTGCCGCAACACTTCTTCTATCTCGGCACCGATCTGCTCATTGCTCTTGGCATCGCTCACGACCTGTGGCGCGACCGCACGGTGCATCCCGTTTACCGTTATGCCATGCCGTTACTGCTCGCTGCAGAGATGGCAGTCATGATCCCGGCGTGGAGGTATCTTAGTTGATTGAACGAGATCAAACCGACTCCGCCGAAGGAAGGATCGTATGCTCGACGTCCACGTACCGCACCCTACACATACCTGGAAAGACTTCTTCATCCACATCGCCACCATCGTCGCGGCGCTGATCGCCGTTGCGCTCGCTCACACGGCGCTCGCGAGGGGAGCCTAATAACGAGAAACGCTCATCTCTCCGGTTAGCCGGTTTCATATTCAGTTGACGCAAAATCGCCGATGCACTCATTGACAGCCGGTCACGATAAGCGTTCGTGGCGGGTGCGGCGCATTGGATCAGGTGGTGTAGCTCGTGCATCCAGGTCACCGGGCGAAAACAGGCCATGGAAATGACAGAGTATGGAAAGCATGGAAAGCCACAATGCCGGCTTTCCACCCTTCCCACACTCTGTGGAAATCCCTTCGGGATTTCCACATTTCCACGGCCTCGACGACTGGATATATGTATTCTCATGCCCTCAAGCCGAACCTTCGCCACTGCAAGGGGCGTGTAACGGATGTCTCAGGTCCACAGCGTAACGCATGTCCCGGTACACTCATCTCTCAGCCCCGCTCCGCCCCCGGTTAGCTCCTGAGAGTCCCCACTCAGCCAGACTGGTTTCAGACCACCCGCCGTCCACGATATCCTTATATGTCCTATAGATTTCCTGACATTGAAGGAGCCCCCGTGGCCACTACCCTCCCGCAGACCGCCCCTACCTCCACCGGCGATTACAAAGTCGCCGATATCTCGCTCGCCGACTGGGGCCGCAAAGAGATCACCATCGCCGAGCAGGAGATGCCCGGCCTGATGGCCATTCGCGCCAAGTACGCGCCGTCGCGGCCGCTGGCCGGCGTGCGCATCACCGGCTCGCTGCACATGACCATCCAGACCGCCGTGCTCATCGAGACCTTGGCGGATCTCGGCGCCTCCGTGCGCTGGGCCTCGTGCAACATCTTCTCCACCCAGGACCACGCTGCCGCCGCGATTGCTGCTGCCGGCATTCCGGTCTTCGCCTGGAAGGGCGAGTCGCTTGAGGAATATTGGTGGTGTACCGCGCAGGCGCTCGCGCACAAGGGCGGCCTCGGACCGCAGCTCATCGTCGACGATGGCGGCGACGCCACGCTTCTCATCCACAAGGGCGTCGAGCTCGAGAAGGGCGATCGCTCCTGGGTCGATGCTCCGGCCGAGAGCGAAGAGGAGCAGGTCATCAAGAACCTGCTCAACGCAACTCTCAAGCAGGACCCCAAGCACTGGACCAATGTCGCCAAGGAATGGCGCGGCGTCTCCGAAGAGACCACCACTGGCGTCCATCGCCTCTACAAGATGATGGAACAGGGCAAGCTGCTCGTCCCCGCCATCAACGTCAACGACTCGGTGACCAAATCGAAGTTTGACAACCTCTACGGCTGCCGCGAGTCGCTGGCCGACGGCATCAAGCGCGCCACGGACGTGATGGTCGCGGGTAAGGTCGCGGTGATCTGCGGCTATGGCGACGTGGGCAAGGGCTCCGCGCACTCGCTCCGCGGGATGGGCGCGCGCGTCATCGTCACTGAAGTCGATCCCATCAATGCGCTGCAGGCGGCGATGGAAGGCTTCGAAGTCACCACGCTCGAGGACACCCTCGGCCGCGGCGACATCTACGTCACCTGCACCGGCAATGTGGACATCATCACCTACGAGCACATGGAGCAGATGAAGGATCAGGCCATCGTCTGCAACATCGGCCACTTCGATAACGAGATCCAGATGGATCGCCTCAACACGGCGAAGGGCGTGACCAAGCTCAACATCAAGCCGCAGGTGGACAAGTACACCTTCCCCGGGGGCAACGCGATCTTCCTTCTCGCCGAAGGCCGGCTCGTGAACCTGGGCTGCGCCACCGGCCATCCCAGCTTCGTGATGTCGAACAGCTTCTCCAACCAGACGCTCGCGCAGCTCGATCTGTGGAAGAACAAGGACACCTACAAAGTCGACGTCTACACCCTGCCCAAGAAGCTGGACGAAGAAGTTGCCCGCCTGCACCTGGAAAAGATCGGCGTCAAGCTCACGCAGCTATCCAAAAAGCAGGCCGACTACATCGGCGTTCCCGTCGAAGGCCCATACAAAGCCGACCACTACCGCTACTAGTAACCGCGTCAGGCACAAAACAAAAAGGCCACTCCGTCAGGAGTGGCTTTTTTGCATTTACACGCACGAAACATTGACCCATCAGCGCAGTGTCCGATTCCGGGCACGCGCGCACAAGAACGGACACCGCGATCTCGCGATCGTGTGCCCAATATTCGCGCAAGTGATTGAAAAAGTGGAGCCGCACGTGGCGCAACGAGTTCGGCAGCAGGCGTGCCATGAATCAAGGCAAGGAGAACGTAGCCGCGAATATGACAAATTGCGCATCGCTGCATGTCAGCTATATCGAATCGAGATGTATTGCAGCTCGTCCTCGTTTTTTGTCGTCTCGTCCTCCACGCAGCCTGGAGCACGACAACCGATATGGAACACGTCCCACTCAACTGCCGTATTGACATACGAGCACTTCACCCGGTGGTGGCCGCAGGATCTACTGCGCTGCCTAACCGAACAACCACTGACTCAGGAGATGTCATGAAAATTCGCATTGCTCTTACTAGCGCCGCTGCCATCGTTTTTCTCGCCGCACTTCCCGTCGCCCATGCATCGGTCAGCATTCATTCACCCGCGCATGCAATGTTTGGCGGCGGTGGACAGAAAAACGTCAAGATCAATCTTCGCAACGACACTGGCGCCCCACTTGAGTTGAAGATCGGCGACAAGGTCGCGACGCTGCAGTCTGGCGAGGTCGTTGCTGAAAAGCTGCCGGTCGGAACACGCATCACGACCAACACGGCAACAGCGAACCACAAGGTCGGCGACGTGATCACTGAAATCAGCGCCGGTATGTACAGCGACTCGACGCTGTCGATCAAGTAGCTGCAATTCCTCCCCTGGCAAACAGGAGAGGCCACTCCATCCGGAGTGGCCTCTCGCATTATCGCAATGGAGAACTACTTCACCGTCGCGCTCACCACGCCCTCCCACTTGGTTCCCGCAGTATTCACGGCAAACACTACGAAACGGTGGCTGCCGGCACCAAGGCTGATCGACGTACTCAGCGTCTTGCTGCTGGTCTCCGTGTACTTCTTCACGCCGTCCACCCACAGCTCCATGCGAGCCAGCGTTCCGCTGATCGTTGAAGCCGCCAGCACCTGGACCGGCGAACTCACCATCGATCCATTTGCCGGTTTACATACATTCACACCCGGCGAAGTGGGCGCCGTGCACGTGCTGCCGCCGCCCACCGTCAAGGTGAAGGACTTCTTCTGGAGCGTGTCGTCCCAACCCGTGCCGTAGATCGTGATGGCATGACTTCCAGCGGCGAGTGGAATCGAAGCGTCAAGGAAGGAGTAGTTAGAGAAGGCATGCGCAAGCTGTTCGAAGACCTTCTTGCCATCGACCCAGACCGCCGCTGTACGCATCGGTGTCGGACCAGCCGCGCCAATGGAGAATGTCACCGGTGAGGCGGCGCTTGCGCCCGGCGTGCAGATTCTGATGCCCTCCGCAACTCCGGTGACGCCGCAGCCGGGGAATGAACCCACACTGTCGTTCGAGAGAAGAACCAGCGCCGCAGGCGGATTCGTGGCCGGGCTAGTTCGCGCAGCCGTATCTTCTGTGAAGACAATATCCGGCTTTGTACCCGTAGTTGTGCGAACCGCATACGGTTGGTAGAGCCTGTAAAGGTTCTGGTAGACCGTCTGCTCCGCCCCGAAGCCGCCGGAACCTGTTCCCGGCCGAACGACAAAGTCGCTCGTGCTGGAGGTGGTGCATGAGGCCGCGCTGTACGCAAGATCGTTTCGTCCATCGCCGTTGAAATCAGCAACGGCCACTGCTCCTGGACACTGGCTTGTTGTGAGACTCGAATAGCTCAACGTGCGGTTCGAGTTCCCTGAGAAAACTGCAAGCTTTGGCAGAAACTGGCTTGTGCCACTCAATCCGAAGATGAATGAAGGGGAGATAAGATCGCTGCGGCCGTCATTATTGACGTCTGCCGCGACAAGAAACGCATCCTCATATCTGTTGGGATCTTTGATCACGAACGGAGAGCCCAGGTGCCCCGCGCCGTCGCCATACCAGACCTGCACACTGGTCGGTCCCTCAAAGGAATACAGCACTGCGATATCCGGTTTTCCGTCGCCATCGAAATCTCCGGCGACCGCGCCGCTCAGGAAGCCGCTGGAGTTCGGATTGTAGACGGAGACCGTCTGCCCCTTGCTGAAAGTTCCATTTCCGTTGCTGATCCAGATCTGCAGCATGGGATTCGAACCATTCAGCAGCGTTATCAGGTCGGTCTTGTTGTCATGATTCAGGTCCGCTGCCACGATGGCGGTCAGGTTCGTAGCTCCCGACGTGACCGTCTTCCCAGCCTGGAAGGTGCCATCGCCATTTCCGAGATAGACCACCACGGCGGAGTTGTTGAAGCTAGCAAAATCCAGCTTGCCGTCGTTGTTGAAGTCGCCGATTCCGAGAAAGTTCGCACCCACTGGCGCCGGCAGCGTTTTCGGAGCCTGGTAAGTGCCGTCTCCACTGGAGAGATAGAGCTGGTAAGTCGGCGTAAAGGTCGTGGAAGTTTGTGTGAACTTTGCCACCATCAGATCTTCACGACCATCGTTATTGAAATCGCCGTGACCGGCAATATCAAGAACGCTGGAGTTGGCGGCGATCTGGTGCGACGGGAACGAGACTTGAGCGAGAGAAGCCACTGGGAAAAGCGCGCAGCCCAGCAGCAGTGCCGGCCATTGCAGGCGGCGTTGGTGCACTGGAGATGACATGGAGTCAACCATCCTCTGGTTCTGGAGCGGTTGTATAAGGAGCCCGGATGCACACGTGCTCCGACGAGCGGGGGAGGAGCGCCCGGCGCCGTCGGCAACTCCATTCGACAGAGATTTCCCGCACGGGCAGCCGGAGTTATCAAAATCGATGCGCTCGCATCTTCACAGGGTTGTTCTTTGTCTCACAACGCAACATCATCGTGTTCGTCTGGCGCTCGCCTCGTGCGCTGCGATGAACGCAAGTCTTTGCCTGTTTAAACAAGAACTGCTCACTGATCGAAGAACTACCACACGCCGCGGCGGTCCCTTCACACACCCCGAACGGCCGCGGCTCAGATTGTTCTTCTGCGCCTCTGGAATAATCTCCTCATCGTTGCGCGACGATCGCCGCGCAATGTGCCTCATCGCCAGACGCCTATGCCTGCCGCCCGTTCCTCGCTAAAAGACGACCTGCTGCAAACGCGTTGCTGGGGACTCGCCGATGCGCGCGCGCACGCGCAGCGACTCCTCGCGCAGTCGGACCGCCGCGCGACTGCGCGCCAACTTGTCGTCGCACTCTCGACCCGCAATCCGGAGCAACGCGTGCGCGCCGCCGATGTTGCCCGCCGCATCTCCGAGAAGGACAGCGATTTCCTCGCAACGCACGCTGCCGAGATCGTCTCCATCCTCGCCGAGACGCCCATTACCGAATCGCGGACACGTTGGCATCTCGGCCTTGTCGCCGCTCGCTCTGCACGCACTCCGCAACAGACTCGCCTCGTCGCCGAAATCCTATGGCAGCTCGCGGAAGACAAGAGCAACGTCGTGCGCTCCTCTGCCGTCGAAGGCCTGGGCCTGCTCGCACGGCGCGATCGCTCGCTCCGGAATACCGTTGAGCCATTCCTGGAGCAGGCCCTCGCCACCGGCACGCCCGCCATGCGGGTTCGCGCACGCAACGCACTCTGCTGGCTGCAATCCAGCCATCGCAAGCCTGCGCGTCAGTTGTAAGTGTCCGAATTCGATCACACCAGCGCACCCGTGGACAGCACGAACCACCAGGCGACACAACTGACCACGCGGAAGTCATTGATAATCCGCGCTCATCCGCGACTCCGAACTTCGGCAAGGTACGTGCACCTCCTGTAATCATTCCTAAGGAGAAAGCGGCCGCGCGCGAGCTCTTCTCTGACGGTTGCGTCCTGGCAGCGATACCCGGGCCGCGGCAGGAGAAAATCTCTACGATGCACGGACTTCTCAGCGAACTGCGGTTCACACTTCGTCAGTTGCGCCGAAGCCCGGCCTTCAGCGCGGCCGCACTTTTTACTCTCGCCCTCTGCATTGGCGCCAACATCGTCATGTTCGCGGTCGTCCGCAACGTGCTGCTGCGCACGCCGGATTACGCGCAGCCGCAGCAGCTCGTCGTCATCCGGGAAAACATCCACTCTGGCGACTCTGCCGACATGGATCTGCCCGTCAACGCCAACCACCTCGTCTACTGGCGGCAGCACGCGCAATCCTTCCAGGGCTTCGCCGCGCTCGGCTTCGGCTCCATGCCGCTCGGCGGCGGCCGGCCGGAGATCATCGGCAGCGCGCAGCACACCGCCAACTTCTTTTCGCTGCTCGGCGTTCAGCCCATCCTCGGCCGCACATTACTCCCTGCGGAAGAGCAGCCCGGCCACAACGTCGTCATTCTTACCGAAGGTCTCTGGCGCCGCCGCTTCGCCGGCGATCCAAACATCATCGGCCGCGCCATCCCGTTCGATGGCCGTCCCTACACGGTCATCGGCGTTCTGCCGGCCAGCTTCGTGCTGCCCGCGCCGGGCCTGATGAGCACGATGCACGGCACCGCCGGCCAGGACATCGAAGCCTTCGTGCCCTTCGGCTGGACCGCCGATCAGCTCGCCGAGATCGAAGGCGACCACAACTACTTCGGCATCGCCCGTCTCAAGCCCGGCGTCTCTCTGGCGCAGGCCGCAGCAGAGATGAACACGCTTGAGCGGGCCATCGGCCGCCAGACGCCCGATCACGTCGCGCTCAGCGCCACCGTCACCGGCTTGCAGCCATACCTTACTGCCGGCAGCCGCAGCGCGCTGCTCATGCTCTTCGCCGCGGTTGGCACGGTGCTGCTCATCGGCTGCGTCAACATCACCAACCTGCTGCTCGCCCGCGCCGCCGGACGCGAGCACGAAGCCGCCGTCCGCGCCGCGCTCGGCGCCACCTCTGCCCAATTAGTGCGCAGCTCGGTTACAGAACCGCTGCTGCTCGCCGCCGCCGGAGGTCTGGTCGGTCTCACGGGTGCTGCGCTGGCTCTCCCCTGGCTCGCCCACGCGCTGCCCTCGACCCTTCCGCTCGCGCACCCGCTCCGCATGGATCCGCCGCTCGTCCTCTTCGCCGTCGGCGCATCGCTCCTCTGCGCCTTGCTCTGCGGCCTGCTCCCCGCCATGCGCTTCGTGCGCAGCCATCCGCAGCAGGCGCTGCGCTCAGAGAGCCGCACCACCAGCGAAGCCGCAGGCGGCAAGCAGCTTCGCCGCTCGCTGGTCATCGCGGAGGTCGCCGCCAGCGTCACGCTCGTCGTCCTCGCCGGCATGTTCCTGCTCAGCCTCTATCGCCTGCTTCGCGTGGATCGCGGCTTCGTCACTGAGCATGTCGTCAGCGCCAGCGTCGTCTTGCCGGACAAGCAGTACGGCACGCCTGGCGCACGCGAATCCTTCTATCGGAACTCACTCGAGCATTTGCGCCAACTGCCCGGCGTCCGCTCCGCTGGCATCATTAGCGTGCTGCCGCTCGACGGCGACCGCTGGGGCGACATGATCTCCCTCCCCACCGACACGCGCCCACTCTGGTCGCGTCCCTATGCGAAATACCGCTGGAGCAGCACCGGCTTCTTCGAGACCATGCGCATTCCGCTTCTTGCCGGTCGCTTCTTCAGCGACGATGACCTCGGCAAGCGTGTCGCCATCGTCTCCCGCCGCGCCGCCGAAACCGCATGGCACGGAAAAAATCCCGTCGGCCAGTTCTTCCGCCGCGGCGACCCTGACGAGAAGCCATTCCAGGTCATCGGCGTCGTCGGCGATGTCCGCGCCGTCGATCTCAGCGAGCAGCCGACGGCCATGGTCTATGTGCCGCTCACCTATCGCTCCAACGAGAGTGGGACCTTCGTCCTCCGCGCCACCGGCGACGCTGCTTCGCTCTCCGGCTCCATTCGTAAGGCCATCGGGAGCGTCGACGATCAGGCCGTTGTACCCGAGGTCCGCACCATGGACGCCGTCGTCGACGACTCGCTCGTTGCGCGTAACTTCCAGCTCCATCTGCTGCTCGCCTTCGCTGCCTGCGCGCTGGTCCTTGCCGCGCTCGGCATCTATGGTGTTGTCGCTTACTCCGCACTGCAGCGCACGCGCGAGCTCGGCATCCGCATCGCGCTCGGTGCGCAGCCTGCGCAGATCTACCGCCTCATCCTCGAAGACGGTGTCACACCTGTCTTCATTGGAACCATCGCCGGCATCGCACTCGCGGCGCTCGCCTCCCGCGCCATCAGCGGACTGCTCTTCGGCGTCGGGGGATTCAACGTCGGCATCGCCGCCGCGGCCGCAGCCGTCCTGCTCCTCACCGGCGGCGTGGCCAGCCTGCTCCCCGCCCTACGCGCCACTCGCATCGATCCCGTGCAGGCCCTTCGCGCAGAATAGATCTGTTGCGACGACGGCATCGCAACATGCCTTGTCATGCCGACCCGAGCTATCGCTCAAAGAGCGATCGGCGCAGTGGAGGGATCTGCTGTTTCGCCGGCAGTGCCACAAATACGCGCCGGCCTTTCAATTCGCCAGATGAAATCCTTCCTGCAGAACGCATGTACTCATCAGAATCATGAGCGTCGGGTCGATCTCAATCCGCGATGCCTCGTCCATATTCGGCAGCCTGTCGAGCAGGCATAGCACCTTCTTCTGATCGAAGAACGGAATTGAAGCCAGCACCGGTCCGCGTAGCGTGTCCTGTACCAGTGTGCTCAGCTTCTCGGCTGGATTCAACGTGGCGGGCGGGCTCAGGAACGGATGCTTCTGCCGCCGGTAAACCGTATCTGTGATGACGTCGCGGACCGCCTCTCGCAACACATACTTCTCCGTCATGCCGTGAATCTTCTGACTCACCGGCTGCGAACAGATCACTTCGACCACACGGTGATCGAGAAAGGGCACACGCCCTTCAACCGAATGGCCCATCTCCATGCGGTCTCCCAGCATTGTCAGGATGTAATTCGGCAGCAGCGTCTTCGACCAGAGATACAGCGATTGGTGCACTGCGTCCCTGCCTTCGAGTTGCCCGCGGATATCGAGTTCGCTGAACAGAGCGTGATAACTTTCCCGCTGTCCGAAATTCTCGGCAAACTCTTCAGCCAGCAGCCCCTGCATGGTGACCGATCGGCCGGAGAAAGTCTCGATCCAGGAGGGTACAAATCCCAGCAGACGTTTCACGTTATCAAGCGGCTTGCCCGCGCTACGCGGCAGCAGCAATCCACGCGACACCGGATTCAGCGTCTCCAGTTCTTCGAGAAACCGTGCCACCTCGCCCGGATCCTGCCCGTTGTGATTGTAGAGAAGCATGTCGCGGCGGAAATGCGCATAGCCGCCCAGAATCTCATCCGATCCCTCGCCGGTCATCACCACCTTGTAGCCGGCATCGCGCACCGCGCGGCTCAGCAGATACTTCGCGACACCGTGCGCGTTGATACAAAAAGTCTCCGACTGCAGAATGGCATCGGCGAAATGATCGGCAAGATCGTCCTGCCGCATGGGGACGGGGAAGAAATCAGCGCCCGCCCGCGCCGCCATCTCCCGCGCCTCCTTCTCCTCGTCATAGTTGCCGTCATCGAATGTCAGCGTGAAGGCGCGGATCGGATCAGGATGATGCTTCGCCGCCAGCCCAAGAACAGCGCAGGAATCTAGTCCGCCGCTCAGATAGCAACCCACCGGCACATCTGCGCGAAGCCGCAGACGCACCGCTTCTTCCAACGTCTGACGAAGCTCCGCGCTGTACTCTGCATCGGAGAGCGTCGTCGCCTGCTCCGCCTTGGGATAATTGAAGTCCCAATACTGCCTCACCTGAACGTGTTTGTCGGTCGCAATCACATAATGACCTGGCGGCACCTGGAAGATTCCGTCGAACAGCGTGCGCATCTGGTGTCCGCCATACTCAACGGAGTGCGAGACCGAAACAGCATCCCAGCGCGCCGGAACACCCGCGGCAAACAACGCCTTCACCTCCGAGGCGAAATACAGCGTCTCCCGATGGAATGCATAGAACAGTGGCTTAATGCCGAACCGGTCGCGAACCGCAGTCATGGTGCGGTTCGTCTCGTCCCAAATCACAAACGCAAACTCGCCGCGCAGTGAATGCACGCACTCCGCACCGAAATCCTCATAGAGGTGCAGCGCAATTTCACTATCGGATCGTGTGCGTAGCCGATGCCCACGCCCTTCGAGCTCCCGCTGGATGGCTTCATAGCCGTAGAATTCTCCATTGACCACGATGCGCGTGCGTCCATCTTCGCTCGCGATCGGCTGATCGCCCGTGGCCAGGTCGATGATGCTCAGCCGTGCATGCCCCAGCCCGACCCGGCAGTCGGGCGAGATCCACTGTCGCTGGCCATCCGGCCCGCGGTGATAAAGGCTCTGCGTTGCCCGTTGCAGCGTCGCTACGGCAATCGGATCGCGCCGCGAAAACACAGCAACAATTCCGCACATTGTGATATCTCCTGACTGTAAGTTCCCGACGGGGGTTGGTCAGGATGAGGTTCACGCAAAATGAAAAGGATTTGGCGCGTCGGATTATAGTCTCGGGGCACGCAAAGTGGCAGCCGGAATCATCCTCGCGCCCCCCAACGGCTATCCACCTTCGTCGCAACG